>JAYZHZ010000088.1:0-15177 GCA_036166035.1 Bacteroidota bacterium
ATTTAAAATATTTTAATTATACTTATATTTTATTGTAAAATTTTAAAATTAATACCCAAAAATGAGAGGAAATTATCATATTGACAATATTGACCTAAAAATTTTAAACATCCTCTCAAGTAATGCAAAACTCCCATATACTGAAGTTGCAAAAAAAGTTTTTGTTTCAGGGGGAACTGTGCATGTGAGAATGAGAAAATTAGAGAAAATGGGAATTGTAAGAGGAACAAAACTTGATATTGATTATTCTAAACTTGGATATAATATCTCTTGCTTTATGGGTATATATCTTGAAAAAAGTTTTCTTTATAGAGATGCTGTAAAAGCACTTAAAAGAATCCCAGAAATTCTTGAGATTCATGCCATAACTGGACAGTATACAATTTTTGTAAAAATACTCTGCAAAGACACACCTCATTTCAGAGAAATACTTGACACTAAAATACATAAAGTCAAGGGTATAACAAGAACAGAATCCTTTATGTCTATTGAAGAAACATTAAAGGGAAGTGCACTGGTAAAATAAGCGTTTTAATCAATTTTTTAGTTTAAAAAGATTTTGTTGCATAAATTTGCGCCATATAAAATTACATGAGTAAAGACGACAAAATATTAAAAGAATTTACTTCCAAGGAATACGAACATGGATGGTCGATTGACCTTGATGTTGACCAAGCACCTTCTGGTCTAAATGAAGATATAATTAAGCTTATATCCAGTAAAAAAAACGAACCTGGATGGTTACTAAAATGGAGACTGGATGCTTTCTCGACTTTCAAAAAAATGAAAGAACCTGAGTGGGCAAACATTAATGTTCCCAAAATTGATTATCAAAAAATTTCATATTACTCAGCACCTAAAAAACAAACCTCTCTTAAATCAATAGATGATGTTGATCCTGAATTAATTAAAACGTTTGAAAAATTGGGCATATCCCTTCAAGAACAGAAAAGATTAAGTGGAGTTGCTGTCGATGCAGTTATAGACTCCGTCTCAATTGGAACTACCTTTAAAGATAAATTAAGTGAATTAGGTATAATATTCTGCTCTTTTTCTGAGGCAGTTAATAAACACCCTAATCTCATAAAAAAATATTTAGGTTCCGTGGTGCCAACAAAAGATAATTATTTTGCTTCTCTAAATTCTGCTGTATTTTCTGACGGATCTTTTTGTTACATTCCAAAAGGAGTGAGATGTCCAATGGAATTATCTACCTACTTTAGAATTAATGCATCGAATACTGGTCAATTTGAAAGAACATTAATTATTGCAGACGAGGGATCTTATGTAAGTTATCTTGAAGGATGTACTGCACCAATGAGAGATGAAAACCAACTTCATGCTGCAGTAGTTGAAATTTTTGCTGCTAAAGACGCAGAAGTTAAGTATTCAACAGTTCAAAACTGGTATCCTGGAGATAAAGATGGCAAAGGTGGAATATTTAATTTTGTTACAAAGAGAGGAATTTGTTCTGGTGATAATTCAAAAATAAGCTGGACTCAAGTAGAAACTGGCTCAGCAATAACATGGAAATATCCATCTTGCATTTTAAAAGGGAACAATTCTATTGGAGAGTTCTACTCTGTTGCGGTAACTAATAATTACCAACAAGCAGATACAGGAACTAAAATGATTCATATTGGGAAAAACACGAAATCAAAAATAATATCAAAAGGTATTTCTGCAGGATATTCTCAAAATAGTTACAGAGGACAAGTAAAAGTTATTAAAAGAGCTGAAAAATCAAGAAATTTTTCTCAGTGTGATTCTTTGCTTCTAGGAAATAAATGTGGAGCACATACATTTCCATATATAGATGTCGAAAATAAATTATCTATAGTCGAACATGAAGCAACTACTTCAAAAATTGGTGAAGACCAAATCTTTTACTGTTTGCAGAGAGGAATAGATGAAGAAAGTGCTATTGCACTAATCGTAAATGGGTACGCAAAAGATGTGTTAAAACAACTCCCTATGGAGTTCTCAGTTGAAGCTCAAAAGCTTTTATCACTAACTCTAGAAGGTAGTGTAGGTTAATTTAATTATTATAAAATGTTAGAAATAAAAAATCTTCACGCATCAGTTGAAAAAACAAAAATCCTTAAAGGATTAAATCTTAAAGTTAATTCTGGGGAAATTCATGCAATTATGGGACCAAATGGCTCAGGAAAAAGCACATTAGCATCAGTAATTGCCGGAAGAGATGATTATGATGTTACAAATGGTCAGATCAAATTTAATGGTAACAACTTAAGTGATCTTGGTCCTGATGAAAGAGCAAGAGAAGGAATCTTTCTTGCTTTCCAGTATCCAGTTGAAATCCCTGGAGTTACTACAACAAACTTTATGAAAACAGCAGTAAATCAAATAAGACATTTTAAAGGGGAAAAACCCCTAGATGCTGTTGCTTTCCTAAAACTAATGAAGGAGAAAATGAAACTTGTTAATATCAAACAAGATCTTTTAAGCAGATCTATCAATGATGGTTTTTCTGGGGGAGAAAAAAAACGAAATGAAATTTTTCAAATGGCGATGTTAAACCCAAAACTATCAATATTAGATGAAACCGATTCAGGACTTGACATTGATGCATTAAAAATAGTTTCTAATGGAGTCAATACATTAAAATCAAAAGATAATGCTACCATAGTTGTCACACACTACCAAAGATTATTGGAATATATAGTCCCAGATTTTGTTCATGTTTTAATTGATGGAAAAATTGTTAAATCTGGTGATAAAAACCTTGCTATTGAACTTGAAAAAAAAGGATATGACTGGTTAGAAGGTTAACATTAATATTAGATATAAAATGAAGAATATACATCTTATTGAAGAAAATGTTATAAGGGAGAAAGACAGAAGACTTAAAAAAAAGAAGTCTAAAATTTTCAAAAACATAGGTAATGCTATTTCTAAATATAAAGAGGAATATAAGTATACTCCCCTACTAAAAAGACTAGAAAAAAAATTTAAAATTTTCGAGAAAGACAGTATAAATCTTAAGGAAATAAGAGATTATAAAAATATTTTAAAAAACAGAAAAGAAAAATACTTAATTGTAACTATCAATGGGAATTTCAATAAGGAACTTTCAACTTTACCCAATAACATATTAGTAAAAAAATTTTCAAAATTAGATACTAAAACAAAAAAAGAGTTTGACAAAATTTACCAGAATTATGATGATTCAAATGATGACCTATTTAGTTCAATTAATTCAATACATCATGAAGAATGTTTATCTATTTTAATTGATAATAATACAAATGTTGATAAAAACATATCAATTATTAACTTTTTAGACTCTTCTTTAGTCTCATACATTAGAAAACTAATTATTTGTAAGAAAAATGCAGAAGTATCATTTTCTGAAGAGTTTATTAATTTAAGCACTGAAGAAAATTTTTCCAGTTCTGTTTCAGAAATTTTTCTAGATGAAAATTCTAAATTAAGCTACCATAATCTACAGAAAATAGAAAAGAATTATCACTTTAATAGTATTAATGCATTCCAAAAAAGAAATAGCGTATCTAACTTTTTTACTTTCAGTTTTTCAGGTGCAACAATCCGAAATAATTTGAATATTATTCTAAATGATAAAAATTGCTATTCTAACATGTATGGTTTCTATGCAATCAAAAAAAAATCCCATATAGATAATCACACATCTGTTGACCATATGGATGAGAATTGCATAAGCAATGAACATTATAAAGGCATAATGGACGAAGGATCAAATGGTGTTTTTAATGGAAAAATATTTGTAAGAAAAAAAGCACAAAAGACAAATGCATTTCAAGCAAATAATAACATTTTGCTTTCAGAAAACGCAAAGATAAATACCAAACCTCAACTCGAAATATGGGCTGACGATGTAAAATGTTCCCACGGTTGCACTGTAGGTCAATTGGATGAAGATGCTCTATTTTATCTTATGTCAAGAGGTATATCTAAAAAGGATTCCAGAGCATTATTACTTTCTGCATTTAGTAATGAAATTATAGAGAAAATTGAGAACAAAGAATTAAGAAAAAAAGTTGAGAAAATAATTTTACGTGAGCTTAAAGAACTTAATCATGATTAATTTTCCTATAGATAGTATTCGAAAAGATTTTCCTATACTGGGGAAAAAAATTAATAATAATGATATAGTATATTTTGACAACGCTGCTACTACTCAAAAACCAAATGCAGTAATTAATGCAATATCAGATTATTACAAAAATTATAACGCAAATATTCACAGAGGAGTACATTCGCTTGCAGAAAAAGCTACTACGGAATTTGAAAATACTAGGAAATCAGTAAAAGAGTTTATTAATGCAAAATCAGAAAGAGAAATAATCTTTACAAGAGGAGCAACTGAGGGTATCAATTTAGTATCTACATCTTTTGGTAAAGAATATTTTAATGAAGGAGATGAGATAATTATAAGTGAGATGGAACATCACTCTAATATTATACCATGGCAGATGATATCAAAAGAAAAAGGTCTTTTACTTAAGACAATTAATGTAAAAGAGAATGGTGAAATAGACTTAGAAGATTTTAATAATTTAATTTCTAGCAAAACTAAATTTGTTTCAATTGTCCATATATCAAATACTCTAGGAACAGTAAACCCCGTTAAAGAAATAGTCAACATTTGCAATAAAAATAACATACCATGTTTAGTTGATGGAGCGCAAGCATCTGCTCATACAAAAATTGATGTTCAAGATATAAATTGTGATTTTTATGTTTTTTCTGCTCATAAAATGTACGGACCTACTGGAGTTGGAATAGTATATGGAAAAGAAGAATTATTAGAGAAAATGCCACCATATATGGGTGGTGGTGAAATGATTAAGGATGTTAAATTTGAAACTACTACTTATAACGATTTGCCCCATAAATTTGAAGCGGGAACACCCAATATAGGTGATGTAATTGGTTTTAATGAATCCATAAAATATCTTGAAAAGATTGGAAGAGATAATATAGAAAAGTATGAATCTTCTCTTAGAGACTATACAAATAAGAAACTAAATAATGTAGAAAATCTAAATATTATTGGTAATTCAAAAAACAAAATCGGAATCTTTTCATTTACAATAGACAAAATACATTATTACGATTTGGGTCTTCTTCTTGATGCAAAAGGAATTGCAATAAGAACTGGCCACCACTGTACGCAACCTCTGATTGAAAAATTTAATTTGGATGGAACAGCTAGATTATCACTTGCATTTTATAATAATATAGAAGAAATTGACTATTTCATAAACTCAATTGAAAAATTAAATCGTGATTAGCACTGAAAATATACAGAATGAGATAATAGAAAATTTCAAAGTTTTGGATAATGATTTTGAGATGACTTTAAATTATCTTATGGAGATTGGAGAAAAGCTTGATGTTTTGGATGAAAAATATAAGTCCGAAGAAAATCTTGTTAAAGGATGTCAATCAATGGTTTGGCTAACACATAAAATTCAAGACAAAAAACTTATTTTTTCAGGAGATAGTAACACATCCATAACCAAAGGGCTACTTAGTTTGTTGATAAAAGTTTTTTCTGGACAGTCCCCTAAAAATATTTTAAATACTAAATTGTTTTTTATTAGTAAAACAGGACTCTCTAGATTCATTGGAACTCAAAGATCAAATGGTCTCGAATCGATGGAAAAGAAATTTAAAATTATTGCACTATCATATAATAATGGACAATAAAAAAGAGATACAATTAAAAGAAAAGATAGTTAGAGCAATCAAAACTGTTTACGACCCAGAAATTCCAGTTGATGTTTATGAATTAGGTTTAATATATGAGATAAATCTACTTCCAAAAAAAAATGTTCACATTCTCATGACTCTCACATCTCCTTCTTGCCCTGCAGCAGAAACAATTCCAAGCGAGGTAAAAAATAGAGTTGAAATGATAAAAGAAATTAATGAAGTGGAGATAGAGATGACTTTTGAACCACCCTATTCCAGTGATTTGATGTCTGAAGAGGCAAAACTTGAATTAGGCTTTATGTAAAATGTTAAATTAAATTTTTTTAAAATGTATCCTGAAGAATTAACAAAACCAATGATTGAAGAGCTTACTTCTGTAGGCTTTACTGAGTTAAAAGACTCTAAATCTGTTGTTTCAGAGCTTCACGAAAACTCTGGTAAGTGTTTAGTATTAATAAACTCTGTATGTGGTTGTGCTGCTGGTGCGGCAAGACCTGGCGTGAAAAATTCACTTACCCTTTCCAATAAAAAACCAGATAAACTTTTTACTGTTTTTGCTGGAGTAGACTTTGAAGCAGTTAATAAGGTGAGGGAAATGTGTCTTCCTTATCCACCAAGTTCACCTGCAATAGCTTTATTTGATAACGGAAACCTTATACATTTCGTAGAAAGACATCATATTGAGGGTAGAGATGCTTCAATGATAGCGGAACATCTCAAAAACGTATATGAAGAGTATTGCAGCTAAATATTTGATACTATATTTGCGCTAAATTTAAATTAACTACTATGAATGAAATGTTATACTTTATACCGGGTTCAGGTATACTCGCACTCTTATTTGTTTATATAAAAAATAATTGGGTAGCGTCCCGAGAGGTTGGTTCAGAGAAAATGGAAAGAATTGCCAAAAATATTGCAGATGGTGCAATGGCATTTTTAAGAGCAGAATATAAAATACTTTCAGTATTTGTTATTATAACAGCTGTTTTATTAGGCTTTAAAGGAGAAAGTGAAGGCACTAGTTGGTTAGTAGCTGTATCTTTTGTTGTTGGAGCATTGTGTTCTGGCCTTGCTGGTTTTATAGGAATGAAAGTTGCTACAAAGGCTAATGTAAGAACAACCAATGCAGCACAAGAATCTTTAGGTAAAGCTCTAGAGATTGCGTTCTCAGGTGGGGCAGTTATGGGATTAGGAGTCGTTGGATTAGGAGTCTTAGGCCTTGGGTCTCTTTTTCTCATATATAGTAATTTATTTCAAGATATTGATACTGTGATAAAAGTAATCTCAGGATTTTCATTAGGAGCATCATCTATCGCACTTTTTGCAAGAGTTGGTGGAGGTATTTACACTAAAGCAGCTGATGTTGGTGCAGATTTGGTTGGAAAAGTTGAAGCTGGTATTCCAGAGGATCATCCATTAAATCCTGCTACAATTGCAGATAATGTTGGGGATAATGTCGGAGATGTTGCAGGTATGGGAGCAGATCTTTTTGAATCATTTGTTGGATCAATAATTGGTGCAATGGTTTTAGGTGCTGCATTCATTGGGCTTCAAGAATTTTCTGGAATGGAGACAAATGCAATTATCTTACCTTTATTTATCGCGTCTTCAGGAATTATAATGTCTATAATTGGAACTTTCTTTGTTCGAGTAAAAGAAGGAGGAAGTCCTCACGCAGCTTTAAATCTTGGTGAATTTGGATCTGCTGGCCTTATGATAGTTACTACCTATTTTCTTATAGGTCATTTTCTGCCTGAAGCTTGGGTTTTTGGTGAAAAAGAATACACATCAATGGGTGTTTTTTATGCAACTATTGCTGGTTTACTTGCTGGACTAGGAGTTGGAAAAATTACAGAGTATTACACTGCAACTGGTAAAGCTCCTGTTAAATCAATTGTTAAACAGTCCGATACAGGTGCTGCAACTACTATAATTTCTGGACTTGGAGTTGGTATGATGTCAACTATGATTCCAATACTATTAATTTGTGCTGCTATTTTAACTTCTTATCATTTTGCAGGATTATATGGTATTGCAATTGCAGCAGTTGGTATGTTAGCCAACACAGGTATTCAATTGGCTGTTGATGCTTACGGTCCAATATCAGATAATGCAGGAGGAATTGCAGAAATGGCTGAATTGCCACCAAAAGTTAGAGAAAGAACTGATAAGCTAGATGCTGTTGGAAATACGACTGCAGCAATTGGAAAAGGTTTTGCAATTGCATCAGCTGCACTAACTGCGCTAGCGTTATTTGCAGCATTTATGCAAACTGCTAAAATTAGTACTATAGATATCTCAAACCCTATAGTTATGACAGGTTTACTTATCGGTGCAATGCTACCATTTGTTTTTTCAGCATTATCAATGAACGCAGTTGGTAAGGCAGCTATGAGTATGATTGAAGAAGTTAGAAGACAGTTTAAAGAGTTACCTAAGCTAAAAGCAGCTCTTGAAGTTATGAAAAAATACGATTCTGATCTGTCGAAAGCTTCAAAGTCAGATATGAAAATTTTCAATGATGCTGATGGGGTTGCAGAGTATAGTAAGTGTGTAGAGATTTCAACACAAGCTGCTCTAAGAGAAATGGTTCTTCCTGGCTTAATGGCTATCTCTGTTCCTGTTATTATTGGATTTCTTGGTGGAGCAGAAATGCTAGGTGGTTTACTTGCTGGTGTTACATCATCTGGTGTTTTAATGGCTATATTTCAGTCTAATGCTGGTGGAGCTTGGGATAATGCAAAGAAAATGATTGAAGAAGCAGGAAATAAAGGTACCGATGCCCATAAAGCTGCTGTAGTGGGTGATACTGTTGGAGATCCATTTAAAGACACTTCGGGACCATCACTTAATATTTTATTAAAATTAATATCGGTTGTAGCGCTTGTAATAGCTCCATTATTGGTATAAATATATGTACAAAGAGAGAAAGAAGATAGCTAAAAAAACTTTTGGGAATTTCCCGTTCTTAAGTGTAATATTTAGTGTCTCTCTTTCTCTTTTGCTTTTAGGTATTTTCAGTTTTTTTCTTCTTACGTCCTTCCAAGTAAAAAAGGTTATTCAAGAAAACACAGAAGTAAACATATATCTAAACAAAGGCATTTCAAATGCTCAAGTTGATCAGATTAAAAGGACACTTTTCACCAAAGAATATGCATTATCAAATGATGAAAATACTCTTAGCTATGTATCTAGCAAACAAGCAGCCGAAGATTTCTCAAAGGAAATTGGAGAAGATTTTATTGATTTTCTTGGTGATAACCCTTTAAGGGACTTAATAATTTTAAAAATAAATTCTAGTTTTTTTGAACTTGAAAAATTAAGTAGTATTGAATCTGATATACTTAGTATCCCTGGAGTTTATGAAATTGACTACTCTAAAGAAATGATTAACAACATAAATAGTAACATCAGAAATATAAGTCTTGTTTTTATAGGAATATATCTTGTTCTATCATTGATTTCTTTCATTCTTATAAATAATACTCTTAGAATCGCTCTTTTTTCCCAAAGATTTCTAATTAGGAGTATGCAACTTGTAGGAGCAACATCGGCTTACATACTTAAACCATTTATCTACAGAGGATTATTATATGGATTACTATCTGGAGTAATTTCATCGATTAGTCTTTACATGCTTATATTACTTGCTAATGATAAGATAAATGGATTTGAGATGATTGTTAGTATTGACCAATTAAGTATTATATTTATCACACTAATAACAACTGGAATTCTTATGGTAATTTTAAGTACTTATAGTTCAGTTAATAAGTATCTAAAATCTTCGTTGGATGACCTGTATAAATAGATCATATGAGTAATAAATCCAGACTTCCTTTTGGTAATAGTAATTACAAATTAATGCTTATTGGAATTTTAATAATAATTAGTGGGTTTGTGATTATGTCTATTGATAATGAAGAGTATGGCTATGGCTTTCTAGGATTAACTCTTGGACCAATTATTGTTCTTTTCGGTTTTATCTTCCAGTTTTTTGCCATTTTTCATAAAGAAAAATAATTTATGGAATGGTATGAAGCTTTAATACTCGGAATCATTCAAGGACTTACCGAATTTCTACCTATTAGTAGTAGTGGTCATCTAGAAATTGCTTCATTTTTATTAAAAACTAATCCCTCAAACAATTTATTTTTTACAGTACTTGTACACATTGCCACGGCAATAAGTATTATTTATGTATTCAAAAAGGATATATATAATATCTTATCGGGTTTAATAAAGTTTAAAAAAAATGAGATTGAATTTGCAAGCAAAATAATTGTTTCAAGTATGCCTGTAGGAATAATTGGATTAATGTATGAAAAAAAAATAGAAACTTTATTTACTGGTAACATGACACTTGTTGGTTCAATGCTAATAGTAACCTCATTGCTTTTATTTTTTACATTTTTTTCTAAAAAAGATTCTGATAGAAGTGTTTCATTTAAAGACGCATTTATCATTGGACTAGCTCAAGCTCTAGCTATCATTCCAGGTATCTCTAGGTCTGGAGCTACAATATCTACAGCAATTCTTTTAAAAGTGAACAGAGAAGAAGCAACCAGATTTTCATTTATAATGGTTCTGGTTCCTATATTTGGTATTCTATTATTAAAGATTTATCATGGCATTATCAATTCAGAATTAATCGTATTAAAAGACAATACAATTCCGTACATTATTGGTTTTTTATCTGCACTGATAAGTGGAATTTTTGCTTGTAGGCTAATGCTAAAAATAGTTAGAGAAAGCAAGTTAATATATTTCTCATTTTATTGTTTAGCTATTGGAATAATCGGAATACTATCGGGCTGTTATGATAAGAAAAATGAATTATTTACTATTACTCCAGTACAAGAAATAAGTAAAATTAGAGAGATAGCTTTAAGTGCATCACCTCCCTCTCTTGATTCAACTGAATCTCATCTTTACCTAGTTGAAGTATCAGAACTTGATAAAACTATAAAACTAGATATAAGATATGCTTCTACTAAAAATTTCATGCAATCAAAATTCTATAAAAATGCTAGAGCATTTTTAAATGAAGATGCCGCAAAAAATTTAATTAGAGCAAATGAAGAATTAATGAAAAATGGATTTGGATTAATTATATATGATGGATACAGACCATGGTTCATCACAAAAATGTTTTGGGAAGGGACCCCAAACGATCTAAAGCATTTTGTTGCTGATCCCGAGATGGGTTCAGTGCACAACAGAGGCTGCGCAATTGATATAGGGCTTTATAATATAGCAAACGGAGAGCCAGTAAATATGATATCAGGATATGATGAATTCACAGAGAAAGCATACCCAAACTATACTGGTGGGACAAAAAAACAAAGGGAGATTAGAGATCTTTTGATTTCTGTTATGAAAAAAAATAATTTTTCGGTCTATGAGTATGAATGGTGGCATTTTAATTACGAAAAATGTAATTCTGGGATAATGAATTTTTCATTTGATGAATTGGATTCAATCAATTCCATCTAATATTTCTTTACCTTTTCTAATGCTATTTTGAAATTTATTTGAAACTTTGTTGATAGCTTTATCAAATTCTTTAAGCTTCTGATTAACATTTTTTAGATCCGACTGATTTAAATTTTTATATTTTTCTTTATTCATTGGATAGTCTTCAAAAGAAAACTCTGCACTAAAATTTTCCATAAAATTCATCATTGATTTGTGAGCGTCTTCCAAATTTTTTATTTCCTCATCTATATCTACTTTCTCCTCTATTTCAATTAAATCATTTTTTAAATTTTTTAGATTTTTCATCTCCATCATCAATTCATCATGAACTATGATAATTTCATCAAGTAATTCCATATTTGATTCATGAAATTCCATATTTGATTCATGAATAGAATTATTATTTGAACATGAAAATAAAACAATTAGAATAAATAAAAATCTCATAATTAGTGTCCTTTATGTCCTCCTGGTGTATACTGTAAACTTAAATTAAATTCATTAATATTTCCAATTTGTAATCCATCAAAACTTTGATATAATGGAATTTTATACTCCAACGATACCCTAGAATTTCTCATAATTCCCTTATTAATAGATAAATTAATTCCTAGAGCATTATTAAAAATTCTATACCCTGAGTTATTAGAATTATTAAGAACCATTTCCTGAATATTCAAATCGCTGTCAGAACCTTTTATTTTTTGAGATTTTACAAAGTTCTGCCTGTAACTCAAACTCAGCATATTATTTAACTTGAAAGAAACCCAATAACTTATATCAAACTCTTTACCATACGAATAATTTCTAGAGTTATTATGTAAAGGAATTCTTGCTATAGGTTGAAAGCCACCAGAAAAAAAACTTCCCTGAAATAATGAGGTAAAACCAAGAACAGTGGAGAGATATCCATTTCCTATTTGCATGGAATATGGAAGAATTTTATTTTCTTGTTCTTTAGTGATACTGCCTATAGGTAATTCAAGACCTAAATTAGAATGTATTCTGAACCATTTAGATGAATAAATACTATATAAAATTTGCACCTCAGCATCTCCAATACCCGTAGAATTCAAATTTAATTCGTCTCCCCTCTTGTTAATATAAGTTGTTTTCTTATCCACTATAGATAATATCGAAGAAATCGTTAGTTTATCACTTAACCCATACATTAATTCAATTAAATGATTTAGAGAAGATTGAGATAAAACATGCAAATCATAAAATTGAGTGATTTGATCCTGTGTAAAAACATCATTGCCATTAAAATTATCTTTACTTGACGATAAATTAAGTTTATAACCAATCATAACACCATCTTTATTATGAGTATGATCAGTAAAAATACCTGCTGGAGCATGAGAATCAGGTCTTGAAGAATCCCAGGAACTCATATCCATCTTCTTAAAATGATCCGAAATATCTATAAATTTACCGTTATCATCAATTCTTTCATTTTCATAAAACAATTTAGATACTAGTGCATCAATAGATTCTTCTAAATTTTTTGTTTTAGATGAGGAGAATTCAGCCAATACCTTATCTCCATTTTTTACGTCTATAATAAAACCCGTATAGTTATCTATCTCTAACTCAGTAGATCTTTTATATTTCCAACCATAAGATATAGATACGAAATATCTATTATCTACACCTGATACATTAACATTCTTTTTAAGAAGTGCGTCTTTAAATAATTCAGCAACTTTATTATCTGTTAAATTAAAATTTTGATTGAAGTCTATTTTATTGACAACATTCAATGTCAGATTATGTTTCTTAAACAATGATTTCTGCGCATATATAGTATCAGAAAATATTAGAAAAAAAATTAAAAAATATCTTTTCATAGTATAACTTCATTACTAAAATAAATCTTTTAATTTGCTGAAAAAAGTCAATTCAAATATGGATTCAAATTTTTTAGAAAAATATAATTCAGGTCAAACCATTTTAGTAGATAAAGAATTAGATTGGACGTCATTTGATGTAATAAAAAAATTAAGAAATTTGATAAAATGCAAGAAAATTGGTCATGCGGGAACGTTGGATCCTCTAGCTACAGGTCTTCTGATTATTTGCACTGGAAAAAATACTAAAAAAATTAATGATTATCAGAACCTCACAAAAACATATACTGGTGATTTCACTATAGGAAACACAACTCCATCACATGATATGGAAACGGATATTAATTCATCTTGCTCTTTTAATAAAATAAAAAAAACTGACGTAATAAATTCGTCTAAATCATTTATAGGTAAACAACTGCAAAGACCCCCTAAATTTTCTGCAGTTAAAGTGAGGGGCAAAAGAGCTTATGAACTAGCTAGAAAGGAAGAAGATATCTTTCTTGATGAGAAAGAAATTGAAATAAAATCTTTCTCAATAAAAAATATTGCACTACCCATAATTTCATTTGAAATAATATGTTCTAAAGGAACATATATAAGATCCATTGCAAGAGACTTTGGTAAAAGTTTAGGCTGTGGAGCTTATCTTTCCAAACTAAGAAGAACACATATTGGAAATTTTAGCGTTGATAATGCATATAGAATTGATAAATTAGTTGAAAAAATAAAAAAAGAAAAAATTGAAAATAATTAGAGATAATTCAATACTAAAAGAAAATTGTTATTTGGTTGGAACAATTGGTTATTTCGATGGTATACACTTAGGTCACAAAAAAATTCTCAGCAAACTGGTTAATGAAGCAAAATCCAAAAATGGAAAAAGCGTTCTTATAACATTTTGGCCTCATCCAAGAACTGTATTAAATCAAGGAGAATCTGTTAACTTATTATTATCTGAAAACGATAAACATAAGAATTTGAAAAGTTTTGGAGTCGATATTTTATATATCATTGAATTTACCAAAGAATTCTCAAAATTATCCGCCTTATCATTTGTAAGAGAATTTCTTGAAAAAAAAATCCAAATTAGTAAGTTAATCATTGGTTATAATCACTCCTTTGGACACAATAGAGAAGGTAATTTTGGATATCTTAAAAAAATCCAAGATAAGTACTCATTTGAAATTGAAGAAGTAAAAAAGAAAGAAATTAATAATAATTTAAACATAAGCTCATCTGAAATAAGGAAAAAAATAAGTTGTGGGGAGATGTTTGAGGCAAGGAGAATGCTTGGTTATAATTACTATATAAGAGGAATTGTTGTTAAAGGAGATGGTATAGGAAAAAAAATGAACTTTCCTACTGCTAACATTAAGATTGAAGATAATATGAAGTTGGTTCCAAAAGATGGTGTATATGCAGGAAAAGCTATTATAGAAAACCATGAATTTAAAGGAATGATAAACATTGGTTTTAGGCCAACTCTAGAAGGCAAATTAAAAAGAATTGAAATTAATATTTTTGATATGACCAAAGATATATATGGTAAATCATTAAAAATAATATTCATTAATCGAATAAGGAATGAAATTAAATTTGATAGTTTAAAAAAACTTGAATTACAACTAGTAAATGATAAAAAGGAAGCACTTAAAATAATTAAAAATGAAGAGATCAGAAATTAAATTTATAGTAACTCTAGATAAAGAGAATATCCCTGAAAAAATCGAGTGGAATGCAGATGATAATATATCTGATGGACTTTCAGAAACAAAATCCATAAGTTTATCTCTGTGGGATGAAAATAAAAATAACACATTAAGAATAGATCTTTGGACGAAGAAAATGAAAACTAGTGATATGAAAAAATTTTACATTGACTGTCTTGGTGGTCTCAGCCAGAGTATTTTGAACTCAACTGGTGATGAATTTATGTAAAAAGAGACAAATAAACTCTGCGAAAAGCTGATTGAACACATCAAAAATAACTCGGAATAATCTCTCTAAATACCTAATTTTTAATTAATTTACTTAGTTGTTTTTAGTACAACTAACTATAATTTTTAAATAAACTATAAAGTGTATGAATAATTTTGTTAAGAAATTAGTCTACCTTTTTCTT
>JAYZHZ010000089.1:0-11111 GCA_036166035.1 Bacteroidota bacterium
TAAGTAATTGAAAGGTAATTAAATAAAAACCCTCTAATAACGGGTTTAAACAGTGGAGCCAGAGGGAGTCGAACCCTCGACCTCTTGACTGCCAGTCAAGCACTCTAGCCAGCTGAGCTATGGCCCCCAACCTTAGAAAACTACTTTAACTCTGTTCTCTTAAATTGATTCCATTCCTGAACTTTACCATCAATTATGTGATAGAATTCATAGAAAACTTCAGCCTCTAATTCAGAATCAGGATTTGTATGAGTTGAAGTAAACTGAGCGTTTACCCAATCTCCTTCTCCAGTAGTAACTGCTAAAGAAAATGCATAGTCAGTATTCCACTTGAAATCATTACCCTTTTCCTCTATCTCGACAACTTCTCTTTTTATCTGTTCAACAAACTCATCTGGTCCATTTGCTACTTCTCCATCTGCAAATTTCATAACAGCACCATCAGCAACGAATGTCTTCAATTTATCATAATCCAAAGCAGCCCATGCTTTATCCATTTCTTTAAAAACTTCAACAGCAGACTGACTTCCCATCATAACCTGACCGTCTATTCCATCAATAAATCCATTTGATTGAATTTCACAAACATGATCTGTATCAGAACATGAAAACATAAAAAAAGTGATCACTATAAGAAAATATTTTTTCATAATTTTTTATATTAATTAAACAAAAATTAAATACTCCTTTAAGACTATTTAATATCTTTTAAAGCATTTCCTACCAGAAGCTTTATATGATTTCTGTGTGCAACTGAAGATGTATTGCCCACAGGTTTTTTCAGCCATTTATCTATTTGTTCTAAATTATAGATAGCCATAGACTGAGCAGGAATCTTGAACCTACTAGAAGATTTACCATTTACCATATCTATTAGTCTAGTAACATAAACAGCTTGTAGATTTTGTCTGAAAGTATTAATATCCGTAGACAAATCAGCTTTAAATATTGCACTATTTAAATCCCCCATAAATTCAGATAAGCTATATCTATTTCCATAAAGTTCAGAATCAATAATTCTTTGGAGAGTATTAGGGTGCATGATATGAGCAAGCACTCTCGTCTGATAAGATAACACTTGATCGTGAATTTTAGGATCTTCAGGACCAGAGAAAAATTCGAAACCTCTCCTTTGTTTCGCAAGCAAACTATATAAATTACTTGGTGCCCTAAAAGCATTTGGAGAGAAGACATGTGTGTTTAATGCATTAAGTGCTCTCTTCTGTTCTGACAAACTTACTGGTGTATAAGGCTTTTGTCCCCCAGCCTGTCCAATAGTTGACCTATCAACATATACTCCTCCGATAAATCTAGCTATTACATCTCCAGCTCTAGCTGCTTGTGAGTTAAGAGTATAGTATGCTCTTCTCAAATCTTCATATGTATTCCCTTCAACACTAAACTTAGAAACTATTTCTCCCATCATCTTATTAACTAAATTAAATCTATCAATAGAATAAGATATCTGATCATTTGACAAATCCCCTGTCATAACTCTAGGGTCAATAGCTTTACCCGGTGAACGCATATCATCTGCATCATTCCCAAAAATTAATTCTGGTTCAGTTGATCTTGAAAGAATTGCATCTCTTTGTGAATCATTATTAAAAGGAGTATATCCAAACTGGATAGCCCAAATATCATATGGCCCTACTGCCATATCATAATATTGGCCTTGCGATGCCTTATCCATAGTTAAGTTAATTCCAGCATAGTCCATTACAGATCCTGTCAATGCCTTACCTTCAATAAATTCTGCGTCATAAAGTTCTGCAGGTGAGAACAGCTGACTGGCTTTCATATTATGATTAAGTCCAAGAGTATGACCTACTTCGTGCATGATAAGAGATTTTAGACCCTCTTTCTCAATCCTATCTAAGTCATAGTCAGATGCATCCATCACCTCCAAAAAGGTTCTTCCAAATAATAAATTTTCATGCATTAGGTGTCCCATTGAGCAATAAAACTTATCATCATGGTCTCCAAAATTTCCATAATCCACTTCATTTTCTAAATCCATATTTTGTGAAGCATCACCGACAAGTTTGTTGTAGAATACTCTGTTTGTAAAATGAACAAACTCTAGCATTATATCTGCCCCAATGATTTCGCCAGTCCTTGGATTAGTCATACTTGGGCCGTACCCTCCAAACGGAGGATTAGGAGAAGATGTCCACCTAAGCACATTATATCTTATATCTCCAGCATCCCAATCAGCATCATCCGGTTGAATTTTCACCTCCAATGCATTCTTAAAGCCAGCATTCTCAAAAGCTTCATTCCAAGCTAAAACACCATCTTTTATTGTTTCTCTCCACTCGTGTGGTGTAGAATTTTCAATCCACCAAGTAATTGGCTCTACTGGCTCAGAAATTTTTTGGTCAGGATTTTTCTTTACCAACCTCCACCTATTAATCATATCCTTATAATTAGTAGTTCCAGTTTCTGTCATATCATTGACGAAAGTCAAAAAGTATCCAACTCTAGGGTCATCATATCGAACTTCATACCCCTCATCAGGCATACTCATCATAGAGTGAAAAACCTGGATTGAAACGTATCTTGCATCTGTAACTGCTTCAGAGCCACCATTTAAAGTATTAAGATTCTTATATACATATTCGGTCTTTAAGTTTGTGTTTTCAGGATAATTATTTATTTCTCTAACTTTTGATTTTGATTTATCAAATGACCCAAGGCTAAATGAATTTGGTGATGCCCCTGGTCTTTTCGGTCGTTTTACCCTCCTTAATGTTTCAGAAAGAAATAGGTCATTTACGTTTATTAAATAGGTATCATTTTCTTCCGCCAAAATTTTATTACTAGAAATAATAGCATGACTGGTGTTTGCCTCTTCTGAGTTTGACAAAGGATTTTCAGGATCAAAATAAAAATTTGTATTGGGAGCAACAAATTCCAATTTATTATAATATTTATTAATTTGAAAAATTACGTCAGCTCCATAAGAACCTCTAAAACTTCCAGCTTCAGTTACTCCATCTGCAATTTGAGAGAAGTAGATAAAATCGTTATCCAACTGATCTTTTCTTATTAACATTTTAAGTTCTCCTGACGCTGAGTCCTGGAAGATGGGAAACAACCCATCAATTTTATTGCTTGATTTTGTTAATTCAGCAATAGTTTTTTCTTTCTTGTCCTTTCCCTTATCCTTATCCTGTGATTTCAGGGTAGGTGAAAATATTAAAGTAATAATTAGTAGTATATATCTCATAGTATTATTTTTTTATAAATTATATCAAATATGTTTATAAACAAAAAGTTTGATTGTTAAAAAACTCTTTTGACTTTACGAATCCTCTTAAGGTAATAATCCTTAATAAGTTGTGTCTCAACTACACCCCTTGAAGACGAGGCATGAATAAAATTAATGTCCGCAGAATTTTTTAATTTAGATAGTATCCCCACATGGGTAACTTTTCTTTTGCTTTTACCAAAAGCAAAAAACACCAAATCCCCTTTTTTAGATTTTTTGAGTGAAACTTTTTTTCCAAGATCAATCTGCTGTGAAGTCGTTCTCGGTATCTTTAAACCTATCGACTCAAAAGATCTTACAAGTAATCCCGAGCAGTCTATTCCTTTGTTATCGTTTCCTCCCCATTTATATGGTGTGCCAATATATGTCCTGGCCTCGTCTATAACTCTGTCTATCTTTCTATTAGTAGATAATTTTTTTTGTGATATACAACCAGAAAATAGGATTGCAGAAAATAAGAAAAAGAATAATTTTTTCATAGACTAATGTTTCTTTAAAATTAAGAATAAATCCAAGTTATTAGAATTATCATTAACCAACAGGTAATCCTTATATGAAATAGAAGACACCAGTTCGTCATTCTTGTTTTTTAGATTGTTTCTGTTATATCTATTTAACAGCTCGTAGGGAATCTTATAAATAAAATTGGGTAAATATTTCTCTAAGTTGAGAAAATCAAGTCTCTTAAACTTTTGAACTGACTTTACATTATCATTATAATAGTCAATAACTTTACTGTTCCCTGATATACCTTTAATCTCTATATTAGAGAAATATTTTGATGATATATCCACCAATTCTTTAGATGTATATTCTCTGATATGCCATGGATTCCTTGTTAACGTCATCTTATTGTTAGGTGTGGTAATCAATGCCTTACCTCCTGGTCTAAGAATTCTATGTATCTCACTTAGAAAAAGATCATCATCTTCAATATGTTCAATTACTTGAAATGATATAATAGTATCAAATGAGTTATCATCTATACCTTCTAGTGGTGGGAAAGAAGTAGATACAAACTTTTGTTCAGGGTATTTTTCAGAAAGAACACTAATGGCTTCTCCTATTTTATCAAGTGCAGTAAAAGTTTTTGATTTTTTTAGTATAATATCAATGCCTCTACCCTCCCCACATCCTAGCTCCAACACATCACCTCTAATGTATTTCTCTGCAACAACATACGCACTTAAAAGTCTGTGATGCACAGGACTATCTGAAGATATTTTATCGGAAGTTATTTCGGTTGTAAAAATTGACATTACGTAAAATTAATATTAAATCATTTCTAATTAATAATTCTTATGAAATGAATGAAGATTACTTTTCTAAATATTTTGTATATTAATAAATGAATGTTTCAATAAAGAGTTTAATTAAGTTAATACCCATACTATATCTATTTATTGTTAATTTAAACTTATTGGTCGCACAATCAACTGTTAAAGAGTATTCTAAGAACCTGATTACGTATGATTTTAATGACCCTAACCCCATTCCGATACTCACGTCTAATCCAAAAATATATCCTTACTTTACTTTTGACGGATATCAGAAAAATTCAACAACTAAAAAATTTCAAATTGTTGAATTAGAGAATGATTACATTAAAGTGTTTGTCACTCCAGAATTGGGAGGAAAGGTCTGGGGGGCAATTGAAAAATCAACCGGAGAAGAGTTCATCTATAGAAATGAAGTGGTTAAGTTTAGAAATATTTCTATGAGAGGTCCATGGACATCGGGAGGTATAGAGTTCAATTTTGGAATTATCGGACACCACCCTTCCACCGCAACACCTGTAGACTATTCAATCAAAGAAAATGCAGACGGAAGCGTCTCTTGCATCGTAGGAAATATCGACCTTCCATCTAGAACTCAGTGGAGAGTATCAATAAATCTGCCAAAAGATCATGCTGCTTTTTTTACAGACGCATTATGGTACAACCCATCACCCCTCCATCAGTCTTACTATAACTGGATGACTGCAGCGGCTCCGGCAAGAGATGACCTGGAATTTTATACCCCTGGAAACATATATTTGGAACATAGTGGAAAAGCAAAAAAATGGCCTATTGATAGTTATGGAAGAGATATATCAAAGTATAGAAATAATAATTTTGGTCCAAGTAAATCCTACCATGTAGTAGGAGAATTTAATGACTTTTTTGGGGGATATTATACTGATAGTAACTACGGTTATGGTCACTGGGGAAACTACGAAGATATACCAGGTCAGAAATTATGGCTTTGGGATCAGTCAAGATTCGGAGGTATTTGGGAAGATCTGTTGACTGATACAGATGGTCAGTATATTGAATTCCAAGCAGGAAGACTTTTTGTACAGTACTCTCCATCTTCAGATCAAAATCCTATTTCAAATGTTAGTTTTGAGCCATATGCTGTAGACAAGTGGACAGAGGCTTGGTTTCCATTGAAAGAAATTGGGGGGCTGAGAGATGCATCACAATACGGGGCATTAAACGTCATTATGACAAATGATGGTTTAGCTATTAAATTAAATCCATTTATTCAAATTAACTCAGATCTACACGTCATGGTAGATAATAAGATATACTACGAAGAAAAATTAAAACTAAAACCTATGGATGTTCATACATCTACAGTAAGTATAGACCAAACTCTGAGTTATGAAATAATAATAAAAGAATTAGACCTCCATTATGTATCTGACCCAAACAAAAAACAAATTGAGAGATCATTCTCTACAGATGATGATTTCAAATCCTTAGAGTCGACTGAAAAATTATTTCAACAGGCTAAGGAAGATATTGCTTATAGAGAGTACGACAATGCTAGAAAAAATCTAGAGAGTATAATAAATGAGGATCCATACCATTTAGATGCGAGAGCTAATCTAGGAGAGTTGTATTATAGGAGTGGAGAATATGAAAAGGCACTAAAAATTATTAATGATGGATTAAGTTTTGATACATATAACCCATCTCTAAATTATGTTGCAGGAATAGTGTATAAGGCAATCAATAACAATCTGGATGGTAAAGAAGCATTTGGTTGGGCAGCCAGATCAATGAAATATAGATCTAATGCATTCTCTCAGATGGCAGATATTTATCTTAGAGAAAAAGATTATAAAAAATCTATATACTATGCTAATAAATCTCTTGAATTTAATAGTAATAATATTCCATCTTTAGAAATTATAGCTATTTCTAATAGGCTATTATCAAATAAGAATGCACTAGGAGAGACACTAGAAAGAATAGAAGATATAGATCCCATACACCATATAGTATCTTTCGAAAAGTATCTATCAAACCCAAATGATGAAAATAAAAGAAAAATAATTAATTCCCATAGATCAGAACTTTCCTACCAAACTTTCCTGGAGCTAGCAATAAGTTATTATAATAGAGGGCTAGTAGATGAGTCGTTAATACTATTAGAATTGGGTCCGGATGTACTTTTAAATAACATATGGAAATCATATCTGAAAAAAGATATCGGACAACTAATTGACATAATTTCCTCATCAAATGTTGATTTTGTGTTTCCATTCAGGAGAGAGACCATAGATGTTCTTCAATGGGCAGACAGTAACTCTGATAATTGGAAAACAAATTACTTACTTGCTCTAAATTTATGGGGAAAAGGAAGATTTGATGAAGCTGAAGATTTACTAATTAAATTAGATTATTCCCCAAACAATTCGATTTTCTATCTATCCAGAGCATTAATGATTAATAATAATGATAAAATATCTATCAAAGGAGATTTGGAAAGAGCATACTCGATGGATCAAAAAAATTGGAGAATAGTTAAATCACTCGCTAATAATTATTTTGAATCCGGAAACTATTTGGCAGCTTCTAATATTTTAAAAAAAGTGTATAATGAGGATAAATCCAATTATATAATTGGCATGGAATATGTTAAATCTCTTATACATTTAAACCAATTCAACTCGGCAATTTCAATTCTTAATAACCTATATATTCTGCCTTACGAACATGCCGGAGAAGGGCGAGAACTGTATACAAGTGCATATTTTGGATCTGCAATGGAAAGTATTTCTAATTCAGATTATAAAAAAGCCATAGAGTTACTAATAAAATCTAAAGAATGGCCTGAAAATTTGGGTGTTGGAAAGCCTTATAATCCTGATGAGAGAGTTCAGAACTATCTGCTATACTTCTGTATGGATAAAATTAATGATCCGCGTTCAAAAAGTTATTTGGAAGATGTTATTGATTATACGGAAAGAAATATTGACAATATAAGTTCCAACCATATATTGGGATATGAAGCAACAAAAATTTTGACAGGGAAAATGTCACCAGATTCATTTATAGAAAAGCTGATCTCTTCAAATCAGAATAATATTTCACAGGTTCAGTGGATAATTAATTATTCTAAAGAAAATAAGATACCTGATAATAAAGATTTCAAGTTCTTAATTCAAGTATTAAATCTAAAATAATATATATCCATGAAGAGTCAAGATATAATCTTTGGTACAAGACCCGTTTTAGAGGCTATAAAATCTGGAAAAACTATAGAAAAAATTTTTATTCAGAAAAATTTATCTAAAGAGTTATTTGATGAGATTAAATCGAATTTAGCAGGAAAAAATGTTAATATATCAGCTGTTCCAAAAGAGAAATTAAACAGAATAACCAGGAAAAACCATCAAGGAATAATTTGTTTTATATCCCCCATTACTTACCAACCCATTGACGAGATAATTCAGAGATGTTACGAGTCCGGAAAAGATCCAATTGTACTTATACTTGATAGGATTACAGATACTAGAAATTTTGGAGCCATCACAAGAGTTGCAGAAGCTTCTGGAGTTGATGCCATCGTTATACCAGAAAAAGAATCAGCACTTATAACAAGCGATGCAGTTAAATCATCTGCCGGTGCCTTGAACTACGTTTCAATGTGCAAGGTTAAAAGTCTAAAAAATATTGTTATTAGATTAAAAGAAAGTGGTTTAAAAATTATATCATGTAACGAAAAGAGTGAAAAAACTATATATAAGATTGATTATAAATCCCCTGTATGTATAATATTAGGCTCAGAGAAAGATGGAATCTCGCAAAACCTTATTGCATTGAGCGATGAGAAGGTTAAAATACCAATGTTAGGTAAGATTGAGTCACTAAATGTTTCAGCCAGTTCAGCTATTATTCTCTATGAGCTTATAAGACAGAGGAATTAAATTGATTTTAATCCGGTTAAACCTGAGCTGCTCCTTATTTTTTTTCCTAAACCATCTAAAATTTCAATGCCATATTTTTTGCAGACCATTGATTCTGGTATCTCTTCATTAGTTCTGTCTCCTCCATTTGTAAAAATATTAGGTTTAATTGCTTCAAGACTTTTGCAAACTGTTTTATCCATATCAATTGATAAAAAAACTTCATCCACCCATTCTATAGCCTCTACAATTTTTATTCTATCTTTCTCATCCATAAAAGGTTTTCCTTTCTTTAACACACACTGATGATTATTATTTACAATCACAATAAGGTAATCTCCTAATTTTTTTGATAACTCAATATACTCAAGATGTCCCACGTGTATAGGATCAAAATAACCGCTGATAGCAACTTTTTTCATTTATTTCTTTAAAACTTAAATATATGTTATTTAAATAATATTTTTGAAAATGAATATTCTATTATTAGGATCTGGTGGAAGAGAGCACGCCATTGCTTGGAAGATGTCTAAAAGTAAAATGTGTAGAAATTTGTTCATTGCACCCGGAAATGGAGGTACAAGTAACATAGGGAAAAACATTGAAATTGATATAAATGACTTTAGTATAGTAAAAGAGACTGTAATTAAAAAAAATATTGATCTGGTAGTAGTAGGTCCAGAAGAACCGCTAGTAAATGGTATAGTAGACTATTTCAATGGAGATGAAAGATTAAAGAACATAAAAATATTTGGACCCACTAAAGGAGGGGCAAGACTTGAGGGAAGTAAAGATTTTTCAAAAGAGTTTATGTTTAGAAATAACATACCATGTGGAAAATCTAAGACATTTAATTTAAACAGTCTAGAAAAGGGATTATCCTTTCTAGAAAGTATTGAACCCCCATACGTACTCAAGGCAGATGGATTAGCAGCGGGAAAGGGTGTTCTTATTCTTGATAGCCTAAATAAAGCAAAAGAAGAATTATCCAACATGCTTGTTAATAAAAAGTTTGGTGAAGCTAGTAATAATGTTCTTATTGAAGAATATCTTGATGGGATTGAGGTTTCTGTATTTGCAGTCACAGATGGTCAAAACTATATACTATTACCCGAAGCAAAAGATTACAAAAGGATTGGTGAGGGAGATATAGGTCCAAATACTGGAGGAATGGGTGCTGTTTCACCAGTAAATTTTGCGGATAAAGAATTTATGCAAAAAGTTGAAGACAAAGTAATCAAGAGAACAGTAGAAGGTATTAAAAAAGAAAATTTAGATTTCAAGGGTTTCATATTTGCTGGTTTGATGAATGTAGAAGGAGAGCCTTATGTAATTGAATATAATGTCAGAATGGGAGATCCTGAGACTCAGGTAGTAATCCCTAGAATAAAAAATGATCTCGTAGATGTTTTTGTCAAATGTTTGGACAACAGATTGGAAGAAATTCAAATAGATACCTATGATGGGTTTGCTACAACCGTAATTTTAGCATCAAATGGATATCCTAATAAATACAGTAAAGGAGATAAAATATTAAGTCTAGAAGAAATTGAAGATACAAAAATTTTTCACGCTGGGACAAAGGCTGAAAACGGTAATATTCTAAGTAATGGAGGAAGAGTATTTGCCTGCACGGGATTTGGAATGAATTTAGATAGTGCGTTAAAGAACTCATACAAAATTGCTAACTCCATAGAATGGAAAAATAAATATTTCAGGAAAGACATTGGGAGAGACCTTAAATAACTAATAATGAAGAGATTAAGCTTATTTGTATTAATTATATTTTTAATATTTTCATGTAATAATAGCACAGTGTACAGTAACTACTATTCATTTGAAAATGATATATGGCATGCAGACTCATCCATAGTTTTTAATTTTAATAGCAATAATGCAACAAGTTTAAAATTTGATTTAAGTGTATCTTATAATAATGAATATCCATTTCAAAATTTTTTCACATCCTACTCTTTATTAGACTCTAATAGAAATATTTTAAATTCTAAAATTATAGAATTTCAATTTTTTGAAAAAAAATATGGATACCCCCTGGGATCTGGAATATTTAAGAATTTCGTTAAAGACTCATTAATATTAGAAATAAGTCCTATTCAAAAAAATTCTGAATATATTTTTTTAGTGAAACATTCAATGAGAGAGGATAAGTTAAAAGGCATAAATAAATTAGGACTAAATATTAGTAATTAATCTTCATCCTCTAATGAATCCTCTTTATCAAATATAAATGCAATTGAGAATCTCATTGTCTCGGCTAAAGGGTGATCATTTTCGACAGTTGATAAATAAGAGAAATCAATACCTAAATTGTTATATTTTATTCCAGCACCTAATGTAAGAAACTTTCTTCCTCCTTTGTCTCTATTCTCAAAAAAGTATCCACCCCTAAGAGCAAAAACATCTCTGTACCAATATTCTAATCCTGAAGAAATAGTTATCTCTTTTATCTCCTCAGATATACCATCAGGAGCATCTGAAAAAGATGTGAAAATTCCACTTAGCACTGATCTATTTGGATCTTTACCTTTTAATATTTTGGGTTCATTAGTCAAAGGATCTATTACATAATTCCCACTAATATCTACTTCATAAATCGGTGGCGAAGGAACCATGAGCTTATTAAAGTCAAGAGCTAAA
>JAYZHZ010000090.1:0-5296 GCA_036166035.1 Bacteroidota bacterium
TTAATAAATAAATAATTTTATTTTTTTTAATTTTACAAAAATTTAAAATAATGGGAAAAGCGTTAGAAATATCAGATTCAAATTTTAATGAAATAGTTACAAAAAATAGTGTTGTCTTAATTGACTTTTGGGCTGAATGGTGCGGTCCATGTAGAATGATTGCTCCGATGATTGAAGAACTTGCTAATGAATATAATGGCAAAGCAATAGTAGGCAAACTAGATGTTGACAATAATCAAGAATCAAGTATAAAATTTGGAGTTAGAAGTATTCCCACATTACTAGTTTTTAAAAATGGAGAATTAGTAGACAGACACGTAGGAGCAGTTCCTAAGGATACACTTTCTAAGTCATTGGACTCAAACTTATAATTTATCTAGAACATAAATTTTTGTAAGAGCAATACTTACACGCGTTCTCATCATCATTCTGAGTGAAAGGAACTTTAATATCAAAAATCTCTGATAGTTTTTTTATTAGTTTTTTCTCAAAATCTTCTAAATATTCATTTATACTAGTAACTGATTTATTATTTATAATAATATTTATATTGAAATTTTTATTATTTATCTCCCTTATATTCATTAGACCAGGTCTTATAGGTAGATTATCATTTAACTTATTATGTAATAATAATGAATAATAAAAAAGCTGAAAGACAGCATCATTCCTTTCAGTTCTTTTATCAGAAAATAACGAATCAATATCTTTTATTCTTTTTGTATCTCCACCTGTTTTATAATCAATAATTCTGTATAAATTATTTTTTTTATCTACCCTATCTACTATTCCTGATATTTTTACGGTCTTATTGTTAGGAAGGTTAATATTTTTATAATATCCAGAATTCTTATCTCCCTCCAAATCTATTATTTCAAATGGTGCATAAACCTCATCAAATGAGATAATTTTTTTTATATAATCTTTCATTATTTCATAAAGAATAATATTATTTCCTTCCATGAAAAATTGATTTTTTTTCTTTAATTTAAAATGCGCTCGTATAACTTTATCTAGTGAACCACTAACTCCATTTTTTAATTTAAAAAAATCATTTTTATTAATATTACCTCCTGAATTACCTTTAATTATATCACTATATAAAATCTCTAGCGCCTTATGAGTTATCTTTCCAAAATCAGGCTTTAATATTTCAGAAGATATAGGATTTACCTCTCTAATATTAGCAACATATCTATAATAAAACCTCAAAGGACAATCCATATAGTCTTTTATAGCTGATGGTGACATATAGCCCCCATTAAAAAATCTATTCTGAAGTTTATCTATTATCTCTTTATTCTTAGGTATAGATAATTTTGGTTTATTATCTATTTCAAGCTTATCTGTAACAGAAAAATCATTTATTTTATAATTTGATTCCGAACTTATTTGTTTTATATATCTACTTTTCTCTCCCTTTGAGCTAAAACTTGAGTTTGTATTATAAATTAAAGTGATATTTTTTGCTCTTTGGATTACTCTATAAAAAAGATAACTATATACTTTATCCATTGAGTCTGATGTTTCCAATTGAAAACCTTTTCTTATATTATATGGAATAAATGAAATACTATATAATTTTCTTGGAAAATCACCTTCATTCATACTCAGTATATAAACATCATCAAAATCCAAGTTTCTAGATTCAAGTACACCCATAACTTGGAGACCTGATAAAGGCTCTCCAGAAAAAGGAATTCTTATCATTTTAAATATTTGATTAATAAGCTTTGATTGGTTACTAAGTGATTTGAATTCAATATTTATTTTTATGATTCTATCTAAAATTTCAAGAAATGATTTTAAATACTCTCTATCAAGTTTTCCGAGATCAGTAGAAGAATTAAATAAGAAATTTGATGCCTTTTGAAGAATATTTATAATCGAGTCATCTTCTACTAAAATAGTATTTAAAACTTCAGATGATTCTATTAAATATTTATGGTCTACATATATTATTTTATTATCTCTTATTTCTGAAATTATTTTATCCGATGATTCGGGATTTTTTTGATAAATATAAGGATGAGATATAAGTTCTAATACATCTTTATAATAATTGCACTTTTTAAAGTCCCTAATAAATGTCTTCTTATGAATTTTTATTATTAATTGGACTAAAGAAAAAAGAGGAGTCTCAGACAACGTTAAACCCATTGTGACATTTATTTTATTTATAGATTCAGGTATGGAATTAAGCACAGGCAATAAAAGATTTTCGTCAGGTAAAAGGATTAACACCTTATCTTGGTCAAAATTTTTATTGTTTATTTTATTAGATAAAAGATTTCCTAAAACTTTAGATTGACCAACTTGTGAACCTATACCTATCGATGAAATTTTTTTATTAACAGAATTAAAATTATCAGGAATGTGTTTAGGAAATGTAGAATTTAAAATTTTATCATCACTAAATTTTCTAAATGCATCTCCTGCCTCCTGTTTATAGTCATTATAATAATATTGATCAAAATCCCAGAAAGCCATTGAAGAATTTTCTTTTATAAAATATTTAATTATTTTTTTCTCAGAATTTGATAAAATATTAAACCCAACAAACAAATATTCTTTGTTACTGTCTATAACTTCTGAAGAAATTTTTTTTAAAAACTCCTTATACACCAATCCCTTGTACGCAATCTTGTTTTTAAGTAAAACTCTTTTGTAGTCTTTATACACATTGAGCAAAATTTTCCATGAAGTCTTAAAGTTCTTCTGATTAACACTCATTGTAGGAAAAAACTTAGTCCAAAACGATTTTATTTTTTCGTAATTCTCTTTATCCAAAAAACTGAATGATTCATCAATCTCTTTTTGATCTTTTATGAGTTTGAATATTTTAGACTCATCTCTAAGACTTAAATCAACATCATCAAAATCCTTAATTAGTATTTGTCCCCAGAAATAAAAATTATCAAAAGAAACTTTAGATTCTTCCTCTTGATGTTTCTGGATAGTCTTAAATAGGTAATGGTTTAATAGAATTGAATCTGCAACATCATCAGAAATTTTAATATCAGTAAACCCCTGAACAAATTCCTCCATTGTATGAACTTTTGGAGACCATGTAGTTTTTTTTATTTTTTTAGAAAGTGCCTTTTGAAAATATAGGCCAGCCCTCCTATTAGGAAAAATTATAGATAATTTCCTAAAATCATCATATTTTCTAAATGTATAATCAACGACCTCCTCTAAAAAAAACCTCTTTTTCATTATACCTTAATTACTTTGTTTAAATCAATATAGATGATATGACCACCTATTTCTTTAGCATAAATACTTGACAGCAATTTTTTATAATTATTTATCTGTTTGTTATATTTTTTATTTTCTTCTCCGGTCTTATAATCTATGACATGTACAGAATCATCTTCCATCGTAACAACTCTATCCAACCTAAAAACATCGCCACTCTCGTTCAAAAGTTCAACTTCGTTGTAGGACTTATTATTTGGATTAAAAAACTTCTTTACTTTATTGTTATTTATTATTTTTTCAATAACCTCTTTATAATATTTTTTGTCTCTTGATTTAATTATGTTTTTTAAAACACAAATTTCAATCCCTCTATCTATCTCATTATAATTTCTAATAAAGGAAAAAATCTCATGCATTTTTTTTCCTCTACTAATATTTTCAAAGTCAATCCCCTTATCAGATGTCGTTCTGACTTTGATTCTATCTTTCCATGAGAAAGAAGGATATTTTTTAAGATGATATGATTTTTTTTCTGGTGTTTTATTTTTCTTTGAGATTTCACCTGATATATACAAGCCGGAATTTAGTTTACCTTTTATTATTGAATATAAAAGATCCGAAACATTTTTTATGTCTTTTCTTGTTTCCTCAGCTCTAATAAACAGCCCAAATTTTGGCCTAGTAAATGATACGTACATTAGATTAATATTGTCTTCATATGCCTTTAGTCTTTCTCTGATATAAACATCACTAAACAAACTCTTTGGATGAGAAGATTTGTAGCTAATAGGATATGGAAAATCAAATTGGTTATCAAATTTTTTTAGATTTACCCACATGATTTTTTCTTTTGCCGCTCTTATATCATTGTCTAATGTCCAATCAAAAAATGGAATGATAACGTGACTAAATTCTAGACCCTTTGACTTATGAATAGTAATAAGCTGAATTGCATTGTCCTGCTCTGTTAAATTTAATTTTTTGTTTCCATTGTTTTCCCACCAGTCTACAAAAGAAGTGATTTCCTTTCCCTGGGATAACTTAAACTCAAGAACAAGATCAAGGAAAGCCTGGAGGTAAGGTATCTGACTTTCGATTTTATTTAAATCAAATATTCTAACTAGCTCTTCGACTAACTCGTATACTGGAAGTCTTGAAACTTTAAATATGTTATCCTTAAATTCTTTAGGTAGCCGACTTAACTTTTCTTCGTTAGAAAGAGAGTAATGTGAGATGTCATCTAATTTAATGACAAACCTGTAGTAAAAGTGTACAATTTCTGAAAGAGAGAGCCTATCCTTAAAATTTGAAAAATATTTAAATATGCTTATAAAAAAACAAACAACAGGTGCAGATTTAATATCTAAAGCATCTGCAGAAACGTGATTAAAATTATACCCTTCCGAATTTAGAGACTTCTGAATTAAAGTCTCTGCAATGATTTTAGCATCATTATTATCTCTAACGATTATACCAATATCCCCCGCACTATAACCTCTATCTTGAATTTTTTTGATACAATCTATAGTGTATTTCTTTGCTGAATCAATTTTTTCTTCACCTTTTTCCCTATACGTTACTTCAACATATCCCTTGCCCATCATGTCTTCTCTAACCGTCTGAGAAATATCTTTATTGTATATTCTTTTAAGGTGATTGCGTATTTCTTCGTCCTCAAAAGAATTTGTTATTAATGAAAATATGTGGTTATTAAATTCTATTATTTTCTCACCGCTCCTCCAGTTAGTCCTAAGATGATTTAGTTGAGATAGATTATCGCCAATATCTGTATTTATACCTTGGTTCATTATTTCTGAGTCCGAACCTCTCCACCTGTAAATGCTTTGTTTTATATCTCCAACAATAATATTCTCATCACCAGAAGAAAGTGACTCTTTAATAAGAGATTTAAAATTTTTCCATTGAAAAAAGCTTGTGTCTTGAAACTCATCGATAAGAAAGTTTCTGAAAGTATTTCCTACTTTTTCAAAAACAAAAGGAATGTCTTCATCTTTTATAACCTCATAGAGTAACTCTGAAATATCAGAGATTAAGATTACTTCTTTTTCATCTCTGTAATCTCTTACATTTTTTT
>JAYZHZ010000091.1:0-2901 GCA_036166035.1 Bacteroidota bacterium
CCTTTACAATACTGTATTTAAGAAGAAACTAGACCTTGGGGATATTATTGGAGTTAGAGGGTATACTTTTATAACTAAGATGGGTGAGGTAACGATTCACGTTAAAGAACTTAAAGTGCTTTCAAAATCTGTCAGACCTCTTCCGGTGGTTAAAGAGACTACTGACGATAAGGGTGAATCTACAAAGCACGATGTTTTCAGCAATAAAGAGTTAAAATACAGAAGAAGATACATTGATTTAATAGTGAACCCTGAGTCTAGAGATATTTTTGTAAAGAGATCAATTATCGTTAATGAAATAAGAAATATTTTAAATGAAAATAATTTTTTAGAAGTTGAAACTCCTATACTTCAACCAATTTATGGCGGAGCTGCTGCCAGACCATTTAAAACCTATCATAACACTTTGGATATACCTCTATATCTTAGGATAGCTAATGAATTATACCTTAAGAGGCTGATAGTTGGTGGATTTGATGGTGTTTTTGAGTTTGCTAAAGACTTTAGAAACGAGGGAATGTCAAGATTTCATAATCCAGAATTTACACAATGTGAATTTTATGTCGCATATAAAGATTATTTGTGGATGATGGATTTCGTTGAAGATATGTTCAGGAGAATAGTAAAAAAAGTAAATGGTTCAACAAAAATTTCATGTGGAGATAATAAAATTGACTTTGGTAAGAAGTGGGAGAGGTATACTATGTACGAGGCAATAAAGAAATTTACATCAATTGATGTCTCTGAGATGAATGAATCCGATTTGAGAAAGATGTGTAAAGAGTTAAAGATTAAGACTAACAAGTCAATGGGTAGAGGAAAACTTATTGATGAAATTTTTGGGGAAAAGTGTGAACCTCAATTAATTCAGCCTACATATATTACAGATTATCCCATAGAAATGTCACCACTCGCCAAAAAACACAGATCTAAAGATGGTTTGGTTGAAAGGTTTGAGTTAATATGTAATGGAAAAGAAATATGCAATGCTTTTTCCGAAATAAATGATCCTCTTGATCAAAGACAAAGATTTGAGGACCAGGTAAAGCTGGGTATTAAGGGTGATGAAGAAGCTATGGTACTGGATGAGGATTACCTAACTGCTCTAGAATATGGAATGCCACCAACAGCAGGGATTGGTATTGGTATTGATAGACTAACAATGTTAATGACAAACTCAGACTCCATTCAAGACGTTTTATTTTTCCCACAGATGAAACCGGAGAACTCTTAGAGATTATCAAAGAATCTGCTCCTTTTCTCAAGTTTTAAATCCTGAAGAAGTGCAGATACAGCATTTATAGATATGTTATATGACTGGAATCTTCCGAAAGGAACCCAACTGAAATTTATCCTCCAGCAGTGAAGGTCTCTTGTTGCATTAATACTTGTCTGAGTAAACATTTTATTTTTAAAATCATATCCTGACCTAAAAGATAATTTGGTTTTTTCTGAAAGACTTAGATCTCCTGATAATGTTAGTGTCTGTGTTATAGTTGGATCTCTAAAACCAATTTTTCTTCTATTTAAATTATAGCTTGCATTCAATGACCATGGAACATTAAAATCAATATATTCCACAATATTAGAATTTATATAATCAATTTCTTGTCTGGTTCCAAATGTAGATTCTTTCTCTTCTTCTTTTGTATCACCTTTAAAATCTTTTGCTGAAAACCTAAAGCCAAGTGCGATATTTATAAACGCTAATGATCCAATTCCTTGATTATTTTTAAATGCCATTTCGTTAATCCTTCTTTGGTATACCATTTTTGTTCCATTGGATAACTCACTTATACTATCAAGTTTGTATGAATAAGGGTCTATATTACCTGAAACACTTAAATTTATTAGTCTCTTAAAGAAAGATGTTCTAGTATTAAACCGTATTGGATTCAAGTTAAATGAGTCAGCTAAGAAATTATAACTACTTGAGAAAGATAAATTCTCAAATATCTTTATTTTCTTCGTCCCACTAATGGTATCATTCTTATCTAAAACTTTCATCTCAAGATTATTTCCTACATAGAAGTTCATAGATGCAGAACTTCCTATCCTAGGTGTACCATAGAGAAAATTCTCATATTTACTTAATAACTTGGTTTCTCCAGTTTCGTTAATCTGTACATTGTCATAATATCCATATTTTGGTTTAGTAAAATCTGGACTAAATGAGAATGAAATTTCCGGTGATATAACGTGTCTTATAGCCTTAATTTTTCCTTTTTTGAAAAAAACTGTACCATAAATTCTTGTTGACATCGAAAAAGCTGAACTATATGACCATGCTCTTGAGAATGCATTTGTTGTGTCTATCTCTATTCCATTTTCTATTTCATTGTATGTATAATTTAGTTTTTTGAAATACCATATCTCATTATAATTAATGCTAGGGCTTACTGTAAAGTATTTTAAGAGATTAAATGACGTTGAGATTGGAATTGTATGTTTACCCCCAATTTTTGATCTATCTAAAATTGAGTTGATATTTTCGAAATTAAATTCTATCTGTTCAGAAAAATTATTTGATGAATTAATTACATTAATTCCGCTAAAAGAACTTCCAACTGAACCATTACTTAAATCAATCTTTCCTGTAAATCTATGACTAATACTTAGCTTTCCAAGAGCACTTTTCCCAAGCTTACCAACATTTTTGAATGGATATATTCTACTCATATTATAACTTATGTCAGGCAGAGTAAGATTTACTTTTTTTGTTTGAACATTTTGGGAATGTCTTAGGTTTGCAGAGAAATTAAATGGAGAACCTTTAAATGTCTTTGAATAAGAGATATTTGAATTAAACTGAGCATTAATACTCTCATTAAAATTAGAATATACAAGATTTTTATTTTGATTGTATGAGTTTGTTTGAAAGTTTACTGATGATGAAAATCT
>JAYZHZ010000092.1:0-2870 GCA_036166035.1 Bacteroidota bacterium
TAATAATTATGCAATAATTGAATTGTCAATGGTTGATAATATTTTAAATGATAAAAACAATTCAAGGCTTATTTTATTTGAAGAAGCTGCTGGTATATCAAAATTTAGAAAAAGAAAAAAAGAAACATTCAACAAAATCAAACAAACCGAATCAGACTTAGATAGAGTTGAAGACCTTATTTATGAAATAGAGAAAAATTTAAGATCACTTAAAAGACAGGCAAAACAGACTGAGAGATATTATAAATACAAAGATGAATACAAGAATTTAAGCATAAATATTGCGTTGAAAACATCTGAAAAAGCTATAAATTCTTTAGATAAACAAAGAAAAAAACTTTCTCTTATTGAAGATGAAAATACCAAAGTAATAACTGAGTTAGCCAAAAAAAATTCATCTTTAGAATCTGCGAAAGCTTCTCTTATACCCTACGAAAAAAAATTAATTAAAAAACAAGAGTCGCTGAATAAAATTCTTGATAGAATTAGAAATTATGAGGAGTCTAAAAGAATAAAAGCTCAAAAAACTAAAATGTTAATTGAGAAAGTTGAAGACTTAAAGAAAAGAATAAAATTTGATAAAGAAAGTAACAAGAGATCTGAGTTTTCTATCACCAGTATCAAAAAAGAAATGAGATCTCTTGAAAAAGAATTTAAAAAAATTATCACAAATCTTGATAAAACAAAAGAGGAATATTTGGAATATGAAGAAAAACTTAAGGATAAGAATGTTAAAATTTCGGATATAAAGGAAGTAGAAGATCATTTTAGAGAATTAACTCATAACATTGATTCACTTCTCAACAAAAGAAATCAGTTAGAGGGTTTAATTAATCTTGAAAATATTGATAGAAAAAAAATTCTAAATAAAGTCATATCACTAGATAATGAAATCACATCCTTAAAAAATGCTATTGAAATAATTGAGAGTTTATTTAAGACAGAAAATAAGGAGATAATTAGGATAAATAAATTATTTACAGACAAATCAAAAGATCTATCAAAAAATGAAATACTCTTCAATAATCTAAAAAATAAGATAGAATCTCTTAAAAAAGAAGTTGATTATAAATCTGTAACTTTTAAATCCAACAACCAAAGGATTGAAGACAATATTAAATTGCTTTTAAAATCTGAAAAAGAAATTAATTCATTAGACAGTGAATCAGACTCTAAAGATAATTTATTGATAAAATTGTATGATGAGAAAAATAATTCTGAGATTGATCTTGAAAAGTTTGAAGATGAATATTATAAATTAAAATCAACAATTGATCTTGATGACTCTTCTATTAAAGAATTACAAAACAAAAAAGATATCAATATAAATTTAATTGATGAGCTAAAAACTAACATATATAATAATGAAATAGAATTAAATTCTGTAGAGCAGAGAATATCTGTTGAGTTTGACTTAGAATTAAAAAAATGCAAAACTGATAATAAAATATTTGAAACTAATTCCCTCGAAAAAGTTATAAAAAGAAGAGATAAGTTGAAAGATAAGATAGAAAAAATAGGTCAAATTAATCCTCTTGCGATGGAAGCTTATGATGAAATTAAAGAGAGACATGAATTTATAACAAAAGAAAAAAATGATCTAAATGAAGCAAAGGACTCACTAATTAAAACAATAGAAGAAATTGATAAAGTTGCAAAAGAATCTTTCTTAAATTCCTTTGAAAAAATTAAAAACAATTTTAAGACTGTATTCAGATCCTTATTTACAGAAGACGATGATTGTGATTTAGTTATAAACGATGAAGAAAACCCTCTGGATTCATCTATTGAGATAATGGCTAAACCAAAAGGAAAAAAACCTTTAACAATAAATCAGCTTTCTGGTGGTGAAAAAACATTAACAGCAACATCTTTGCTATTCGCTATATATCTTTTAAAGCCAGCCCCCTTTTGTGTTTTTGATGAGGTCGATGCTCCTCTAGATGATGCAAATATTGATAAGTTTAACAAAATTGTTAATAAATTTTCAAACACATCTCAGTTTATCATCGTTACTCATAATAAGAGAACAATGAACAATGCAGATGTTATTTATGGAATTACTATGCCTGAACAAGGTGTTTCTAAAGTAGTTCCAGTAGATTTGAGAAATTTAAAGATGTAGTAATGAAAAACAAAACCACCATTGATGCTAATTCAGTTATTGGAGGAGAATTTCTATTAAAAGATATTCACTTCGAACATATCTTTATTCCAGAAGATTTTAATGAAGAGCAAAGAATGATGGCTGATTCCTGTAATGATTTTCTTGAAAAAGAAGTTATTCCATTAACTGGTAAGATTGATAGCGGAAAACATCCAGAGATTATGCCTTCACTAATAAAAAAAGCTGGTGACTTAGGTTTACTTGGTTTATCTATTCACGAAGATTATGGTGGGATGAATATGAGCTTCAACACAAGCATGTTAATTGCCGATTTAGTTGGTATAACAGGATCTTTTTCAACTGCTTATGGTGCACATACCGGAATTGCTACTTTGCCTCTAAACTACTATGGAAACGATGATCAGAAAACAAGATATCTCAACGGACTTGTTTCTGGTGATATTAAGGGGGCTTATTGTCTTACTGAACCTGATTCAGGATCAGATGCAAATTCAGCTAAATCAAAAGCAAAATTATCAGATGATAAAAAACATTATATTATAAATGGACAGAAAATGTGGATTTCTAATGGTGGGTTTGCCGATCTTTACATTGTTTTTGCAAAAATTGATATAGACAATATTTTAACTGCATTTTTAATTGAAAGATCTTATGATGGTATAACTATGAATGATGAGGAAGATAAACTTGGAATTAAAGGTTCTTCAACAAGACAAATATTTTTTAATGACGTAAAAGTTCC
>JAYZHZ010000093.1:0-7949 GCA_036166035.1 Bacteroidota bacterium
AAGTATAGACTTAATTATCAATGATTCAGATGTAAAAATATTAATAGATGATTCCAAATCTTTATTTAAATATGAAATTCAAGGTTCCTCAGATACCAATATATTAAGATCTATAACTAATAAAATAACGAATTATAGATCTGAAATTAGAGAGTTAAATGAGCAGTTTATAAATGCTAGTGAAGAACAAAATATTCAACTTATAAATAGTGTTAGAGAAGAATTTTCTTTTAGAAAAAATCAGTTTGAATTATCACTTAAAGATTATCTTGGTAGTGTAGATATTTCTCTTGCAGTTTTGATCACTTCTGATTATCTAAGTATTGATGAAAATATTATCTTTTGGACGAGTATTTATGATAAATATTATAATGAATTAAAGTATAATTCTTATTTCATAAACTTTGAAAATAAATTAAAAAAAATAAAATCTGTTTCAGTCGGTAGTATAGCTCCAGAAATTATCTTAAATGATCCTAATGGGGATCCCATTTCCTTATCATCCCTTCGAGGAAATTATGTTCTTCTTGATTTTTGGGCAGCTTGGTGCAGACCTTGTAGAGAAGAAAATCCTAATATTTTAGAAAATTATTATAAATTCAAAGACAAAGGGTTTGAAGTATATCAAGTATCGCTTGATAGAAATAAAGATGATTGGGCTAGAGGGATTAAAGAAGATAAACTCCCATGGATAAATGTCTCTGATCTAAAATATTATCAATCTGAAGCAGCAATTTTGTATAATATTTATAAAATTCCAAGTGCTTTTTTATTAGATCCAGAAGGAAAAATTATTGCTAAAGATATAGAATTAAGAGGCAGAAATTTATATAATAAATTGAATGAGGTATTTAATCAAAAATAGATTTTAATTCATCAGCTTCTTCTGGTTTCATCTTTCCAGCTAATATCAATCTTAGTTGTCTTCTCCTTAGTGCTCCATCGAATAATTTTTTTTCCTCATCTGTCTTAGGTTTTACCTCAATTGATTTTATAGGTTTTCCATTTTCATCAAGAGTAACAAATGTAAAAAATGCACTATTACTAATTACTGATTTTTTTGTTTTAGAGTTTTGTGACAATACTTCAAGAAAAATTTCCATAGAAGTATTAAATACTCTAGTTATGAAAGAGTTTATTGTTACTATATCTCCTTTATATATTGGTGACTTAAATGTTATATTATCAACTGAAGCTGTTACAGCTGTTTTTTGCGTGTTCTTATGAGCACAAATTGCCGCTGCCATATCCATCCAATACATAAGCTTTCCTCCAAAAAGAGTATTTAGATTATTTGTGTGGTTTGGTAAAACCATTTCACTGATAGTTGTTTTAGTCTGACCACATTCTTTTATTTTATCTTTCATCAATTAATTTTGTGTAACAAATTTAACTTTTATGTTTGCAAAGTTATATTATATATAATTTAAATGTTTACAGGAATAATTGAAACAATTGGTACAGTAGAGTCTTTAGATAGTGAAGGCAATAATATAAATCTTTTAGTTTCTAGCTCTATTAGCAAAGATTTAGAAGTAGATCAAAGTGTTTCTCATGATGGTGTTTGTCTTACTATAACTAACAAAAGTAACAAATCACATAATGTGACCATAGTTAATCAGACTATTCAAAAATCAAAATTTTCTCATCTTAGAATTGGTTCAGAGTTAAATTTAGAAAGAAGTATGAAAATAAATGGACGTATAGATGGACATATTGTTCAGGGTCATGTTGATGATGTAGGTAAATGTGTTAATATAGAAGATGAGTCAAATAGTTGGATATTTACTTTTCAAATTTCTGATAAGTTTTCAAGGTATCTGGTTGAGAAGGGTAGTATAAGTATAAATGGAGTTAGTCTTACTTGTTTTGATATTAAAGATAAATTTTTTTCAGTTGCCATAATACCACACACGTATCAAAATACAAACTTTAATAAAATAAAAATAAATGATTTTGTAAATATTGAGTTTGATATTATTGGTAAATATGTTGATAGGATAATAAAAAAATAGATTTATAACAATCTTTTAATATCATCAATTATTTTATTCATTTCTGATTTATCAGTCCCATCATAGACACCTCTTATTCTTCTTTTACTATCAACTAACAAAAATGTTCCACTATGTAGGAATCCACCAGGCTCATCTGAATCCTCTAAAGCAGTCACCATATAACTATTTTTAGCAATCTCATATATTTTTTCTATGTCTCCTGTTACAAAGTGCCATATTTTATTGTCAATGCCTAATTTATTTGAGTATGAATGTAATCTGTCTACATTATCATAAGATGGATTAATTGTATGAGACAAAAACTTGACTTTAGAATTTCCTTCAAAAATTTTATAGATATCCATCAAATTATTTTTCATTATTGGACATATAGTAGGACATGAAGTAAAGAAAAAATCTGCTATGTATACACTGCCTTCAAACGTTTTGTTGTTAACAATTTGTCCATTTTGATTTAAAAAAGAGAAATTTGAAATCCTATGTTCAATAGTATCATAAACTAATTTTCCATCAACTAATCTTTCACTAATTTTTTTTCTTCCGTATATAGGTAGCTCTTCTTTATTATTAGAACAAGAAAACAATAAAAATAAAATTAAAAAGATGAACTCAATTTTCATTAAATACAATTTTTCTGCTTATACGATACAATATATATGAAGTTAAAAATCCAACAAAAAATCCAATAATTATATCAAAAAAGAAATGGACACCTAAATAAATTCTACTATAACCTATTGCTATACTCCAAAAGAACAAGAAATTAATCTCCTTTTTAGTTATTAAATAAATTATTGTCGCTAAAGAAAAAGTTGTGGATGCATGAGAAGAAGCAAAACTGTATTTTCCTCCACAACCTGAAACTATATTTATTATTTCTTTTAGTTCAAAATCATGACAAGGTCTCAATCTTTCAAAAAATGGTTTCATTATTGAACTGGTTATAAAATCTGATAATAGAACTACAGATATGCATATTACTACGTTAATAAGTATTCTATTTTTGTCAATTTTATATAATAAAATTATAAGTATACAATATAATGGTATCCAAATGAACTTATTACTTATAAGGATCATTATTATATCTAAAAAATCAGTGGAGAAAGAGTTGAAAAAAACTGTAATCTCTCTATCTAAAGAATCAATGTATTCAAACAATATGACTAAATTTAATTCAAATTGAGAAAATGATTTCTAAATCTAAACTTAAAATTGTTAAATCACTAAATTATAAGAAAAACAGGCTTAATTCAAATTGCTTTGTTATTGAAGGTATCAAGGGCATTATTGAAGTTTTAAAATCAAATTATGATGTTGAATTTACAGTTGTATCAAAGAAAACGTATGATAAATATTCTTCTTATTTATCAGGAGATAAGATTTATATTCTTGAAGAAAATGAAATAAAAAAAACAAGTAATCTTAAAAATAATATTGTTGGATTTTCAGTTGCTAAAACAAAAAAGAATGATATCAATAATCTTAATTTTGATGATATTATTATTGCTCTTGATTCAGTTAATGACCCCGGAAATCTTGGAACAATAATTAGAATAGCTGATTGGTTTAATGTAAAAAATATTATTTGCTCAAAAAATACAGTTGATTTATATAATCCTAAAACTATTCAGGCATCAATGGGATCTTTTACTAGGGTAAATCTATATTATGAGGATTTAGAGAGTATTTTTAAAAGAAGTTCGATTAAGGTTTATGGAACCTCTACTAAAAATGGAAAAAGTATCAATGAAAAGGAAAAAATTTCAAAAGGAGTAGTCTTATTTGGCAGTGAGTCTAATGGTATTAATTCCTCCTTGAAAAAATATGTTGACGATTGGGTTTCTATTAATAAATTTGGTGGTGCAGAGTCTTTAAATGTTTCAGTGTCAGTTGGAATAATTCTTAATGAGATAAGAAAAGATTAAGTTTCTTTTTTCTTAGTCCATCTTATAATAAAAACTACAAAATAAGATGTAAATAATGAAGCAAATATTGGAATGTAACTCTTGCTATCTTCATTTTGAAGTAAAACTGAATCATCTTCAGAAATCATACTATTTATAGATAAGAGAGTATTCTTTTCAATAATAATAGATTCAACATAGACAGATAGTGTTCCTAAAAGAAAAAAAAGCAAGATAAATGCTGTTATTTTATAAATAATTTTTAACGTGTTTTTCATCGTTTGCAAATATAAAAAAATATGTTATTATACATTGAGTGCAATATCTTTTGTTTTTTTTGATAATGATTTACCTAAATAGGAGTCAATTAAATAATGCGCTAGATATATGATAGGAGTTATCATTATTGCTATAATGAATTTAAAGGAATAGTTATCCACGCCAACCGATATAATTTGTGATATTGACCATGATTTTCCTTCTGGTGCTAAGTAATAGAAAGCAATTATCAACACGACAAAGCTATCTATAAGTTGAGATACAAGTGTTGATCCAGTTGCTCTTAGCCATATATATTTTCCCTTTGTAATTCTTTTTAATTTTTGGAAAGCATACACATCCAGTAGTTGAGCGATAAGAAATGCAATAATAGAACCAATTATTATTCCAGTGCTTTGCAAAAAAATAATGTTATATGCGTAGTTAATATTGAATGGATTCCCTTTATTGTCTAATTCGTTAATGCTTAGCCAATAAGAATTTGGTGTGAGTTTTGTTGATAAATATATAATAATGAAGACATACGATATCAACAATATTGTAAAATAACTTATTCTTTTTACACCTTTTTTTCCATAGTATTCATTAATAATATCTGTTGTTATAAAAACGACAGGCCAAATTAGCACTCCTACCGACAAATTAAATTCTTTATAAAAAGTTATTTCAAAAATTTTTGTACCAAGAATTTCAGCAATAATTGCATTAGTTATAAAAAATCCAGAAAGAATTATGAAAATTTTATTTAGTTTGTTTTTTTCTGAAATAGTGAATTCTTGCATATAATCTAATTTTATTCCATCACTATTTAATGATTCATAGGACATTTTTGATGTTGGATTCTATATCAATCAACATATTTTTAGTATCTCTTTTAATAAATTTATCACCTATTATACTTTCATAAAGTTCTATATATCTATCAGATATAGAGTTTATAATTTCATTATTCATTTCTGGAATTTTTTGTCCTTCTTTTCCCTGGAATCCATTTTTAATTAACCACTCTCTTACAAATTCTTTAGACAGTTGTTTCTGGCCTTTATTATTATCTTGTAATTCCTGATAGGTGTCGGCATAAAAATATCTTGAAGAATCTGGAGTATGTATCTCATCAATTAATACTATTTCATCATTAAACTTTCCAAATTCATATTTTGTATCAACTAAAAGTAAATTTTTAGATTTTGCATATTCAGATCCTCTTTCAAAAAGTTTAATTGTATATTCTTCTAATTTTAAGTAATCTTTTTCACTAACAAGACCTGTTGATATAATCTCATCTCTCGATATATCCTCATCGTGTCCGACTTGAGCTTTAGTAGTTGGTGTAAGTATAGGTTTTGGGAATTTATCATGCTCTTTCATTCCATCCGGCATACTTACCCCACAAATTGATCTTTTACCTGATTTATATTCTCTCCAAGCATGTCCGGTTAGGTAGCCCCTTATAACCATTTCAACAGGAAATGTTTCACATTTTTTTCCTATAGTTACATTTTGGTCTGGTACTGAATCTATCCAATTAGGAACTATGTCTTCAGTCATCTTAAGAAATTTTTCAGCAATTTGATTAAGAATCTGACCTTTAAATGGGATAGGTTTTGGGAGCACATAGTCAAAGGCACTTATCCTGTCAGTAACTACCATTACAAGCTTTTTCTCAAAATGATAAACATCTCTTACTTTTCCAGTATATTTTTTAATTAACGAATCAAAATTAAAGTTTGTGTTTTTTATTGCATTTTCCATAATTATTACCAATCGGGTTTATTTTTATCTAATTTCTTTGATGGTTTTCTTTTCAATTGTTGAATATACTGAAATTCATTATTATTAAGTGCATCAAGAATCATTTCAGCTTTTTTCTTTGTCATATTAATTTGCTTGAGTTTTTGTTCAATAGATTCTTCTTTGCCATCATTTTGTTTTTCTTGTTTTTGATTATCATTTTTCTTTTGCTCATTATCATTTTTGTTTTCTTCTTTTTCTTTATTCTCTTCCTGATTTTTTTTGCTTGATTTTTGGTTCTGATTTTTATCAGAATTTTTATTATTTTCTTGATTTTTCTTATTGTCTTTATTTTGATTTTGATTTTCTTGAATCTTCTTTTTTACTAGTTCATAGTTGAATTTAGAGTCATTATTTGTGTTGTCGGCCAATATGGATTTTTTATAAAAGCTCAATGCTTCCTCAAGTTTGTTTTTTCCCTCATTTATATTTCCTAGTTGCTGTAAAGCAATAGATTTTACTTCATTATTTTCAGTATGTGAGGCATGGTTATAACTTTCAATTGCCTTTAAAGTATCTTTTGATAAAAGGTAAGAGTGCGCTAAGTTTAAATATACTTTTTCATTAGATAAACCGAATGAATCAATTAGTATTTTATAATTATCTATTGATTTTTCGTATTCTCCCTTAAAAAAAGATTCTTCTGCATCTTTGGTTAATTTATTAATCTCGTCAATCTTATTGTTTGTTATAATTAAGCTGAATACCGATAATATTACTAATACTAACTTCATATTGATATAATTTTTATACTGAAAGTAAAATCAATAAGCATTAAAATTAATGCAGAAAATAGAAAATAAAAATATTTATTATTTGTTAAATCAATAACTTTAGAATCAATAATTTCACCTTTAATATTTTTTATTTCAGAGATTAATTCTTCTACTTGATTTGTGTTATCAGAGATTTCAAAATATTTGCCACCAGTATTTTCAGCGGTTTCCTGTAATGACTTAGAATCCAATCTACTTACTACTTCGATCCCTTTATTATCTTTTTTATATGACCCATCTCGATTCAATATTTTACTTCCTTTTTCAGTCCCAATACCAACTGTAAATAGTTTTATTGATGACTCTTTAATTTTTGTTATTGATGAATTGGTGTCATCGCCAAAATCTTCACCGTCTGATATTAATATTATAACTTTTGATTTTGAATCTTGAGCTTTAGATTCATCATTAGAAAGTTTTGAAAGCGATAGTTCAAGTGCTGGGCCAAAATCAGTTCCTGAGTTTGGTACTAATCCTGTATTCAAAGTTTCGGTAAATAAATTAAGCGCATTTTTATCATATGTCATTGGACATTGTACAAATGCTTCACTTGAAAACATAACTATACCTATTCTATCAGATGAAAATTCATCTATTATTTTTTTCATCTCAAATTTTATTTTTTCAAGCCGTGAAGGTTGAATATCATTTGCATTCATAGATTCAGATAAATCGACTGAGATCATAATGTCTTTTCCAATTACTTTAATTTCTTCCTTATCAACTCCAAAAGTTGGTCCCAATAATGATATTATCATTAATGAAAAATAAAAAGTTCTTAATATCAACTTAAAAAAAACATTTTTTAAGCTCACATCTATTTGCTTTCGAATGTTGATTATCCTAAATATATATGCTGAGTATAGTATGAGAAAACTCATAATTATAGACAATTCTATATATCCGATAGATTTTAAAAAATTCATAAACACAAAACTATGAAATTGTAGTTTTTATCGGTCAACTTATGTTTGGATTTAACCCTTTTTCACATTTAGAAAAAACTCAAAAAATTTATATGAAGAAAATGATGTAATTATATTTGCCATTCATAAAGGAGAGGTGGGTGAGTGGCTTAAACCAGCAGTTTGCTAAACTGTCGTACGTAATTACGCGTACCGGGGGTTCGAATCCCCCTCTCTCCGCTCTTATAATACAATAGCGCTTTTATGATTAGT
>JAYZHZ010000094.1:0-2530 GCA_036166035.1 Bacteroidota bacterium
GTTGAAGAAAAAATGGGATTAATTGCAATTCATGATGGAGTTAGGCCATTTACTACAACTAAATTTGTAGAGAGACTATTCAAAGAAGCAGAAATAAATGGAAATGCAATACCATTCACAAATTCTACAAATTCCTTAAGAAAAATTGAGGGAAATAAAAATTTTTCTGTAGATAGGTCTTTATATGTTCAAATACAAACACCACAAGTTTTTAAATATAATGATATTATCAAATGCCTTGAAACATCAGCTGAGGATGATTACAATGACGAAGCTAGTCTAATTGAAAGCTTTGGACACAAAATAAATCTTGTTTTAGGAGAAGAGGGAAACATTAAAATAACTAACAAAGAAGATTTAAAATATTTTAATTAATATTCATCTTCATTAAAGAAAAAATCATCTTTAGTTGGATAATCAGGCCAAATTTCTTCAATACTTTCATAAGGAGCTCCATCATCTTCAAGTTCTTGAAGATTTTCAGTGACCTCTGCTGGGGCACCCGTCCTTATTGAAAATTCTATCAATTCATCCTTAGTAGCAGGCCAAGGTGCATCTTCTAAGTGATTAACCAATTCTAAAGTCCAATACATTTTTATAGTTTATATTTAACCGCTAAAAAATGATTTTATATTTAAAAAATCAAATAAAATATGGTTTTTTTTTAAAATAATAGTTTTTACTTAGCATACTAGATGTTATTTGGATAATGTTTCATACTTAATATAATTACTATTTGAATGAATGCTATTATTAAATTAATCCTATTAAATCTCTTTATTTCTAATGAATTAGGTGCACAAAATAATAAAACCATAGAAATTGTAGCTGTTGGAGATATGATGATAGGAACAAACTATCCATCAGAAAAATATCTACCAGATAAAGGAGGTTCGGAGATTTTTGATGAAGTTAAATATATAATTAAGGGAGCTGACTTAGCTTTTGGTAATTTAGAAGGAACAATTTTATCTGGAGAAGGAGAAATAAAAAATTGTAATGACATAACAAAATGTTATGCATTTAAAAGCCCTGATGAATATGTGAAAAATTATAAAAATGCTGGATTTGATATTCTAAGTCTAGCAAATAATCACATTAATGACTTTGGAAAAATTGGAAGAGACAATACAACAAAACTATTAGAAGAAAATGAAATACATTTTTCAGGAACTATTGAAACACCATATTCAATTTTTACCAAAGATAGTATCAGATATGGGTTTACTGCATTTTCTCCAAATAAAGGAACATTACAAATAAATAATTATGATAAAGCAGTAGAAATAGTAAAATACCTTGATTTGAATTGTGATATTGTCATAGTATCATTCCATGGAGGGGGTGAGGGATCAAAATATAATAGAGTTAATAGGAAAAGAGAATATTTTTTAGGAGAAGACAGAGGAAATCCTTATGAATTTTCCAGACTGATAATAGATGCGGGAGCAGATTTAGTTTTTGGCCATGGACCACATGTAGTGAGAGCTATAGACTTATATAAGAATAGGATTATAGCATATAGTCTAGGTAATTTTGCTACTTATGGAAGGTTTAATTTAAAGGGAATAAGAGGATTAGCACCGATACTTAAAGTAAAAATAAATAATGATGGTGAATTTTTATGGGGAAAAATACTATCAGCAAAACAAAAAGGTCTAGGAATTCCAACTTTAGATCATAACAATGAAGCTGCAATTGAGATTTCAAGATTAACCAAAGTTGATTTTCCCAAATCACTACTAACAATTGATAGATCAGGAAATATTTCAATAAACAATTCAAATAAGTAAATTGATTTATAAAAATGCATAAGTTTATTTGAGTATGATAAATAAAAATATAGATTTGCAGTCGAATTAATTATATATGGCAAATCATAAATCTGCAATTAAAAGAATTAGATCTAGTGAGATTAAGAAGGTTAGAAATAAGTATCAACATAAGACTACTAAGTCATTTATAAAAAAACTGCAACAGGAAACAAAGAAAACTGCAGCCAAAAAGACATTACCTAAAGCTGTATCTATGATTGATAAACTTGTAAAAAACAATATTATTCATAAAAAAAAGGGTGCCAATATAAAATCTAAATTGGTTAAGAAAGTTAATTCTCTGAAATAAACTGATTCTTTTAATGAAAGGAATCTTACCAATCATATTACTTTCTATACTACTTTCCATACTCTATTACCTTTATAACTCCAATCAAGAATACAAAAAATACTCAAAAAACATTCAGGAATTTAGAGAAAACAGAGAAAATTATCTATACAAATCTTCTGGTTCACCCCTAAAAGATTCAGACTATGTAATCGAGTACTATGAACCAAATATAAATTTTAAGGTGATAGCTAGAGTTTCTCAAAAAATAGATATAGATACTATAACTATGGCGACGTCAACTGGTAATACAGAAAGATTTTTAGATTTTGCATCTTTAGACTTTAGATTGGGTAGATCAGAATTTTCTATGCCCGTATACAAGTATATAGAAGGTGAAAACAAGGGGAAATTGTTTTTTTGTTTT
>JAYZHZ010000095.1:0-6285 GCA_036166035.1 Bacteroidota bacterium
TTTTTATTTTATTTTTAATTTCTCTATTATATAGAAAAACAATCCTATAATTAATATTGCTGTAGTTCCCATAGCAATTTTCAACCAGAATATCCAGTTTGAAATTTCAGCTTCACTCATACCTACAATCTAAACATATCCAAAAATAAATCAAAACCTGTGTGTATAGGTAATTTTACTTACTCCTATATTTGATGTAGTCTTAAAGCCTTCTGTTTGATCAATCCAATTGTGGTTATAAACAAAATAAATATCTGAACCCGGTGTAATGGTATATTTAAATCTATTATTCATTTCTAATTGTTTGCTTACATCATCATATTGAATGTTTGAAGAAAACGAGATAAATGGAGAAAAGTCAAAATCACCTAGAAAACGAATTAAATTAGTTTTAAAATTTCCCTCATTCAATTTTACTAAAGAATGAATATATCCTATACTTAAATTAATTCCTTGTAAAGGTCTTAAAGTCAGATTATTTTTATATTCAGTACGATTTCCAGACCAAAACCCTCCAGTATTAATTTCAATTTCATATACAATCCTTCTATGACTAGCTGTTTCAAATTCGATTTGATGTGACCAATTCGGATAGTTTCCTATGGGAATAATAATAGAGCTGTCTCCAAGAATATTAAAATTATAGTCAAGTTTTTCGTAATCTTTAACTACCTGATATGATATTTCATCTCCACTTTCAAGACGAACCGATAATGGAGTTAGTCTAATGTTCTGAGTCATCTTTTCCCAACTAAGGCTCATAAGATGCTCAAAACTAATTTCCCATGTAAGTTCTCTTATAAGTCCACTTTTTTCTAGAAGAGGGGAAAAATTTATTCTAGGTTCGACTCTTCTAAATGAGTTTCTTCTAGAAAATCCAATTGCAGGGTTATATGCATTACCAAATTCTCTATAGGACACACTACCGGACCACGGTTTATTCGGAAAATTAAAACGAAGCCCTCTTGAAGAACGATCCCAGTTGCTTGTGCTGAGATTATTGGGAGTAGGGGAGTTATGAAATATTGCAAACGCTTGAAATTGAAGATTCTGATTAGAAAGAAAAGAAGATGTGTTTAAAGTTAAATCAACTCCTAAAGTATTTCTATCTTGTATAGGCTCTGGAAGTTTTTCTCCATTATAGGTATGTCTCCTGGTATATAATATTCCAATGTTACTTTCTTTCAAAAAATTTTTTTTAATTCTAAGAACAGAAAAATCTTCACTATTTACTAAACCTGTTTTTCTTGTTTTTACTTGTTGAGCTGCTATTTCTAATTTTCCAATTTTTCCAATGATTCTTCCTCCATATAAAATGGGAATTGGATTTCCAGATTGAAGACCAATTTTTCTTGAAAAATAGGGGTAAACTCCACTTCTAGGAGCAAATTGATAGATATTAGCTCCTTCTAAAAAAAAATCTCTTTTTTCGGGAAATCGAATAGGAAATCTTGTGAGGTTAATTTTTCTATCATCTACTTCTGTTTCAGCAAAGTCAGTATTTATGGTAACAGAAGCTTTAAGACTAGGGGTGAGATTATAATTGATATTTATTCCTCCATCTACATTAGCATCCTTATTATATCCTTCTTCTAAATCTTTTTCAACTTTTGATGCTTGAATTTTCCCATATCCAACAATTTCAAGTCCTAATCCTTGTGAAATATCATTAAGACCTGTAAGTCTCCCTGCATTTTGAGGTCTGAAAATACCTTGATTTCTTTTGTGTCCTGACCATAATATTTCTTCGTTTTTTCTTCGCACAGTTCTTTGAAAGTTAATCCCCCATGTGCTGATTTTTGGATCGAAGTTCAAAGTGTGAAATGGGATACGTATTTCTGTAGACCAGCCGAAATCTCCAATATAAGTCCAAGGTCTCCAAATGCCATCCCAATTTTTGTTTAAGCTTAACCCTTGACCGATTGTTAGTAGTCCATCTCCCATTAGTCCTTTGGGATTTATTTCAAAAAAATATGCATTTCTTCCATCGAGGTATGTGTCAAGAATCCACATGAACCTATCATCAGTATTTAAAGGAGAATCTTTTCTCATTTTAAATGATTTGATTCCCTCTGGATTGGAATCATATAATATAGCACCTATATAAAGATAGTTTTGATCATATGCTATTTTAATTACCGTATTTTCAGTGGGCTTACTTCCTTCGATGGGTTCTTGCATTAAAAAGTCATTTATTCCAATGATATTGTCCCAAAATGGTTCATCTAGTATACCGTCAAGAGTTATTTGTTCCGAGTCAATTTTGATTGCTTCGAAAGATTTGGGGTTTTCGTTTTGTGATTGACTATAGAAGTTTATTGAAAACAGTATTGTAAAGAAAATATGCAAAAATCTTTTCATGATTAAGTCTTTTCAATATTTTATGAAATTTATGTAAACTAAATCGTTTTTATTTCAAATTAAGATATTGATTTATTAATTTAAACACATAATATTAATTTACTAATTGGGACTACTATTTCTCTACGGATTTTTAACTATTTTTCTTTCATTCCTGTGTTCCATTTTAGAAGCAGTATTGTTAAGTGTAAATCCTACATTCATTAAAATTAAAATTAAAGAGGGAAAAAAGTATGCTAAAAATCTTCAGAAGCTTAAAAATTCAATTGATGAACCTTTAGTAATTATACTTACTCTGAATACTATAGCGCACACTGTTGGAGCTATTATGGTGGGTGTTCAGGCAAAAATTACTTATTCTGAACTAAATATTAATAATAGCTATACTTTTTTTGGTAATGAAATTACTGAAGATTCTTTAATTGGTTTTGTTTCAGGAATAATGACCATTTTAATTTTAGTTCTATCAGAAATTATCCCCAAAACGATAGGTGCAAAATACTGGAATAAACTTGCAAATGTTAGTACTGTTATATTAATATCAATAATTCCATTTTTTAGATATTCAGGTTTGTTATGGATTCTTAAGTTCTTTACAAATCTGATAGGTACCTCAAAAAATCATTCAATTTTTAAAAGAGAGGATATCTCAACTTTAGCTGAAATTGCTGAAGAACAGGGAGTAATCAAAGAAAAAGATTCAGATTTTATTAAAAATATTGTTAAACTTAAAAATGTAAAACTTAGAGAAATTATGACTCCTTTTTCAGTTATTAAATCAGCTGACATCAATTCATCTATCAAAAATTTTTATTCCAATAATCAAAAATTGCCTTTTTCAAGAATTCCAATTTATTCTGAAAATAATGAGAATATCAATTATTATGTACTAAAAGACACTTTACTTGAAAAACTAATTCAAAAAAAAGGTAACCTGAAATTAGGTGATATTAAAAGACCTATTATCAAAACTTATTTTGAATCTACAATCCCATTTTTATTTGATAAGCTTCTTAAAAAACGTGAACACATTTCACTTGCAATTGATGAATACGGAGCAGTTAGAGGGATTGTTACTTTAGAAGATATCATTGAAACATTATTAGGTCTTGAAATTGTTGATGAGACAGACACAGTAGTTGATTTACAAGTTCTTGCAAAAAAAAGAAACGAAAGAAATATTCGAAAAAGTGGGCCTTAAAGATTTAATTAATCTTTTTTAGGTACTAATTTAAAAATTCCTTCATTTTCTACAGAAAAATAAATAAATCCTTCAGGGCTTTCCACAACATCCCTAACTCTGCCAATATCTTTAGCAATTTTTTCCCTATAAACAACTTTATTTTGATTATCTAAAACTAGTCGTTCTAAATAACCAAAACTTAATGATCCTGCAAGGAGGTTCCCTTTCCAATCATTATATCTATTTGATGAAATATATTCAAAACAACTTGGTGCGATTGATGGTGTCCAATAATATAATGGTTGCTCCATCCCATAAAATTCTTTAAGATCAGTTATAATTGAACCATTATAGTTTTTTCCATAAGTAATTGTTGGCCATCCATAGTTTTTGCCTTTTCTAATAATATTAATTTCATCACCACCTTTTGGACCATGTTCGTTAGTCCATATCATTCCAGTTTCTGGATGTAAAAATATTCCTTGAGGGTTTCTGTGTCCGTAAGAATAAATAGCATCTATTGCATTAGGTTGATTTACAAAAGGATTGTCTTTTGGAATAGATCCATCTTCATTTATTCTGTAAACTTTTCCTCCATCACGACTTAAATCTTGTGGATTTGAATTTCTGTTTCCTCTATCTCCAATTGTAAAATAAAGAAACCCATCTTTATCAAACTCTATTCTTGAACCCCAATGTTGACCTTTTTTTGAGTTTTCTTTTCCTCTATATAAAATTTTTTTATTTATCAATTTATTTTGGTCTAAGATTGCACTCATTATTGCGGTATTACCCCCTTCACTTTTGTTGGAGCTTTCAGAAAAACTTAAAAAAATAGTATTATTAATGTTGAATTTTGGATGAAGTTCTATATCCATTAAACCACCTTGACCCATGTAGTATATTTCAGGTATTCCGGAAATTTCCTGAATTTTACCATCTTTTATCAAATACATTTTGCCTTTTTTTTCAGTAAAAATTATAGTCTTTTCGTTTATAAATTCAAACCCCCAAATTATTTTATTATGATCATATATTTTTTCAATATTATAATTAATTGAAATTGGATCATTAGCTAACTCATTTTTTTCCTGAGCAAAAATGTTTTCGTTTATAATTAAATGTATAAGGAATAATATTATATAAATTTTCATAAACTCAATCTACGACTATCTAGGGAAAATTCAAAAGGGGAGTAGGGTTGTAGTTTATTTGACTTTTGGATTAGGTCCCCATTTATTTTCTCCAGGTTGACTGTCAGTTACAAGTAAAACAAAAAGCCAAATAGGTCCAATTATTGGTATTAAAGCTAAAAAATAGAACCACCCACTTTTTCCAACATCATGAAGCCTTCTAACAATAACAGATAATCCAGGTAATAATGAAAAAAGGAAATATATACTAGTTATTGGCCCATTAACAAATTCTGGGTCATTATAAAAAGATTCAAAACCTAAAAAAACATCACAAAAAATACATATAAATAAAACAATTAATGTAAAAAGATTGAACATCCAAAATTCAGTTCTTCTTGCTCTTCCACTAAAGTCTGAATATTGTTTAAAACATTTTAAGTACCAGTTCATAAATAATTATCTATAAAATAATAAGCTAATAATCCAGTTATTAAACCTTTAAACCAACCTAACCATGAAGCTAATCTTGGATTTTTATCAACCCATTGCCATTTTTTTTTAATGTACTCCTTTAACATTAAAAGCGTTTAAATATTTATTCAGTTTTATCAGGAGCTACAGCCATAATTAATCCAGTTGCATCTCCAAAATCTCCAGAATTAATAATTTTCCCTTCTTCATTAAAGGTAAGATAATGATACATGTATACTTCAAAACTTTTTCCTGATTCGGTGTTCGTGCCAGTCCAAGTACCATAAGTTCTTACACTACCGTTCAATTGGCCTGTTTCTGGATCAACTCCCGGAAGGTAATTTTCAGGTGTATATTTTATGTTTTCCATTGCATCTTGCCATCCTTTCATGTATCCAATTGCTGCTTCTTTATCCATAATGGGTGCACCATAAAAACAACTTCTCCATTCAACATCTTCACTCATCATTTCAGCACAACCTTCCAAGTCTTCAGAAGTAAATGTTGCAAACCAATTTTTAGCTAGCTCAACATTTTTTTCAAAATTTGGATTTTGCTGGTTTTGACTACAAGAAATTACAATACAGAGTAATGATAATATAATTATTTTTTTCATTTTGATATATTTTAGATTTATTGAATTTTTAATATTTACAATCTACAAATATCAAAGCTAAATTCAAAAGGGAAGTGTGTTTAGAGTTCAGAAACACTAATTTTTGTTGAATCTATAAATTCCGAATGATATTACAAATAGGCAAGAAAAAACACCACTGCTTAAGAGTAACTGTGGCGCCCCTATTAGGTGAAGAATTTTAAAAATCCCACTTAATATAAAACAACATAAAGCCAATACCCCTGATATATAAACTAATTTTCTCATAAAACAATTTAAAAACTAAGTCATTTAAACTTTCTTTTGTTGTTTGTATTTAGTTTGTGTAATCTATAACTATCCAAAAAAAATTCAAAAGGAAGAGTGGTCTGTTTTCTTAATCTAATACAGAAATACTAACAGATTTATCAGGTGTTGGTGTGTAGGCGTAACATACAGCACAAAGGTTCTCTTTGTCATTATCAATAACAAAATTGAAAGAATCATTTTCTTTAATACTTTCAGGAAAATCACAAATA
>JAYZHZ010000096.1:0-15852 GCA_036166035.1 Bacteroidota bacterium
GCAGGAATATTAATCGTACCACCAACTCCAACTGTAAAAGTATCTGCTACTGCCTGAGGAACTGAATTATTGATTTGAATGGCAATAACATCTTGCTTTACACAGCCTCCACCATCAGTTACCTTATATTCAAAGCTAGTGTTCAAAGGATCTGAACCCGTTATGAAAGCTGGAGCAGTATATTCAGCAATACCGGCTGGTGAAATTGTTAGTGTTCCAACAGAAGGATCAGAAATTTTTTCAAAAGTAAGTACCAAATCAATTCCTAAAGTATATTCTGGATCAAGAACTCCTTCTGTTAAATCCCTCTGTTTAACTTCACCTTCATTAACTTTTAGGGCTTCCCCATCAACAAAAGGACAGTCATTTACCGGATTTACACATATAGTTACTTGACCTGTTGCCGTAAATCCATCACCGTCAGTGATTTTATATGAGAAAGAATCTGAACCACTTGGAGTCTCATCTCCCTGATGATTGTAACTAAAAGTACCATCACTACATATTCCTGGAAGACCCGTAGTAGGACAAGAAACTATACCAGCAAGAGGAAATGATTGTTGAGCAATTGTCAAAGGAGTACCCTCTGGATCGGAATCATTTGCCAGTAAACCTCTACTCGGATCATTAATTATCAATTCTCCTCCCTCATCTACACAATCTGATCCGCTATAAGTATCATTTACTGCTATTGGAGGATTCTCATCATCGTTAATTTTTATTGTTACTTTATTTGGTTCATAGCTGATATTAGAAGAAGGTGGAGTATCTGATGAAGTGTTATTTAATTCAATAACAATATTTTCATTAGGATCTTGTATATTATCATCAATAGCAGTTATTGTTAATTGTGCAGTTGTATTACCAGCAGCAATTGTTATCTGATCAGATGCGTTGGATGAAAAATCAATATCTTTCTCAGCTTTAAAGTCTAAACCTTCATAGTTTAATCCAATTGTAGATGGCTTATCATAAACTCTGCTAAGAGTTATAGTAAGCGTTGCAGTACCTCCATCTTCATCAATTTCTGTTTTATCTATTGTAAAAGATACTTTAGGAGGATCATTATCAATTATAGAAAATCCTATGGAGTCATTAACTATTCTTCCCGGTCCGGATTTAACGTTTGTCATTTTTAAATAGAATGTCTCTGTACTTTCATAAACATTATCGTCAATGGCATAAATTTCAAAGTCAGAAAAGGTATCTCCATCATTTATTTTTACAATTCCCGTAAAATTTACATCGGCATTTATCGCATCTCCACCCGTCATACCAACTTGAACCTCTATATCTTCAGACACTGCCTGATTAATTTCAGCTCTCAGAACCGTCTTTGGAGAAGCTTCTTCAAGGAGGGATGTATCGCCGGCCTGCAACTTTAGTGATATTAGAAGATCATCATCAAGAATCTTTATTGTTCTATCGTTATTTATAGCGTGAATGGATCCAACATTAATACTAGAGATCTCAGCTTTAATATTTTCCTCGGGCTCAACATCTGAGTCATTAATAGCATTAATAGTGAGAAAACCAGATGATGCTCCTACTGGAATCGTTATAATCTTTTCATCAGAATTTGTGGCATTTGTTATTGAATAATCTGTATTCAAGGTTGCAGAGCCCGATATGGTAATTACAACATTAGTTACAACTGTTGCGTTCATTGCATTCTCTGAGGCATCCTTTAAATTTATCCTGAGTTTTGTGGAACCTCCATCTTCTTCAATAGAAGATTGATCAACAACTAAATGGGCAACTGGTTCAGTCTGAGCAAAAAGGTTTACTGCAGAAAGAAAAAGGCTTAATATAAAAAAGGAAAAAAATCTTTTCATTTTATCTATATACAACCTACAAATATAAAGATTTACATCACGCATATAAACAAATAATGCACTTTAATAACGATATATTTTGAATTAAATTTTAATTCTTATTAGCCAATTGTCCACAAGCTGCATTAATATCTTCACCCCTGCTTTTTCTGACACCAACATTAACACCTTTTTTTTCTAGATAATTTACAAATTTTTCAGTCTTTTCAGATGTTGATTTACTAAATCCAAGCCCATCAACAGCATTGTATTCTATTAAATTAACTTTGGAATACAGATGCTTAGTAAATTTATAAAGGGCCTCAGCTTCTTGTAGACTATCGTTAACATCTTTAAGGAGTACGTATTCATAAGTCACTTTTTTCTTTGTCAAAGAAAAGTAATATTTTAACGCTTCTCTTATCTCTACTAACGAATTTGATTTCCCTATGGGCATTAAATTTTTTCGTAAATCTTCAGATGCTGAATGAAGAGAGAGTGCCAAATTAACTTTAATACTATCATCTGCTAATCTCCTAATCATTTTTGCAATTCCAGAAGTTGAGAGAGTAATTCTTTTATGTGACATATGTAAGCCTTCTTCTGATGTAATAAAGTGAATAGCTCTTTTGACATTCTTATAATTTAACAATGGCTCTCCCATTCCCATAAATACAATATTAGTAAGGGGTAAATCAAATACTTCTTCAGATTTTTTTGATATATCCACCACCTGATCATATATCTCAGAAGCATATAGATTTCTAGTTAGCCCTAATGTCCCTGTAGCACAAAACTTACAGCTTAATGAGCATCCTACCTGCGAGGATATACAGGCGGTCATCCTGTTACCCTGAGGAATCAAAACACCTTCAACATAATTATCGTCATGGAGTTTATATCTTATCTTTATTGTTCCGTCACTACTTTTTTCTTCATAATCAGTAGCAATACTATTAATTTCAAAATGATCATTAAATTTTTTTCTATTCTGAATCGATAGATTAGACATCTCGTCAAAAGAAGTAGAGAATTTTTTCCATATCCAAGAATAAACCTGTGAGGAGACATATGCCTTCATTCCTTGATCTAAACAAAACTCTTTTATTTGATCTTTAGTTAAATTTCTAATATCTTTTTTCAATATTTTTAATTTATCATGTAAAGATATTAAAAGCATATATTTAAAAATTATGTATTTTCGTGAAATATGTTTCTTGAGAATATCATAAAAAAAATAGGGCAACTTTGTTCTTGGCTATGTTTAGCTCTTGTAATACTAATTTCATTTGATGTATTTCTAAGATATTTATTCAATTTTTCAACAGCTTCTTTGTATGAATTGGAGTGGCATTTATTTGCAATAATATTTCTTCTTGGTTCAGCATATACACTCCAAAAAAATGAACACGTAAGAGTAGATGTGTTTTACAATAAGCTATCAGAAAAAAATAAAAATATAATTGACCTGACCGGTGACATAGTTTTTTTACTGCCTTTCTCATTAGTAATCTTCTATACCTCTCTTCCGTTTGTAGAAGATTCTTTTAGAATTCTTGAGTCAAGCCCCGATCCAGGTGGGCTACCTTTTAGATTTATTATAAAATCAATAATTCCTTTTGCATTCCTTTTACTGGCATTACAAGGAATAGTTAGGATAATTAAAAATCTAAAAAAATTATAAAACATTAATAATGGAGAGCGTTGCTTTAATATTATTTCTTGCTGTATTTATTTTAATTCTGTTTGGTTATCCAGTAGCTCTCACACTTGGTGGAGTTTCAATAATTGCGGGTTTAATTTTTTTTGATATCGATTTTTTCTATTTGGTCTCTCTCAGAATTTTTGGCATAATGAATAATTTTGTGCTACTAGCTGTTCCATTATTTATTTTCATGGGACTGACGCTAGAAAAATCTGGCATTGCAGAGAGACTTCTTGAAACTATGGCAATCTTATTTGGAAAAATCCGGGGAGGATTAGCCTATTCCGTTATTGTAGTAGGAGGCATGCTTGCAGCTTCAACTGGAATTGTTGGTGCGACTGTAGTAACAATGGGATTAATTAGTTTACCAACAATGCTAAAAAGAGGATATGACCCCAAACTAGCAACAGGAGTTATAGCTTCATCTGGAACATTGGGACAAATAATACCTCCATCGGTAGTACTAGTTTTACTTGGGAGTGTATTAAATATATCAGTAGGAAATCTATTTACATCTGCTCTACTACCAGGAATTACACTCGTATTTTTATATATAACATATGTAGCTTTTATTTCATTTTTATATCCTAAAAATGTTCCAGCAATGCCTAAAAAAATTGTTGATAATTTCAGAAAAAATACAAAAACTATACACATAATTAATGCATTCCTGCTACCGTTTTTTCTAATTTTTGCCGTATTGGGATCAATATTTATGGGAATTGCTTCCCCTACAGAAGCTGCAGGTATTGGAGCACTCGGTGCTCTATTTTTAAGTTATGTTCAAGGAAGCATAAACTATAATAAACTTAATCTTATATCTTCAGAGACAATGAAACTTACGTCTATAGTTTTTATGATTTTACTTGGAGCAACATCTTTTTCGCTTGTGTTTAGGGGTTTAGAAGGAGACAAAGTTCTTGTTGAATTAATTACACTATCAAACCTCTCTCCTGAAATGTTCACAATACTAGTCCTATTAATTGTTTTTATCGCTGGGTTTTTTATTGATTTTATTGAAATTATTTTTATCATAGTACCAGTAATAGCCCCAATACTAGTCTCATTAAATATAGATTTATTATGGATGGGAATAATGTTAGCTATAAACCTTCAAACATCTTTTCTTACACCTCCATTTGGATTCTCGCTTTTCTATCTTAAAAGTGTTTCACCAAAAGAAATAAAAACATCAGATATATATATTGGAATAATACCATTTGTAATAATTCAATTACTATTTCTGATTTTTTTATTCTTTAATCCTGATTACATTTATATTATTCCCGACTTTATAAGTAATTATAATTCGTAATAAATTTTATCACTAACAACAGACCAATCTTTAAATGAAATTCTAAATTTTTCGTATGCTTCAAATATCTTCCTGCTTTTAGAATCAGAATCAATCATCTCCTTAATAACTTCACTTGACTTTTCTTTGAAAGTTTTTAAGACATCATCTGGGAACTTCCTCAGCTCAACATTTTCTTCTTTCAATAATTTATTAAGATAAAAACTGTTTTTAGAATCAAATTCGCATTGCATCCAGATATTCAAAGACTCAATTCCTTTAGCAATGATTTCTTGTAAATCAGATGGGAGCTCAGAAAATTTGTCCTTATTTATAATCATCTCCAATACCCCTCCTGGCTCATGCCATCCTGGATAATAATAATATTTTGCAACCTGATAGAACCCCATCAGATAGTCGTGGTATGGCCCAATCCACTCAGTAGCATCAATCACTCCTCTTTCTAGATTAGTATAAATTTCTCCACCAGCTACAGTCACTGCAGTGCCACCAGCCTTAGACAGAACTTTTCCTCCAAAACCAGGTATTCTCATTTTCAACCCTTTTAAATCATCAAAAGAATTAATCTCTTTATTAAACCATCCTCCCATTTGCATACTAGTGTTTCCACCTACATATGGGATTAAATTAAACGGTTTATAAATCTCTCTATAAAGATCATATCCACCGCCTGAAATTATCCAAGAATTCATTTGTTTAGAATTCATCCCAAAAGGAACAGAAGAGAAAAATTGTCCTGAAGGAATTTTTCCTGCCCAATAATAAGCTGCTCCACTTCCCATTTCGATAGCACCATTACTAACAGCGTCAAAAGATTCAAGACTAGGTATTAGCTCACCTCCGCCATAAACTTTAATTTCCAATCTGCCACCAGACATCTTATAAACCCAATCCGAAAACATATTGCAACCCTCTCCTAAAACTGGCATATTTGGAGACCATGTTGTAACCATCTTCCACTTATAATTTTTATTAAAATTTACATTTACATTTTTCTTTTTGTTGGTTTCTGAACTTTTGATACAAGATGAAAATGCAGAAGCTCCAGTTAATGATATTATTGATTTTTCAATGAATTTTCTTCTGTTGGTTTTTTTAGGCATTTTCATTAACTATTTTATTTAAAGGTAAATTAAGAAAAATATTTATTTCAAGAAATTAAAGATTAAATTGACTTCTTCTAATGAAAAAAAAAGATCTCAGTCTTTTATTTATTTTTATAACTATATTCATTGACATAACAGGTCTTGGAATAATTATACCAGTAATTCCAGCTTTAATAACTGATTTGATTGATGGTTCAATTAGTGAAGCTGCTAAATACAGTGGTTGGTTAATGTTTTCATATGCTACCCTTCAATTTCTTTTTGCCCCGATTTTAGGGGGATTAAGCGACCAATACGGAAGAAGATCTATAATTCTATTGTCATTACTTGGCTTCGGAATAAACTATATGGTAATGGCAATAGCTCCAACAATAACATGGCTATTTATAGGAAGAATATTTCAAGGTATTATGGGGGCAAGTTTGACTACTGCATCTGCGTATATAGCTGATATAAGTACTCCCGAGGAAAAAGCTCAAAATTTTGGATTAATAGGAGCTGCTTTTGGTTTAGGTTTTATACTTGGACCCGTAATTGGTGGATTTTTAGGCCAATACGGAACAAAAATTCCATTTATTGCAGCAGCAATTTTTACTTTGATTAATGTAATATATGGGTATCTAATTCTTCCTGAATCATTACCATTAAAAAATAGAAGAAAATTTGATATAAAAAGAGCAAATCCAGTTGGCACATTATTATCACTAAAAAAATATCCTATAATTTCTGGACTTTTAATATGTATTGTTTTATTTAATATTTCTCAACACGCCACTCAGAGCACATGGACATTCTTCACTATAGAACAGTTTAATTGGAACGAAAAATGGGTAGGATATTCTCTTGGTTTTGTGGGATTAATGGCAGCAATAGTTCAAGGTGGCCTTATAAGAATTATAATACCAAAAATTGGAAATATTAAAAGCGTATATTTTGGAATGATATTCTATATCATTGGATTAACATTATTTGCATTTGCAAATAAAAGCTGGATGATCTTTGCAATTGTTATACCTTTTTCTCTAGGGGGAATAACTGGGCCAGCTCTACAAGGAATAATGACAAATAATATATCTGATGATGAACAGGGAGAGTTTCAAGGAGGAATCACTAGTTTGGTTAGCTTAACTGCAATTATAGGTCCTTTACTAATGACAAATCTCTTTTCATATTATACAAGTGATCAATCTAGTATTTATTTTCCAGGAGCACCTTTTCTACTTGCTGCAATACTATCATTTATTGGATTATTAATAGCAATAAAGCAACTATCTAAATCTGGGATCAAATATTAATCCAATAATTTATTTTAAATGCGAAGGATCTATTTTTTAATTTCATAAACATCGGATTTTCAGCAAAATAATTGTCAGTATATACTAAGAACATATCTGATAAAGGCTGAAATCTCCATTGAAATCTAGCATTTATATTAATATTATCAAGCTGATTATTATATTGAAGATATGTACTTAAAAATAAATCCTTAGAAAAACTAACATTAATCTTAGAGTTCAAAGAGAAAAACTCTGCTGATGAGAATGGCTCAGGAAATTTAAGATTATTATATTGACTCCCTATTTCTATATTAAGATAAGGTGGAACTTTATAAGTCAATGTACCTCCTATATTATTAATTTTACCATTGAAAAAATCTCCAACTTTCCCGTTAAATCTAAATGAAAATTGTTTTCGCTGTGATGCCCTAAAATAAAATGTATAGTTCGTATAATTATATTCTGATAATGCTGGAAGAGAAATACCATCGGATCTAGATGGATCAAAATCGTAAAGTAATTTTGTATATAATATATTACTTTTCAGAGTTAAACTTGCATCAGACCTGAAAGAAAAATTATAATCTAGATCAATATCATAGTCTGTTAATCCATTCACTTTATTTCTATAAAATTCATAGTCAATTCCTGGGCCATGCGAGTTTATCGAACTATTTTCTGGTAAGAACTTATATTTAAATGATGGACTTAAAAAAACATAATCCCTACGTGGAACGAAACCTACTTCTGGGTTATAATTCTTACCAACACCATAGAAGTATACGTTTGATTCAAAGTTTCTTTTTTCGTACGATGCGTTCGCACCATATGCATTTGATTGTGACTGATTAATATTTTCAAAGGAATGATGATAGTATAACTCTGATTTGAATCTAGTATTATTTGATTGAAGTTTAGATTCAATCCCAAAAACTCTATTAAATTTATCTAATTCGTGAACGTAATCATTTGACTTATTATTAAATAATGATTGCTTATTAATAAAGAATGATGATATTTTTGAATTCTTCAAAATATTTTTTTCTAGGACTGCCATACCATAGTTGTATGATGGTATACCGCTAGAATTTAGTCTAGCTGTCTGCATATTCAGAACTCCAACCCTTAAATCATCCGTTATTTTTCCAGAAAGCTTAGCTCCATAAATTATGGGATTCTGTACGTATTGACTAGTTGTACTATCTTTAGCAATTCCTATTCTTCTAGTGAACATTGGTCTAGATTCTCTAGATCCAAGATTTGAAAAAAGATCAGCATTATCATTAAAAAACTCTCGTTTTTCAGGTAAAAAAAGTTCAAACCTAGTTAGGTTAGTACGTTGCTCATCAACCTCAACCTGAGAGAAATCAGGATTAAATGTTAGGTCTAAGTTGATGGAAGAACTCAGTGACATTTTCATGTCTACTCCAGCATCAAAATTACTATCCCTATCAGGCTCACTTATTTTGTTACGAATGCCAGAACCTGAAACGTATGGTATCACAACTAGGTTTTGAGAAGATTTTTTTAGAGGATATTCAAACTCAAGCTCACCAGTCATAGATAAATTAGCTGGAGAATAGCCAAGAGGAACTACTGTCCATATAGAACCCTCATTTATTTTACTATTTCCTCTATATGAATTAAAATTCCAAACTTTGGATCCCTCTTTATATCTTACCGAGTTAAATGGTATTTTAAACTCTGCTATCCAATAGCCTTCTTCATAAATTTTAGCTCCTGAAAACCATTTTGTGTTCCAGTTAATATTAAACCAACTCATTCCTCCTCTACTCCCTCCCCCCATACTATAACTTCCCTCTCCACCATCAGAAAGTAAAGCTTCTCTTTGGATACCAAATGGAGATATACCAAAATTATATCCGTTTGTTTCATCCTGAAAAGTATCAAAAAGAAAAGCTATATAATCTATCGATCCTCCATGGAAATCTCTCTTTAAATCTCCTACAATAAATTTTTTTGATGAAATATCTTCCATTTTCGCTATTATGTATAAAAATTTATCGCTATATGCTACTCTAAACTCAGTGTCTAACTCAGCTGATACTGAGTCACGGGGACGATACTGAACAAAACCACTAGATAACTGGGCATCTTTCCAAAATTGCTCATTCATTTCTCCGTCTAATACAATCTCTTCATCTACTTTTTTGGCAAAAATTTTTCTTTTATCGTTTTGAGAAAAGACATCAATGTTTATAAATAATAAAAACAAAAAAGATAATATAATTTTGTTCATATGGGTTTCTTATTTTATTAGATGATTCTTCTTAAAAAATCTTTCAAAAATACTATTTATTATGTAGGTCAACAAAAACTGGAGTTGCGACAAAAATAGAAGAATAAGTTCCCACAATTATTCCGATAAGCAAAGCAAAAGAGAAACCACTTAATGACGGTCCTCCATAAAGAAATAATACTAATACAACTATAAAAGTTGTGAGAGATGTTATTAATGTTCTACTTATAGTTTTATTTATAGATTCATTTACAACAGGAATAATTTCACTACCTGCTTTTACTCCTAAATTTTCTCTAATCCTATCAAAAACAACCACAGTGTCATTTATAGAATAGCCTATTATAGTTAATAATGCTGCAATAAATACCTGGTCAACTTCATAAGATACACCAAACAAATTAGCTATAGCGAAAGCAGATAAAACAAATAAAGTGTCATGAAATAATGCAATAACTGCTCCAATTGAAAACTGCCATTTTCTAAAACGAATAAGGATATAAACAAATATTGCAATTAAAGCTAATACTCCAGAATAGATAGATGAGTTCTGAATGTCATCTGCAATAGTTGCTCCAACTTTTGAAGAACTAGATATAGTAAAATTATTTTCATCTACCATAGAGTCATCTTCTGAAAACTCAAGATCAGTTATTGCAATCAAACCCGATATTAATTTATCCTTTACATTAACATCTGCATCATCCGTATCGTCATCTATTAAATACGATGTTGTTATTTTAAGAATATTTTCTGCTCCAAAAGTTTTTACTTCAACTCCCTGATTATTAAAAGCTTCCTGAAGTCCTGTCTCAATCTCAGTTGGATTTTGTGAAGATGGAAAAGTAACAACATATGATCTACCACCTTTAAAATCAACACCGAGTGTTAAACCCTTAATAATTAAAGAGACTAAACCTAATCCAATAAAAACTATCGAAAAATAGTATGCTATTTTTCTTCTACCAAGAAAGTTGATTTTTAAAGAAGTAAGAAAATTTCTTGAAAACGGAAAGGAAAACCTTAAAAGGCTTTTATCTCCTTTTCTACTAAATCTTTCAACAACTACTCTTGTAATAAAAACCGCAGAAAAGAAAGAGCAAATAATTCCAATTATTAGCGTAACCGCAAACCCTTTAACTGGTCCTTGACCTAAATTGTATAAAATTAACCCAACTAAGAAAGTTGTGAAGTTTGCATCAATAATTGAAGTAAAAGCTTTATCATAACCATTAGATATTGCTTGCTTTAATTTTGCGCCATTTCTTAGTTCTTCTTTAATTCTTTCAAAAATTAAGACATTAGCATCAATTGACATACCAATAGTCAAGACTATACCTGCTATACCTGGAAGAGTTAAAGAAGCTGAAAGTTGAGCTAATATTCCTAAAATGAAGAAAATATTGAAGAATAAGGCGAGATTAGCTACCAAACCTCCACCAGAATAATAAAATATCATAAACAACAAAACTATTACGAGTCCCGTCATAATTGACTGGAAGCCCTGAGACTGAGCAACTTTACCCAAAGTAGGTCCTATTACTACATCTTCCACAATAGTTGTTGGAGCTGGAAGAGTTCCTGCCTTTAGAATATTTGCAAGATCTTGAGCTTCTTCTATAGTAAAATCACCAGTGATTTGGGAGTTTCCATTAGGAATTTCATTTTGAACAAATGGAGCAGAATAAACAAAGTTATCAAGTACAATAGCAATTCTTCTACCAACATTAAGAGATGTTAACCTTCTCCAATTCTTAGCACCATTAGAATTCATTTGCATTGAAATTGATGGCCTGGCACTCTGATCTAAATCCTGTCTTGCATCAGTAATAACTTCACCTGTTAGAGGTGCTTTGCCTCCTCGAGAAGTCTTAATTACAAATAATTCAAGGACCTGATCATTAGGGTCCGAAGTGTTTTTAGTTGGCTTGACTGACCACAAAAATTTTATAGAATTAGGAATTAGTTGTTTAACCTTATCATTAGATAATATAGAATTTATGGATAGGGTATCCTCTAGATTATAAAATAACCCTCCAAACTCCGATCTTAAGTTTCCTAACAATGGTGAGGTTGAATTTGATATTTCAGATTTAGCTGAATCAATACTAATATTTTCATCATCTTCTGAAATTTCTAAATCATCAGATAATAACGATTCTAAATCATCATTTTGATTTAAAGATTGGTCTGCATCTAAATCTGATTCATCACCACTATTAATTATATTTTGAGTGACTGCAAATTGATCTATAATTTGAAGTGTCTGAAAAACTTCAGTTTCATTTGCTTCTGCAACCTCCCAAAATTCTAATTTTGCAACACCTTGTAATAATTTTCTAACTCTTTCAGGATTATCTACTCCCGGTAGCTCAATCTGAATTCTTCCTGAACCCTGAAGTCTCTGTATATTAGGTTGAGATGTTCCAAATCTATCAATCCTTGTTCTTAATATATTAAAAGATCTATCTATAGCACTTTCCACTTCTTGATTAATAATATCAATTATATCATTATCAGACGTATCAAACCCAATCCTTCCCCTATTTGAAACAGTAGCAAATATTGTTGATAATTTCTTTTGAGGAGCTATAGATCTAAATTCATCATAGAATTCCGAAATAAAGTTTAATTGTGTGCCTTTGATATTATTTTTAGCTTTTTCAATAGCGGTAAGAAAATCAGGATCTTGACTATTTGATGATAATCCTTTAAGAATATCAACCGGAGAAACTTCGAGAGTAACATGCATTCCACCCTGAAGGTCTAATCCCAAGTTTAGTTCTGATTCTTTAATCTCCTTATAAGTAAAATCTGTTATTAAATTGTATACTGGCTTATTCCAAATAGAATCCAAATATTTTTGTTTTTTTTTGAAGTCAATATTTCCATTGGAATCTCTAGAAACTTCTGTTGCCTCATCCTGTATCCTTTGTGATACAAACGTGAACTGTAGATAATAAATTGAAAGCAAAGAAACTATTATCGTAAGGAAATATATTAAGCCTTTATTTTTCATTATTTATGTTCAAAAATTAGTTGACAAAAGTATTGAATTAAATGGAAATTAACTAAGTAGCTAATTATTTATTATTTTTTTTGCCATATTCTTTTTTTATATAATTAAGGGCATAAATTGCACCAGATAAATCATTTTTATTATTATCTATAACCAAATCAACATCATTCTTATAGGGTAGAATATACTTATTATAAGCTGGCATTACATGATTTTCATATTTATATAAAACGTCAGACTTGTCATAACCTCTAATTGTAATATCTCTCTTTATTCTTCTTTCTATCATTAAATCTGTTTCACAGTGTATAAATATTTTTCTGTCTAAAATTTTTGTTAAAATAGGTAGGTTAAATAAAAAAAGTCCCTCAAGAATTATTATTGGTTTTGGGTGGACTTCAATTTTCTTTGGTATAATATTAGGATTATTAAAGTTATATTCATCTCTTGAAATTGAAATTCCTTTTCTCAAAGCTTTAATGTCAGCAATTAAATCTTCATTTATAAAAGAAGTTGGTAAGTCAAAATTGTATTTTCCGTTAGTGTCTTTTTCTTGATCATCTCTTTTTTTATAATAATTATCTTGGTATACTAAAGAAACCAAATCTTTAGGTAAATTTTCAGCTAAATATTTTACGACAAATGATTTGCCTGATCCACTTGATCCTGAAATACCAAAAATCATAAGAGTTAATTTAAATTATTTAAATAATTAATCAGTTTTTTTACAGCAATTGATCTATGTGAAATTAGGTTTTTTTCATCAATAGAAAATTCAGCAAATGTTTTATTATATCCATCAGGGAGAAATATAGGATCATAACCAAAACCTTTTTCTCCAATCCTTTCATAAGTAATTTTTCCAGAAACCATTCCATTAAAGTATTTTGTTTCTCCATTTAAAATCAAACAAATACTTGTTTCAAAAGTCGCTGTTCTATCGTCATGTTTTTCTAGTTTTCTTAGTACAAGATCAATATTCTGATTTGCGTCTGAAGACTCCCCAGCAAATCTTGCTGATTTAACTCCAGGTAATCCATCAAGTGATTTTATAAATAGACCTGAATCGTCTGAGAAACAATTAACACCAAATTTATTATTAATAAAACTTGCTTTAAGATATGCATTACCTCTTATTGTAGGTTCTGTTTCTATAATTTCATCAAAATGATTCAGATCACTTGGTGACAATAAAGTAAAATTTTTTAGTAACAGTTGAACTTCATTTATTTTGTTTTGATTACCTGTAACAAAACAGAGTTCTCTCATTTCCTTATTTTAATCAAATGAATATCAAAAATTAAAATAGCATCTTCTGGAATCTCAGGAGAAGACGATGTATTTCCTGATTTTCCATAAGCGTTTCCAGAGGGCATTAAAATTTTAATTTTTCCTCTCTCACTAATTTTACTTAATGAATGCCCTAAAGCACTTTTAAAATAAGATAGTTGAGAAAGATAACCATGATCAGAAACCACTGGAAAGAAACTGCCCATTCCATTATATGTATATACAATTGGAGCATAATATTTAGATTCATCAAAATATCCTATGCTCTCAGCTAATGATTTTTGATTCGTATCAAAAATTACAAGATCTATTGAATCATTTGTAAAAAAAATTGAGTCGTTAGTATAATAACCAGCAATATTAATACTTACTAAATCGTTAATTTCTGGAAAAACCTCTTGATCACCTGTGTTTATAATAGTATAAAACACACCATCTTTAGTTGTGTCAACAGCATTTATATTTTGCCTATCTAAATAAGAATAAATTAAATCTATATCTGTCTTTCTTTGATTTAAAGAATCTATTCTTTCCTGTTCTGGGTCATAGACATCAGCATATTCTTCATCTATACTACACGAAGCAATAATAATCATGAATATAATCAATAGATATTTATGCATTTATCTAATTTCAATTAATTTAATTCTGAAAACAAGTACAGAGTTTTCAGGTATAGAGCCTGATGTATTTTTTCCGTACGCTAAACCTGAAGGTAAAATTAATATTCCAGCACCATTTTCATCAATTAGAGGAATCCCTAATTCCCATCCCTCAATAACTTGACCATCTCCTAGAATAAATTCAAATGGTTGGCCAGTATTATTTCTATCAAATTCAGCTCCATTTAATAATTGACCAACATAGTCAACACTAATTGTATCTCCATTAACAGGATATTTTGAATTTCCTACATCAAGAATTTTGTAGTGCAAACCATTCTCCAAAGAAGAAAAACCAGTTAAATTATTTTCTTCTAGATATCCTTCAATTCTTTTTAGATCAAGATCTAATTGTTCTTGTTTTGTTCTAGATATACTGGTAACATCTTCAGAGCAAGAAAAAAAGAAAAAAGAGCTAAAAAAGAGAAAAAGAATTCTAATCATGAAACTAGTAATCAAGTAACTCAATATCAAATATTAAAACTGCGTTTGGTGGGATTACACCTCCAGCACCATTAGGTCCATAACCAAGAGAACTTGGTATATAAATTGTTCCTTTAGATCCTTTGTTAAAATAAGTTAGACCTTCATCCCAACCTTGAATAACTCTACCTTGTCCTAGATCAAAAGAGAATGGATCACCTCTTTCAACGGAAGAATCAAAAGTCGTACCATCTAGTAACATGCCAGTATAATGTACTGTAACTCTATCTCCGGATGAAGCATTTTCACCAGTGCCTTTGTCCGTAATAACATATCTCAAACCGCTAGATGTCTTAACAGCATCTATGCCATTATCTTTTAAATAATTATCAATCAATTCTGAATCAACAGATAATTGTTGTATTTGGTTCTTTTCCATTTCAATTTGTTGTTTTATAGCTTGTTCTCTTTGAAAAGTTTCAAACTCTTCCATTATCATAATATTGTTGACACCGCAATAGAAAGAAAATAATTCATTACGAATTGAGTCAGGATAGGCTGGGGCATTTGGAATATGTCCAAAAAAATCATCCACAGATATTTGAAAGAACACACTATCGCCTTCATTAAGCCCAGAAATAACTTTGAGAAAAGGAATGTTTTCCCATAATGAATCCCGTCTTTGAACAACAGGACCATCAAACATTAGGTTACCATCATAATCAAAGTATTTTAGATTTAATATTACAAAGTCTCCATCTTTAATTTTTCTGCCATGTCCATTTTTTAGATATTTTGTACTAGAATTATATTCCTGAGTTTTTTCTTTATCTACACATGAAATAATCACGGCTATAAAAAGAAAAGAAAAGATTATGAGTTTATTCATTATTAATAATTTAATTCATTAGAGCATTTAGACACAGAATCTAAAAATTTATCCAAAGCTACTGAAAGTTTATCTTCTAAACTTCCACCAGC
>JAYZHZ010000097.1:0-20406 GCA_036166035.1 Bacteroidota bacterium
AAAAAAACTGTTGAATCAATTTCATTAATTTCAAAATCAGATTCCGAAAAGTGGAATGATTTTACTAAATATATTTCTAAAATTACTAGCTTTTTAAAACCACTTTACGAAACAACTCCTCCAAATATTCAAAACATGGGATTAAGGGAAATCATTTCAATGAAGAGTATGATTAAACCAATGTGGAGTCACGGAACAAAGGGTTTTGTAGATATTTTGAGAACATTACCGATGATGATGCCAGAATTATTAGATGAATGGTTTGAATCAAAGTTATTAAGAGGTACTCTTTCTGCTAGCGGAATTCATCACTTAAATCAGGGTCCATATTCAGCTGCTACAGTATTAAATTTTTTACATCAAAATTTAAATTCAGGTTCAAATATTTTAGATGCTAATTTTATAAAAGGAGGTTCAGAGACACTTTCAAAAGTTTTTCAACAAAAGGCTATAGATAATGGAACGGTTATAAAAACTAATTCAAGGGTTTATTCGATAGATTGTAATGATAACATATGTGAAGGAGTAACTTTAGAAAATGGAGAAAAATTTCTCGCGCATAATATAATTTCAGGATTAGATCAAAATAATACTTGTATTAAATTGTTGGGAATTGAAAATATTTCTCCTAATATAAGGACTCAATTAAATAATATAAAGTATAGAGGAAGTACAGCCAGAATTCATTTTGCTTTGAAAGATCTCCCAAAGATTAAGGGAGTTAATCAAGATCAACTACAAACTATATTTTCAATTACTCCATCTATTAATTATCTGGAAAAAGCATATGATGCGGTTAAATATGGTATGTTTTCATCATCTCCAAGTATAGAATTTTGTATACCTAGTTTAATTAACCCGGAATATGCACCTAATGGTAAGCATGTTCTTTCTGCATCAATCCAATATATTCCTTATAATTTAAAAAACAAGAATTGGAATCAAAGTTTAAAAGATGAGATTATAAAAAATGTAACTAATAAATTAGATGAATATATTTCAAACTTTTCAGATATAGTTATTAATTCTTCTCTCTTCATTCCTCTAGATTTTGAGAATTCATTGAATATTACAGAAGGAAATTTTAATCATGGTGATATGACTCTTGATCAGTTTTTGTTTATGAGGCCAACAATTTCTTCATCTCAATATAAGACTCATATTAATAACTTATTTATTTGTGGACCATCAACTCATCCTGGAGGGGGACTCCATGGATCAAATGCTTACAATATGATTAAAGAAATACTTAGATAGTTGTTTTATTTTTTATATTATTTTCCAAATGTTTTAAATACCATTTCTTAAGTTTTTTTAATCCTAACTCCATTTTTGAAAGCGGTCCAGGTTCATATTTTTTTGATAAGACTCCTTTCTGATTATTCTCTATTATTCTTTTGTCTGCTATGGTTGTTTCATGCCACATCCAAGTTATCTCTTCAATATTATAATCAACACCTTCAATTGCATTTTCATCTACTAACCACATTATCTCAACATCGGTTTTATTAGTTCCTCTGGGTATAAATGTAAAAGTTGTAGCAAAATCATTTGACATAATTATACTATTGAATGGTGAAGGTCCGATAGTTGTATAACCACCATCATATTCTTTAAATTCTCCCATGAGAATTGATGCAGGTTTACCAGATTTAGTTTCTGACAATTTACCATTACTGAATGGCGTTCTCTCTGCACTTCTAAAGAATTCAGAAAATTTTTTTTCTGAATATTCTCCAGTTAAATAGCCTAAATCACTAACTTTTTTATTCCAAATTTTCAATTTTTGAATAAATTTTCTTGATTCAGGTCCAGTATTACTTCCAGCTCCATATGATTGAATATAATCCTTACTATGAACATGACAGTATTCTGGATGTGAAGGTTGGCAGTGGTAACATTCATGAAAGTTATCTAAAGCTAGTTTCCAATTCCCTTTTGTTGGATATATTTTTCTTTCTGCTATTTTAGCTCTTCTTAATCCATGTAATTTGATAAAGGGTTTAATTGGATTAATAAAATCTTTAAAAGAACATGGATTTTCTGATAAGTTAATAAACACTAATCCTTCAAATACTCTTGAGTGACATTTCTTTAGGCTCCAATCTTCTGCCTTAAAATTTTCATCCATCATTTTAGCATTAATTAGATTTCCTTTAAGATCATATCCCCACGCATGATATGGACAAATTAGCTTTCTCACTCTTCCTTCATCCTCTAAACATATATGAGAACCTCTATGTCTACAAACATTGAATAAACAGTTAACTTTATCTTCGCTTTCTCTTATGATAATTATAGATTCGTTACCTATAGAAAATAAAAAATAATCTCCTTTCTTAGGAATTCGAGAAACATGACCAACAAATATCCATTGATTAAAAAAGAATATTTCTAAATCTAATTCAAATATTTTCTTATTGACATAAAACGTTTGATCAAGAGGAAAATTCTCTTTTTGAGAATTAATTAGTTTTAGTATATCCAAATTATTTATTTCCAATCTTTTTTTAAAAGCTATTATAGTTTTATTTAATTAAGTTTTCCAGTTTTTTATAATAAATATTATTAATTTGATAAATGGATAAAATCAAATACAGACATCCTTCTTTTTTTGAATCTATTTTTCCAATAATTTTTCTCGTTATATTATTATCTATTAATGTATCAATCTTTAAGGAAGATGCATTATCTGGAAGTATTCAAATAGTTCTTATTTTATCTTCTGCTGTAGCATCTTTAGTTGCTATGCGGCTTGGTTTTAAATGGAAAGATATTCAGAAAGGAATTGTAAAAAGTATCGATTCTTCTCTGCCGTCGATTTTAATTTTATTTCTTGTTGGGTCCTTAGCAGGTTCTTGGATGTTAAGTGGAATAGTTCCAGCAATGATCTATTATGGTATTCAGATATTAAATCCTAAAATATTTTTATTTGCTGCTTGTATTATTAGTATAATAGTATCGATGGCAACTGGAAGTTCTTGGACAACCACTGCAACAATAGGAATTGCTCTAATTGGTATAGGGAAAGCTTTAAATATTTCTGAAGGACTAATAGCAGGTTCTATTTTGAGTGGAGCATATTTTGGTGATAAAATGTCTCCTCTTTCTGATACAACAAATTTAGCTCCTGCTGTTGCGGGTGGAGATTTATTTTCTCATATTAGGTATTTAATGTATACTACATTACCCTCTATAGGTATATGTTTAATTATTTTTATTTTGATGGGATTAACAAATGTTAATGATATAGACTTAAACAATACGGAAATAATTTTGTCTTCCATTAACGATAAGTTTTATATATCTCCCGTTTTATTTGTTGTTCCACTTGTTGTAATTTTATTAATATATAAAAAGGTTCAAGCAGTCCCATCTCTTTTTATTGGGGTATTTCTTGGTTCAATTTTTGCACTAATTTTTCAAACAAATTTAGTGTATGAAATATCTCAAACTGGAGACTCTGGATGGACATCTTTGTTTGTTGGAACTATGAAATCATTATATGGCACAATAACTATAACAACTTCAAGCGATATGGTAAATGAATTATTGACTTCTTCAGGGATGTATGGTATGTTAGGAACGATATGGTTAATAATTTCTGCTATGATTTTTGGTGGTGTAATGGAAAAAGCTGGATTTTTAAATTCAATTGCAGCCATAATTCTAAAGAAGGTTAATTCTACGGGATCTCTTGTTACATCAACAGCAGGTTCATGTATCTTTTTTAATTTGACTGCATCAGATCAGTATATGTCAATTGTTGTTCCTGGTAGAATGTTTTCTGCTATTTATAAAAATAAAAATTTAGCACCTGAAAATTTAAGCAGAACATTGGAGGATAGTGGAACTGTTACATCTGTTTTAGTCCCATGGAATACATGTGGTGCATACCATGCGTCTGTTTTAAATGTGGCAACATTGACGTATTTACCCTATTGTTTTTTTAGTTTAATAAGTCCAATAATGACTATTTTAGTGGCTTATTTTAGAATTAAAATTAAAAAATTGAATTAATCAAATTCACTTACGATTAATAGATAGTTTTTATATCTTCTTTCCCATATATCATTTCCTATGCTATCTTTTATAGAACAATTAGGTTCATTGGTATGAGTACAGTTACTGAACTTGCAATTATTAAATTTTTTTTCAAATTCTGGATATAAATATTTAATATCATTTTTTTCAATTTGAAAAAAATTAAAATCTTTAAACCCTGGAGTATCAATTATAGTGGTACTATTATCTATTTTAAACATTTCTGAAAAAGTAGTAGTTTGTTTTCCTCTCCCTGTTTTAGAAGAAAGGGAATCAGTTTTTTGATTTGAATAAGAAGATATTCTATTTATGATAGTTGATTTGCCAACTCCTGAATTTCCTAATATCAATGATTGTTTATTTTTTAATTTTAGTTTTAGTTTATCCATTCCAATATTAAATTTTGCTGAAACTGAAATACAGAAAAAGCCTAATTTTTTATATTCATTATTAATAATCTCCAATCTTTCTTTTTCATTTGAGTCTAGTAAGTCAATTTTATTGAATAATATAATTGGTTTTATTTTATAATATTTTGATGCAGAAAGACACTTGTCTAAGAAGACAAGTTTAGTATATGGATTTTTAATGCTAAAGATAATTATAACTTGGTCTATATTAGACCCTATTAAATGGCCTTTATTTTCTTTTATTGATTTTTTTATAAAATAATTTTTTCTTTCATAAATTTTTTCAATTATTCCATAGCCTTTTTCACCTGAAAGTATAATATCTACAAAATCTCCTGAAACGATAGGATTTGAAAAATTATTTTTAAGTCTATGCTTGCCTCTTATTTTGCATCTATATATTGAATCGGAAACTTTTATTTTGCATGTATCACCATAAGATTTAATTACAATTCCTTTCATTATAATTTTTTAGATATATGATGAATTATTTTAGCTGTTGCACCAGAATTATTAATTATGAATTTATTCCCTCCTTTTCCAATATCTTTATATTTAATCATTCTGCTTATTAGAAGTCTAAATTCATTCCCATTTTTAATAGGGAACCCTATATTGTTTTTTTCAAGTTTTTTGATTTCAATAAATTTATTATTGTTTTTATTTAAGCCATATATTACAGGAACATTCCAAACTGCTGCTTCCAAAGTATTATGTGTTGCTCCTCGGAACCCCCCTCCTATAAATGCTATATCAGAATATCTATAGATTGATGATAACATTCCAAATTCATCAATAATCAATATTCTTTTTTTTATAGTTTTTTGAGGTAGATCTGAATATTTTATTGTGTCATTTATAAATTGTTTTTCCAGATAATTTATTTCACTCTTATTTATATTATGAGGTACAATAATATATTTAGTTTCAGTTAGATCTTTTATTATTTCTTTTTTTAGGACTTCTATATCACTCTTCCATGAGCTGCCAATAACTATTGTCTTTTTGTTTTTTGTAAAATCTTCTATTAAACTATAATTTTTTGAGCGATTAAAAATCTTAATAACTCTATCATATCTTGTATCTCCTACTATTTTAACATTATTAATATTAATCTTCTTTAGCAAATCAAGAGATTCTTTATTTTGAACTAAAAAAAGAGATACTTTTCTTAATATTTTTTTAAAAAAACCTCCATAAAATCGAAAATAAATTTGATTTTTTCTAAAAACTGAAGAAACAGAAATCACTGGTATGGATTTTTTTTCTGCTTCAACAATAAGATTTCTCCAGAACTCATATTTTATTAGTAAAATAACTTTTGGGTTAATTAATTCAAATATTTTTTTAATTGAAGATTTTTTATCAGAAGGTAAATAACAATTATAATCAACATGTTTAAAATTTGAAATTGCGGTTTCTGCTGATGAAGAAAAATATGTTACTAGAATTTTATGTAAAAAACTTTTTTTAATCTCTTCTATAATAGGTTTAGCTTGTTCAAATTCACCAACTGATGAGACATGTATCATTATTATTTTTTCATAATCGGGAATTTTTTCATTTATATAATTGATAGTTTTTTTTCTTCCTTCTAATATTTTTTTGTTTTTATTTGAGAAGATTGAACTTAGATATAGATAAATATCACTTATAATTATAATTGTATTATAAAAATATTTCATAATTAATTAAGAGACTTGTTGACTCTGAAAATATGTTTTTCAATTTCATCTTTTCCTAAATTTTTATTTGAAGATGAAATGAAATAATTTGGTTTTTCGGACCAATAATTTGATAACTCAATAAAAAATGAATCAATATTTTTATTTATCAATGAGGAACTGATTTTATCACATTTAGTAAAAATTATATTTAGAGGTAAATTGTTTTTTCCAATGAAATTTATATTTTCAATATCAATTTTTTGTGGTTTTAATCTTACATCAACCAAAATAAATATTAGTACAATCATTTTGGAATTCAATATGTAGTTATTAATCATTTTTTCCCATTCTTTTCGTTTACTTTTGCTTACCTGTGCCCAACCATAACCCGGTAGGTCTACAAAATAAAAATTACTATTAATTAAAAAATGATTTATAAGTTGGGTTTTCCCTGGTTTAGAAGATGTTTTTGATAACTTTTTATTGTTAACAAGCATATTAATAAGAGAAGATTTTCCAACGTTTGATCTACCCATAAACACGAATTCAGGTAATTTATTTTTTGGGCACTCTTTTAATCTTGTGCTGCTTTTGACAAATTCTGCATTTTTAATTCCCATATCTTTTCATCCTATTTGCAATTTTAATTTAATTTTCAAGTTTAGGTATTATATTTAGTAATAATAATGAAAAAGATTTTATTAAGTTTTTTGGTATTAAATTTAACTTTTAACGAAATATATTCTCAATCCTCATCATTTAATTTAAGTGGATATGATGATACTAAAATTCATTATGGTTTTTTGTTAGGGGTTCATTCTTCATATTATCGATTAAATTATTCAGATGAATTCACTGGTACAGATTATAAAAATTTACACAGTATTAATCCTAAATCAATTCCTGGATTTAAATTAGGATTTATATCTGATTTTAATTTTTTATACCCTTTCAGTTTTCGTACGTTATTACAAGTTTCTTTTTCAGAGTATAGACTAGACTATTATTATATTGATGGAACAGTGTTTTCTGATACTAGACCATCAACTTTGTTAGAAACACCTTTACTAATTAAATACAAGTCCAAGAGAAGAAAGAACCATAGAATGTTTATGATTGCTGGAATTAAACCAAGCCTTGAAATAGGAGCAAAAAACAAAGATGCTGCAGGAAAAGATATTCTCGGATTAAGAGCTTTTGATTTTTCATTAGAGATTGGTTTTGGAAGTGATATTTTCTTTCCTTTATTTAAATTATCACCTGAGATACGTTATTCAAGGGGATTAAGAAACATGATTAAAAATAAAGTTATCAATGAATATAATTTGCCTATTGATAAAATAATTGTTCACAATATTTCAATTTTCTTTACTTTTGAAGGTGGACCAAAATAATATTAAAAAAATTGCATTAATAACTGGAGCATCATCGGGAATAGGAGAGGCAACAGCTAAATTATTAGCTGAAAAATTTTATTTAATTCTTTGTGGAAGAAGATATGAAAGATTAAAGGAATTATCAGATCTTTTATCTAAGGAGACAAAAATAAAATTATTAGATTTTGATATAAGTAATAAGTCTGAAGTAACTAATAGTCTAAAAAAGTTACCAAAAAAATGGAAAAATATTGATGTACTTATCAATAATGCGGGAAATGCTCATGGTTTTGATTTTATTCATGAAGGTAATGATGAGGATTGGGATAAAATGATTGATATTAATGTGAAGGGGCTTCTATATGTCTCTAAAGAGATAATTAAAAATATGGTAAAAAATAAAAATGGTCATATAATAAATATTGGATCAATAGCTGGTAAAGAAGTTTATCCGAAGGGAAATGTTTACTGTGCTTCTAAATTTGCAGTTGATGCTATATCTCAGGGCATGAGAATTGATTTAAATAATTATAATATCAAAGTATCTCAAATCAATCCAGGATTAGTAAAAACGGAGTTTTCACTTGTAAGGTTTAAAAATGATTTGGAAAGAGCTAAAGCTGTTTATGATGGTATGAACCCACTTATAGCAAAGGATATTGCGGAAGTTATAAATTATGTGATAAACAGCCCTGAAAATGTTAATATTAGTGATATTACTATTTTGCCAAAGGCTCAGGCTTCTTCAACTATTGTTAAAAGGTCTGGCTAGACTTTTAGAATACTAAATATCCAATTTATTCCTATCTTTTCAAGGTTAATTGTTTCAATTATTTTAGAAAAATCTCTATTATATATTACGATTCTAGTAGGCATTTTAAGTTTGATTTTATCAGTTAATTTATTCCCTAGCCATTTTATATTTTCTATAAATTTTGTTGGTCTAATTCTACTGAACCCTACATAGTTATGAGAATTAGACTGATAAAATCCTCTACACCATCCAAGGGAATTCCCATCTTTTTCAAATTTGTTTAGATTAATAACATTCTTTTTATTAAAGTCTATGCTATTTACTTTGATTATTTTACCATTTACTGATGTATATATGAAATTATTATTGAAAACTGAACCATCATGTGGTATTCCTTCATTTAAATCAATTTTATCCAAAATTTTTCCTTGTTTTGAAAAAATCAATACATCTTGTTGTTTATATCTTGTTACAAATAATTTATTATCAAAGAATGTTACATGATTAGGATGGCTAAAATGTGGTTTTGTAGTATTGATTTTTCTGTAATCTTTATTTATATCAAACCTTTTCCATGTATCTTTTTCTGGAAAACAGTTATAATATGTTAAAATTTTATTTTGTTTTAGCGAATATCTAACAACTAAGTCTAATCCAGTAATAACAATAAATAAATCATTTTTAACATATATAACATGATGTAAATCATTGAATACATTTAGAGAAATTCTATTTATTAGTTTATACTGTAAAAGATCATATATTAAAATTTCTGTTAGTGATGTTATAAATAATTTATTATCATAAATAGAGCCACTTTTGAATGACATGCTATAGTTTTTTGATGGTCTAAATTTCTTTGGTGTTTCGTATTCAATTTTTTTTTTAATAGTTTTTTTAATGGTATCATATTCATATATAACTCCTAATATTCCATTATTCCATTCCTTATTAAAATAAGATAATGGTGAATCTGATTGTCTTCCCCCGGTTATAATAAGCTTCATTAAATAAAAAATATAAAATAAAAAATAATTAAAATATTACTTGATTAAATTTGAATCAAATTTATGACAAAAAAAATAGTAATTCTTGGTGCAGGTAAATCTGCACCATATCTTATAAGATATTTATATTATCAAAGATCAAAATTAGGTATTTCATTAAGCATTATTTCAAATGTAGAACCCATCTACATTAATGAATTTAAAGATATCAGTTATCACAATATTGACATTAATGACAAGATAAAATTGGTTGAAAATCTTAATTATTCATACATTGTAGTTAGTTTATTGCCTCCTCAATTGCATTTTGAAGTTGCTAAAATATGTTCTGAGCTAGGTATAAATATGATTACAGCATCTTATCTCGATGAAAAAATAAAATCTTTAGATAATACATTTAGAAATAACAATTCCTTTTTATTCATGGAGATGGGTCTAGATCCAGGAATAGATCATATGTCTGCTATGAAAATGATAAACAAACTTAGAACAAAATCAAAAATTTTAGAGTTTGAATCCTATACAGGTGGTCTAATTAAGTATGATGAAAAAGAAAATCCATGGGGGTATAAGTTTACTTGGAATCCCATGAATGTTATTCTTGCTGGAAGTGATAATGCATATTATTTAAAAGATAATATTGAAAAGTTTATTCCATACAAAGAAATATTTCAGGATTTTTCACTTATTGATATACCAGAAACTGGTGAGTTTGAAGGATATCCAAATAGAAATTCATTAATATATAAAGAATTATATAGTCTAGATGATGTAAGAACTTTAAAGAGAGGAACTCTCAGGTATAACGGATATTGTAAAGCATGGAATGCCCTAATTCATTTGGGGCTAACAGATAATTCTAAATATGTTTCAAATTTAGAAAGAATGTCATATTATGATTTTTTTAATCATAAAATTAAGGCTAAGGATTTGGATGATTTAAAAGTTATATTAAAAAATAGATTTAATATAAATTATAATTCTAGAGAGTTTAGAAATATAAAATGGTCTGGGTTTCTTTCCGATAAAAAAATTTATATGAAAAAATCCAAATGTTCGGAAATATTGTTACATATTCTTAAAGACAAATGGACTTTGCACAAAAATGATATTGATCTTATTGCGATGTATCACTCATTTATTTATGAAGAAGATAATAAAGAAAAAAAAATAATTTCATATCTAAAGTTAGAGGGAGAGGACAGTATTTATACAGCAATGGCAAAAACCGTTGGCTTACCAATTGCAATTTTAATTGAGCATATTATTATTTCTAATAAGAAGTTTAGAGGGATTAATTTACCATTTAATAGGGATATATATGAACCAGTTTTAAAAAAATTGGAGAAATTGGGAGTCGTATTTAAAGATAAGGAAATTAGTATTTAAATGTGTCCATGAAGTTAGTTGTAAAAACACCTTTTTTAAAATTTTCATCATCCATTATTTTAATATGAAAGGGAATTGTGGTTTCAACTCCTTCAATAAAAAATTCTTTCAAAGCTCTCTTCATTCTCACAATAGCTTCTTCTCTTGATTGATGACTTACTATTAGTTTTGCAATCATTGAGTCATAATTTGGTGGGATTTCGTACCCTGAATAAATATGTGAGTCAACTCTTACTCCATGACCTCCAGGTTTATGAAGAGCAGTTATTTTTCCAGGACAAGGTCTAAAGTTTGATGATGGATCTTCAGCATTAATTCTACACTCAATAGAATGCAATTTTGGAAAATAGTGTTTGCCTGAAACTTTAACTCCATCTGCCACTTTTATTTGCTCTTTTATGAGGTCATAATCAGTTACTTCTTCTGTTATTCCATGTTCTACCTGAATTCTAGTATTCATTTCCATAAAATAAAAATTCTTATTTATATCTACTAAAAATTCAATAGTACCAGCTCCTTCATATTTAATAAATTTACATGCCTTAACAGCTGCTTCACCCATTTTATTTCTCAAATTTTCATCAACAAAGGGGGAAGGTGTCTCTTCAATTAATTTTTGATGTCTTCTTTGAATTGAACAATCCCTTTCTGACAAGTGACTAACATTTCCATATTGATCACCCATGACCTGAATTTCTATATGTCTTGGTTTGATAATAAATTTTTCGAGGTATAGGCCTGAATTTGAAAAAGAAGCTTCAGATTCAGCTTTTGCACTATTCCATGACTTCTCAAACTCTTTTTCATTATTAACAATTCTCATCCCTTTCCCACCTCCACCAGCAGTTGCTTTTAATATTATTGGATAGCCAATCGATTTTGCTAATTTTTTTCCTTCTTTTATTGAATCAATTAGCCCATCAGATCCTGGTACTGTAGGAATTCCTGCTTTTTTCATAGTTTCCTTTGCAGTTACTTTGTCACCCATTTTTTCAATCATTTTCCAGTCTGGTCCAATGAATTTTATTCCACTTTCGTTACATATTTTAGAAAATTCAGCATTTTCAGATAAAAATCCATAGCCGGGATGAATTGCGTCAGAGTTTGTTATCTCAGCTGCAGCCATAATTTTTGGTATACTGAGGTAAGACTCTTTGGATATAGCAGGTCCAATACATACAGCCTCATCAGCAAACTTAACATGTAGGCTTTCTTTATCTATAGTAGAATATACGGAAACAGTTTTTATTCCCATTTCTTGACAACTACGAATTACTCTTAAGGCTATTTCACCTCTATTTGCTATGAGTACCTTTCTAATCATTTGTAATAACTTAACTAGGATCTACTTCGAATAATGGTTGATCAAATTCTACTGGAGAAGAATCATTAACTAATACCTTAACAATTTTTCCTGAAACTTCAGCTTCAATTTCATTAAATAATTTCATAGCTTCTATAATACATATTGTACTACCTGGCTTTATAGTATCTCCTTCATTAACAAATGAATCACTTTCAGGATTAGGAGATCTATAGAATGTCCCGATCATCGGAGATTTAATAATTATATTATCTGATTCTATATTTTTCTTATCATCATCTTCAATATCTTTTGTCTCTTCTGTCGGTGATTCAAGCTTAATGGGTTTTTCTTTCTTACCTTTAATTTGGGTAATTGAAGTATCATTTTTTTTGACTCTGATTTTATAATTTTCAGTCTCGATACTTACATCATCTAAATCAGTTTTTTTAATGAAGTTAATAATATCTTGTATTTCTTTAATTTTCATAAAACAAATTTAATATTATTTTACTCTCTCAATATATTTACCTTGTTTAATATCAACTCTTATTTTGTCTTTTTCATTAATAAATAATGGAACTTGTATTTCAGTACCAGTCTCAATCTTAGCTAATTTTGTTGCATTAGTTGCTGTGTCTCCCTTAACTCCTGGTTCAGTATAGATTATTTCTGTTTCAATACTAGGCGGTAATTCACAACCTAAAACGTCTCCAGTTTCCGTATGAATTGAAATTTCAACTTCCATTCCATCTATAAGATAATTTGGAAAATCTATTTGGTTCTTTTCAAGAGATATTTGCTCGTATGAAGACATATCCATAAAATAGTATCCCGAATTGTCATTATATAGGAATTGGTGTTGTCTTTTTTCAACCCTCGCAGTAATAATTTTGTGACCGGATGGAAATGTATTATCAATAACTTTTCCGGTTAAAACATTTTTTAATTTAGTTCTTACAAATGCAGGTCCTTTGCCTGGTTTTACATGTTGAAATTCTGTTACAAAATATAAATTACCATTATATTCTATACAAAGACCATTTTTTATATCACTTGTTGAAGCCATAAGTTAACTGTTATAAGACCATTTTAAATATAAGGAGCCCCATGTAAAACCACCACCAAAAGATGCTAAAATTAAATTATCACCTTTTTTAAATGATTTTTCAAAATCCCATAAACAAAGGGGTATAGTTCCCGCAGTAGTATTTCCATATTTTTCAATATTTAATAAAACTTTTTCAGGTCCTACTCCCATTCTATTTGCTGTCGCATCAATTATTCTTTTATTTGCTTGGTGAGGAACAAGGTATGCAATGTCATTAGAAGACAGGTTATTTTTTTTCATAATTTCCTCAGAAATATCTGCCATGTTAGTTACAGCAAATTTAAAAACCGAAGAACCTTCCTGATAGATATAGTGTTCTTTGTTTTTTATTGTTTCATGTGATGCTGGCTTTAGACTTCCACCAGCTTTTAAACATAACATTTCTCCACCTGAGCCATCGCTCTTTAAGATATAGTCTTGAATTCCAGTATCATCTTTTGATTGTTCTAAAAGAACAGCTCCTCCTCCATCTCCAAATAGAACGCAATTCTTTCTGTCTTCATAATCAATTATTGAAGACATTTTATCTGCGCCAATAACAATTACTTTTTTATGTGAACCCGCTTCAATAAACTGAGATCCGGTTGTTAATGCATATAAGAAACCTGAACAAGCAGCAGAAATATCAAATCCATATGAATTAATTGCTCCAACTTTATTTGCAATTAGATTAGCAGTTGATGGAAAAAACATATCGGGGGTTACTGTAGCACATATTATTAAATCGATTTCTTCTGCTTTAGTATTGGTTTTATTAAGAAGTCCTTCAACACATTTTGTTCCTATAATGGATGTCCCTTTCATGTCTCCTTTTAAAATTCTTCTTTCTTTAATTCCTGTCCTAGTAATTATCCATTCATCAGTAGTATCAACTAATTTCTCAAGTTCAGAATTAGTGAGAACATAATCAGGAACATAACCGTGTACTCCTGTAATGCTAGCTTTATGTTTTTTAAAAGGCATAAATCTAAGATATTATTATGCAGAAACTTCTTTTTCTAATACAACCTTTCCTTTGTAATACAATTTACCTTCATACCAATATGCCCTATGAGGTAGGTGAGATTCACCAGTAGTCTGACATATTACAAATTTTTTTTCATTTGCCTTGTAGTGTGTCCTCCTTTTATCTCTCCTTGTTTTTGAAGTTTTTCTTTTTGGATGTGCCATCTTATTTATTTTAAACTATTTAACAAATCTAATCTTGGATCAACTTTTTTTGTTGTGCTAGTTTTATATACAAAATTATCAATATTATCTTCATTTTTTAAGGATGGATGTAATCTTTTTACTGGAATATTTAATAAAAAAAACTCGTAAATAAACTTTGAAACATTTACAATAGACTTATTTCTATTTATTACCATCATTTCATCAGATATTTCTTCGTCTTTATCTCCAAACTTGAAAAGTATTTTTTTTGAAGTATTCATCTCATATTTAAATTTTTTTAATGTTCTATCACATTTTAAATATACTTCACCATCAATCATAAATGTAAAATCAAGCATCATTTCTGTCTTAATCAATTCAATTTCACAATTTCCTTTGGAATCAAAAAAATCTAATTCTTTTGAATAATTATCGAATAATTCCTGATTGAAATCAAATGAAAAATTATGTTTATTGTTAGATAAACTTTGTATCCTGATATCAAATTTTCTAAGGGTTTTTTTATCCATTTTTTAATGATTGAATGCAAAAGTATTATCTATTGTTCTATTTAGAAAATTTTCTATTATTTATAATTTCTATATTTAAATTAATAGACTCAGTAATAGATATTTCTTTTGCTTTGCCTTATCCAGATATTCCAAATGCTGTACAATGATCAGGTGATGTTCTCACATACGGCAGACCAGCTGTATAGTTAACTCCATTTTCAAAGGATACAGATTTAAATCCAATTAGTCCCTGATCATGATAAAATGAAATTATACCATCAAAATCTTTATACTTTTTCATACCAAAAAATGAATCTGCAGGAAAAGGACCATATAAATTTTTATTTATATTATTTAATTTGTTCATGATTGGAATAATTATTTTAATTTCTTCACTACCTAATAAGCCTGATTCTCCACAATGAGGATTTAATCCAAGGATAGCTATTTTAGGATTATTGATATTAAAATCTGTTTCTAAAGAATTAATAAAAGTTAATATTTTACTTTGAATGTGACTTGAATTTATAGAAGATACAACTTTTCTTAAAGGAATATGACCACTGATTAAACCAATAGTCATTTCTTTTGAGTGCATTATCATTATGGCATCTTTAGCATCAAATATATTTTGTAAATACTCAGTGTGTCCTGGAAAATTAAATTTTTTACTTTGAGAATTAATTTTATTTATTGGAAGGGTAACTAACCCATCGATTGATCTGTGTTTTAATGAATTAATCACTTCTTTGAGTGAATTTATAGAGTATAGACCTGCATTTGAATCAAGAGTTCCTGTATTAATTATATATTTTATTTTTTTTGATATGAAGGTATAAATTGTATTATTTTCTAATTTGTTTTTGATACTTGAACATTTTTCAATTTTTATCTGATAATTGTAGAGAGATTTGTAATGATTTAAGATTTCATAGTCACAAAAAACAACAGGAATGCATTTTTCAAATAATTTCTTATTTAAGAATGATTTAAGAAGTATTTCGGGGCCAATTCCATTATAGTCTCCTATACTAAAGCCAATAATTAACTTTTTGTTGATATCTTTTTTCATTAATTTGAGGGGGTTCTTTTTTCAAATTTACATTCAAATTATTGTTATGCTATCAATAAAAAGTAAAAAAAAGTTTGGTCAACATTTTTTAATTAATGAAAAAAAAGCACTGACTATTGTTAATAATCTTTCTTCCAGAGAAAATGTTTTAGAGATAGGTCCCGGAAAGGGTGTTCTAACAAAATATTTATTAGAAAAAAAAATTAATAATTTTATAGTATCCGAAATTGATCCAGATTGTGTTGAATACCTAAAAACAACTTTTCAAAAAATTCAAATAATAGAAGGTGACATACTAAAAGTTAAGTTGAATAAAATCTTCAGTAATAATTTTTCAATAATAAGTAATCTCCCTTACTATATATCTTCACAAATTTTGTTTTCTATTTTAGAAAACAGAAACTCCGTATCAGAATTTGTAATTCTAATTCAGAAAGAAGTTGCTGAAAGAATATGTTCAAACCCAAATAATAAGACTTATGGAATTTTATCAGTTTTACTTCAAACATTTTATGATTTAGAATATCTTTTTGATATAGGGGCTGAAGAATTTAAACCGAAACCAAAAGTACAATCTGCAGTTGTTAAAGCAACTAGAAATAACACAAAAAATATAGGAACTAATTATTTTTTTTATAAAAATGTTATAAAACTTTCATTCCAAAATAGAAGAAAAACCTTGAGAAATTCTTTAAAAAACCTAAATTTACCTCAAGATTTTACATCTAAGAATATATTTTCTAAAAGAGCTGAACAACTAGATATTGATGATTTTATCTGGTTGACTAATGAAATAAACAAAAAAAATCAAAATGAAATTTTCTCTAACTAATGAATTTAAGGATAAATTAAGAGCTGAAATTCAGAATTCAAATGTTAAGTTTATTAAAAATGCTTTTATTGATATAAGCTATGTTGATATAACTGAATTACTATATGAGTTTGACTCTGTAAATTCAAAATATGTTCTAGATAATATTGATCCTGAGCTATCAGCAAAAATAATATCTGAGCTTGATCAGGATACTAGAGAGAATTTTCTTAAAATTTATTCAGCTGAAGAGATAGCAAAATATCTTGAGATTATTGATTCAGATGACGGAGCAGATATTTTATCAGAATTAAAATTAGAATTTAGAAATGATGTAATAACATTCATATCAGATTCAGAAAAGTCAAAAAACCTAAAAGATTTATTGCAATATGATGAGGATGTTGCTGGTGGGTTAATGGCTAAAGAATTGGTTAAGTGTAACATTAATTGGAAAATTAATCAGTGCATAAATTTAATAAAAAAACAAGCTGAAAATGTTTCAAAAATTTATAGTGTTTATGTGACTGACGATAAAGGAAAACTATTAGGAAAAGTTTCACTAAAAGATATTATTCTTGCAAAAGATAATTCGAGAATTAAAGATGTTTTTGATGATTTTGTTGTTTCAGTAGATGCAAAAATGAATCAAGAGGAAGTAGCTCAAATTATGCAAAAATATGATCTGACTGTTCTTCCAGTTATTAATAAAAGAGGCAAATTACTTGGAAGAATAACGATCGATGATGTTTTAGATGTTATTACTGAAACAGCTGAAGAAGAAAGACAAATAATGTCTGGTATAACATCTGATGTTGAAGAAGATGATTCAATTTGGAAACTATCTAATGCAAGACTTCCTTGGTTAGTAATAGGAATTATAGGAGGTCTTTTTGGTGCTTTTTTCCTTGGTTCATTTGAAAACAGCTACTTTAAAGGGAATGAAATTTTTTTATCCTTATCTTTTTTTATACCATTGATTATGGCTACTGCAGGAAATGTTGGAATTCAATCATCTTCTCTTGTAATTCAAAGCCTTTCTAATCCAAGTGCTTTTGAAAGTCCGGTTTCTAACAGATTATTTAGAGTTATTTTGGTTTCTATACTTAACGGTATTATTCTATCTCTAATAGTATATTTTGGATTAATAACTTTTGATTACTTTAATTTTTTAGACTTTGAGATATATTCTAAAACAGCAAATATTGTTTCTATTTCTTTGTTTTCAATAGTAATTGTATCTTCTTTACTGGGAACTATTACACCTATTATACTTGACAAGTTAAATTTCAATCCTGCACTTGCATCAGGTCCATTTATTACTACAACCAATGATTTGATTGCTTTAGCTATTTACTTCATCATTGCAATTCTATTAGGTGGAATTTGACATTATTGATTATATTTGATTAAATAAAGCGGATTTATCCGTTTTTTTTATTTTATAATCATGAGTAAAATAACGTACTTTACTAAAGAGGGTTTGAAAAAATTAAATGATGAGTTACATCATTTAAAAACAAAAGGTAGAGCAGATATTGCTAAGCAAATAGCTGAGGCCAGAGATAAAGGGGATTTATCAGAAAATGCAGAGTATGATGCAGCAAAGGATGCTCAAGGATTACATGAATTAAAAATTTCAAAATTGGAAGAATCAATTAGTAATGCTAGAATAATTGATGAATCTGATATAAATACAGATAAAGTTTCAATATTATCAAAAGTAAAGATTGAAAATTTAAACCTTAAAAAAGAATTTCAATATACTATAGTATCTGAAGAAGAATCAAATCTGCAAGAAGGAAAGATTTCTATCAAATCTCCAATTGGAATGGGGCTGCTAGGTAAGAAAAAAGGAGAAATTGTATCTGTAAATGTACCTTCTGGAAAAATTAAATTTAAAATAATTGACATCTCTTTATAAAATATGGCTTCAATTTTCACGAAAATAATAAACAAAGAGCTTCCTGGATACATAATTGATGAAAATCAGGATTTTATTGCATTTCTAGATATCAACCCTTTAACAATGGGTCATTCTCTTATAGTACCAAAAAAAGAAATCGATCATTTTTTTAATTTAGATGATAAAATACTAGAAGATATTCTGATATTTTCTAAAAGAATTTCAAAAGCTTTAAAAAAAACTGTTGAATGTGATAGAATAGGCATCTCAGTTATTGGTCTTGAAGTACCTCATGCTCATCTGCATTTAATACCAATTAATCAAGAAGGTGATATGAACTTTACTAATGAAAAAATAATATTATCTAAAAATGAATTTAAGAATTTATTAAGCAGAATTAAATCTAATCTTGACTAAATTATTTTATCTGGATTTGAATCTATGAACTTCTTCCATGATTTTTTTGGAGTTTGATTACTCGATTTTTGATGATAATGACATATTGCAGCACCTAATGCATCAGTTGCATCAAACTTGTTTCCATCAAAATTTTTAATGTCTAATATTTTTTTTACCATTTCACATAATTGTTCTTTTGAAGCATTTCCATTGCCTGTTATAGACTGTTTGATTTTTTTGGGTGCATATTCAGTTATATTGATATTATTTATAGCTCCAGCAACCATTGCTACACCTTGAGCCCTTCCAAGTTTTAGCATTGATTGAACATTTTTTCCGAAAAAAGGAGACTCTATTGATATTTCATTAGGATTAAATTCTTTAATGAGTTCATTAATATTTTGGAAAATGATTTTAAGTTTTTTGTAGTGTTTTTTCTCTTTATCCATTTTTATTACTCCATATTGAATTAATGATAGTTTATTGCTACTTGATTTGATGACTCCATATCCCATCAAGTTTGTTCCTGGATCTAGTCCCAAAATAATTTTATCAGATATCATATTGTGAAAAATTAATTAGTAATTTCACTTATCATAAATCTACAAAATAAACATTTCAAATATGAATTCTTTCTTGATAGATTCACATGCCCATATATATTTAGATCAATTTTCTGATTCATTGGACTCCGTAATAAAAAAATCTCATGATAATAGAGTGGAAAAGATATTAATGCCTAATATAAATATTGATACAATTAAACCAATGTTACAAATAAGTAGAAAATATGAAAATGTTTGTTATCCAATGCTTGGCTTACACCCCTGTTATTTAACTGAAAATTATGAATCGGAAATAAATAAAATTTTTAAATATTTAGATGCTACTATTGTAGCAGTAGGTGAAATAGGAATTGATTTATTTAGGAGTAGAGAAAATTATAAAGATCAGGTAAAAGCTATGGAAATGCAATGTGAAATTGCACTTGACAACAATTTACCTATCGTAATCCATACTAGAAATTCAATTGATGAAACAATTGAAATTGTTCAGAGGTATTCCAAAAGAAATTTAACTGGTGTCTTTCATTGTTTTGTAGGTAGTTATAATCAAGCTAAAAAAATAATTGATTTAGGATTTAAACTTGGTATTGGGGGAATATTGACTTTTAAGAACTCTGACTTAAGAAATATAATTTCTAAAATTAATCTAGAAGATATTTTATTAGAAACAGATAGCCCTTATCTATCACCTGAGCCTAATAGGGGTAAAATAAATAATCCATCAAACTTGATTTTTATTGGTAAGAAATTATCTCAAATTAATTCATTGCCAATGGATTTAGTCTGTCAAGTTACTTCTCAAAATGCAATTAATTTATTTGATTTGCCTAGTTAAAAAGAGAGGTGGCCGAGTGGTCGAAGGCGCGCGCCTGGAAAGTGCGTATACGGAGCAATTCGTATCGAGGGTTCGAATCCCTTCCTCTCTGC
>JAYZHZ010000098.1:0-3556 GCA_036166035.1 Bacteroidota bacterium
ATACATCTGTAGTCCTATATCCAGATTACTTTTATCAATATTTTTTGCAAATAAATTAGGAGCTAAAAATGTTGTTGAAAAAACACTAAACGTATTTTTTAGAAATTTTCTTCTTGAATTTATCATAAGGGTCAATCAACCATTAAATACTAATTTAAATGATTAATTTATTTCTCATACTACTTTGATTATATATATTTGATACATGAGAAAATATATTTCTTTATTACTCTTATTATTATTTTTAAGTCCAACCATAATAAGTTCATCGGTCACATTGATGGGACATTCCCATGAGGTATGTACTGAGGATGGGATTCATCATCATGACATTAAAGAGGAATGTGATTTTTGCCTTTTCAATACTCTAAATAAGTCAACTTTTTTTCAGTTACAGACTAATAATAGTAAACAAAAAATAATTTCTGAGAAAAATATTAAACCTTTTTATTCTATCTATCTCTTTAATGAGATAGAATTTTCTTTTACAAAAAGAGGCCCCCCAATAGTTGTTAATTCTTAAATAAATTTTTTACAACTAATTCATTATCAACAAAACTGTTGAATCAACTATAAAATTTAAATTCAATTATGAAAAAATATATATTATTACTAATGCCATTTATATCATTTGGGCAAGAAGAACAGTACAAAAAAATAAATGATTCTATTAAAACAACCTTTCTCGATGAAATCCTTTTTTCTGTCCCTTTTCATGGTAAACAGAGTGAAAACATTATAAGGGTAGATAAAATTGATTTGAATGATTACAGAAATAATGGACAGGTAAATATATCAGATGTTCTTGATGATGTACCTGGATTAAGTTTCTTGAAAGTAGGTGCTCATATATCTAAGCCAGTAATTAGGGGTCTTTCTACCAATAGAGTTGTAACTTATACTAATGGGATAAGATATGAAAATCAACAATGGGGTTATGAACATAGCCTTGGTTTATCTCAAAGTGGAATAAGCTCAGTTGAAATTATTAAAGGGCCTTCATCCTTACTCTATGGTTCAGATGCTATTGGAGGAGTTATATATGTTAATCCAGAGAAATATCTAAAAAACAAAAATTTTTCAACAGATTATACATCATATTATAATTCAAACACAAATGGTTTATCTAATAATTTAGGAATCAGGTGGTCTTCCAATAAATTGAATTTTTTAATTCGTGGTAATATGGTTAATCATGATGATTTTAAAAGTGGAGAGGAGACTATAGAAAATTCTGGGATGACTGATAGAGATTTGAAATTTGGTTTAGGTTTCAATAATGTTAATTTGAATACTGATTTACGAATTCAAAACACTTTTTCAAATTTTGATTTGCCATTTTCTCATGAGGATGAAGACCATGAGGATGAAGATCATGAAGAAGAAAGTCCACACCAAGAAACTAATACTACTATTATAAGTTTGAAAAATGAATTTTTTATAGGTGAAAATTCATCAATAAATCTTGGAATAGGTTATAATCGACATAATAGATTAGAACACGGTCATCATGATGAGGATCATGATGATGAAGATGAAGAGGCATCTTTAGACATGCTCTTAGAAAGTAAAACAATTGATTATAGATATAATTGGCTAAATAATGATAATGCTGAGATAGTGTTAGGTGGTCAATATATATATTTCAAAAAAACAAAAATTATGGTCATGAGACATTAATTCCTGACTCTAAGAAAATAGATTTAGGATTTTATTTTACTTCACATTTACATTTTAATGATTTAGATTTTCTTCTTGGAATGAGGACGGATTCAAGAAATATTGAGGTAAACAATGAAAAATATAATTTTTCGTCATTAGTTGGATCTACAGGAATTAAATATGATAAAAATAATTCTAATTTTAGATTAAATTTTTCTTCTGGATATAGAGCTCCCAATTTATCTGAGTTGTTTTCTGATGGGGTTCATCATGGAACTTCACAATATGAACTTGGAAATATAAACTTAACTGAAGAAAAAAATTTTCAGGTAGACTTCTCATATGAATTAATTAAATCAGATTTAAGGTTTGGTTTTGATTTATTTTATAATAAGGTCAATGATTATATCTTTTTATCTCCAACAGGAAATTTTATTGATGAGTATCCAAGCTTTGAGTATTTACAATCAGACGCAAAATTATATGGTGGTGAAATTTATTTGCAAGTAGTTCCAGAAAAATTAAAATGGTTTGAATCATTTACAACAATTGATTATGTCAAGGGAGATCAATTAGATGGTGAAAATTTACCTTTAATTCCTCCTTTATCTTTAAAACAAAAATTCAAATTTGATAAAGGGAAAAACAGTTTCTTTTTTGATATTAATGCTGTTGCTAATCAAGAAAAAGTAAGTTATTTTGAAAGTAAAACGGATGGCTATATTTTGTTTGATATTGGATATCAATATAAGTTAAGTTTATTTAAAAAAGATTTGAAATTAAATATAAATCTGGAAAATCTATTTAATAAGTCTTATTATAATCATTTGTCAAGATTAAAAAATTTAGGCATTATGGAAATGGGTCGTAGTATCTCAATAGGAATAAATTATGTAATTTAAGTATGATGGATTAAATTGGTTCAAATTTATTTTATGAGAAAACACATTTTACTGTTATACTTTATTTTATACAGTAATTTTTTATTTTCACAGGTTGTTTTATCTGGTTATATAGAAGAAGATGGTTCAGGAGAGAGATTACCATACTCAAACATATATATAGCTGATATTGAAGTGGGTTCAAGTGCAAATGAAAATGGTTTCTTTACAATCATTGGAAAGATTGAGCCAGGAATGATTCTAAAAGCTAGTTATGTTGGATACCAGACAAAATCTATTTCTCTGACACAAGAGATAATTGATAGTGATTTAGAAATAAGTCTCATCCCATTAACATCAACTTTAAATGAGGTAGTTGTATCAACAGAATCTAGTAAGTTTCTTCAGGCTAGTACTGAGATTAGTAAGCATAGGATGTCAGTCCAACAGCTTAGTCTTATGCCTTCAATAGGAGAGGTAGATATTTTTAGATCTCTTCAGTTACTTCCTGGAGTTAGTGCTACTCAAGAGAGCGGTTCAGGACTTTATATAAGAGGTGGAGAGCCTCAAGAAAATTTAGTCCTTCTTGATGGAATTAAAGTTTACAATGTAGATCATTTCTTTGGGTTTTTTAGTTCTTTTAATGCTAATGCAATAAAAAGTGTTGAATTGTATAAGGGGGCATTCCCTTCCAAGTATGGGGGCAGACTCTCAAGTGTAATTGATCTTACTGGGAAAGTAGGTAGTTTCAATGAAATTAAAGGAACAATAAATGCTAACCTTTTAAGTGCCTCTGGATCAGTTGAGATTCCATTTCTTAAGAAGTTTAGTTTTTTCGCTGCAGGTAGAAGATCATTCACTGATATATTGCAAACGTCATTTTTTAATAAAATATTTGATCAGTTTGATCCGGATGATGACATAGAAAATTTAGATCCGTGGGTACCAAAATTTAATTTCTATGATTTTAATGGAAAATTGTCTTATAAACCTTCAAAAGATGACCTCATAAC
>JAYZHZ010000099.1:0-6198 GCA_036166035.1 Bacteroidota bacterium
CAATAACAGGTCAAGATCTTGAAAAAGGTACAAGTTCATATGAAATACTAAATCCAGAACAAGAAATTTGTACTCTAAGTAAAAAAGTTAAATTTTCACTAGAATTAAGAGTTGAAAAAGGTAGAGGGTATGTGACATCAGAGGAAAATAGTTCTACTTCTTCAGATGTTGATTTTATTTCTATGGATTCAGTTTTTACTCCTATAATAAATGTTAAATATAGTATTGAAAATACTAGAGTTGAACAAAAAACTGATTTTGAAAAATTGATACTTGAAATCCAAACTGACGGTTCAATCCATCCAGAGGATGCACTTAAGGGTTCTGCTCAATTATTAATCAAGCACTTTTTCCTATTTTCTGATAAGGATATGGAATTTGCAGAAGATAATTCTGATGAAATTGAAGTTGTTGATGAGGAATTGCTTCATATGAGAAAACTACTAAAAACTTCATTGAATGATCTTGATCTATCAGTTAGAGCTTATAATTGTTTAAAAGCAGCTGATATCAAAACGCTTGGTGATTTAGTTAGTATTGAGATTTCAGATATGATGAAGTTTAGAAATTTTGGTAAAAAATCTCTTACTGAACTTGAAGAATTAGTAGATAATAAAGGCTTAAGTTTTGGTATGGATTTGACTAAATATAATTTAGACTAAATTTTTTAATGAGACACGGAAAAAGATTTAATCATTTAAGTAGGAAAGCACCACATAGAAAGGCAATGCTATCTAACATGGCATCTTCTTTAATATTAAATAAGAAGATTGAGACTACTTTAGCAAAAGCTAAGGCTTTAAGAAAGTATGTTGAACCATTATTGACTAAATCAAAATCTGATACTACTCATTCTAGAAGATCTGTCTTTTCATATCTTCAAAATAAGGATTCAGTTAATGAGTTATTTAATAACATATCAGAAAAGATATCAAGTAGGCCTGGAGGGTATACTAGAATAATAAAAACTGGATATAGATTAGGTGATAATGCTGAGATGTGTGTTATTGAACTGGTAGACTATAATGCTCTATTATTGGTTGATACAAAAGACAATAAAACTAAATCAAGAAGGAGGAGAAGAAAAAAATCTTCTTCTAGCAATATAGATAATAGTTCAAAAAATGTTAAAGTCGAAAAGAAAAAAGAATCAAAAAAGACTAAAGATAAAAAGTCAAAATAGACTTAATTATAATTTTGATAATTTAAAGGGATTAAATTTATTTAATCCCTTTTTTATTATATATTTTTGAGAAAAAATGGGATTAATATCTAGAAAACCTGCAGTTCTTGTTTTAGAAGATGGTTCTATCTTTAATGGTTATTCTCTTGGAAAAATTGGTATAGCAACTGGTGAAATTTGTTATAATACAGGAATGACCGGCTATCAAGAAATATATACAGATCCTTCTTATTTTGGTCAAATTATAATTAATACTTCCTCCCACATAGGAAACTATGGAACAGTTGATAATGAACAAGAAAGTAATTTTCCTCAAATCAATGGTGTAATTATTAATGAGTATTCAGAAACCTATAGTAGATTTGATTCGGAGGAAAGTCTAGAAGATTATTTTATTAAAAATAATACCGTTGCAATCTATGATCTTGATACAAGAAAACTAGTTAAACATATTAGAGATAAGGGAGCAATGAATTCAATTATTTCTAGTGATATTCTTGATATTGATACCCTTAAAAAAAAGTTAACGAAAGTCCCCCCTATGGCTAATTTAGAATTATCAACTAAGGTGACAACTAATAAAGAATATATTTATGGCAACAAAAATTCAAATATAAAAATTGCAGTTCTAGATTTAGGTTGTAAGAAATCAATACTTGAAAATTTTAAAGATAGAGGTGCTATTTGTAAGGTTTATCCTGCTAAAACTAGTTTTGATAAAATGAATGCTTGGAAACCAGATGGATTTTTTATCTCAAATGGTCCAGGTGATCCTGCTTCTATGGATTATGCTGTAGATACGGTAAAAGCAATTTTAAAAAATGACAAACCTTTATTTGGTATTTGTTTAGGACATCAGATCTTAGCAAGAGCCTGTGATATTTCCACATATAAGTTACATAATGGTCATAGAGGAATTAATCATCCTGTTAAAAATCTATTATCTGGTAAATCTGAAGTTACATCTCAGAATCATGGATTCGCAGTTTCGATAGATGATATCAAAGAATCTAATAATCTAGAATTGACTCATATAAATTTAAATGATGATACAGTTGAAGGTATAAGAGTAAAAGACAAGAAAGCATTTTCCGTACAATATCATCCAGAATCCTCTCCCGGTCCGCATGATTCAAGGTATCTCTTTGACGATTTTATTAATTTTATAAAAGGTGAGTAAGATAACAAAAATTGTTGGTAGACAGATTCTAGATTCAAGAGGTAATCCAACTGTTGAAGTTGATGTTTATTCTGATAAGGTTTATGGTAGGGCTTCAGTTCCTTCTGGTGCATCAACTGGAGAGAATGAGGCAGTAGAACTCAGAGATGGGAAAAAATCATATTTAGGGAAATCAGTTTACAAAGCAGTAAATAATATAAATTCTATTATTGATAATGAATTAATGGGTATTTCGTGTCTTGATCAGAAAGGAATTGACCAATTACTTATTGATATAGATGGATCTAGTAATAAATCTAATCTAGGTGCTAATGCTATTCTTGGTGTATCTCTTGCCTCTGCTCATTTAGGAGCGATACTTTCAAAGAAACCATTATACAAATACTTGGGAGGTAATTCTGCTCATCTTCTTCCTGTACCTATGATGAATATAATTAATGGAGGTTCTCATTCTGATGCTCCTATTGCATTTCAAGAATTTATGATAAGGCCAGTAGGAGCAAAATCATTTAATGAGGCATTAAGATTTGGTTCAGAGATTTTTCATACATTAAAATCTATTATTAAAAATAAAAATTTAAGTACAGCTGTTGGAGATGAAGGAGGTTTCGCTCCGAATTTTAGAGGAGGTACTGAAGAAGCTATAGAAACAATATTAATATCTATAGAAAAAGCTGGTTTTATTATTGGAGATGAAGTTACCATAGCTATGGATTGTGCATCTTCTGAATTTTTTAATGATGGACTATATAATTATAGAATTTTTGAGGGAAAGAGTGGTTTAATCAGAAATTCTGAAGATCAAGTAGGTTATTTAAAGAGTTTAGTTGAAAACTATCCAATAGATAGTATTGAGGATGGTTGTGATGAGAATGATTGGGATGGGTGGAAACTTTTAACTAGTGAAATAGGTGATAAATGTCAGATAGTGGGAGATGATTTATTAGTAACTAATCCTAAATATCTTAAGAAAGCGATTAAAAATAATAGTGCTAATTCAATACTTATTAAACCCAATCAAATTGGAACTTTGTCAGAAACTATTGATGCTATTAACATAGCAAAAAAATCAGGATGGACAGCTATTGTCTCTCATAGATCAGGAGAAACTGAAGATACGACAATATCTGATATAGCTGTGGGATTAAATGTTGGTCAAATAAAAACTGGATCTTTGTCAAGATCTGATAGAATAGCTAAATACAATCAACTTCTTAGGATTGAAGAAGATTTGGGAGATAAAGCAAAATTTCCTTCTAAATAAAAATTATATTTGGGTAATGATAATGCAAAAAATAAAAGACCTTTTTAAAAACTTCTATTTTTTATTTCTGTTTTCATTTCTTGTTTGGATGACAGTAATAGATACTAATGGTTTTATAAATAGATATAGACTATCAAAAAAACTATCAGATTTAAACACTCAAAAGAACTTTTATAAAGAAGAAATTGAAAAGATATCTCTTGATAAAGATCAATTTGAAAGTGATGATGAATTATTAGAAAAATTTGCTAGAGAGGAATATTTTATGAAAAAAAGTTCAGAAGAAATTTTTTATATTGAAAATGAATAATAATGGATAAACAAAGTCAAGATTTTCTATTCAAATATTTAAACAATCATTCACCTACTGGTTTTGAATCATCAGGTCAAAAAATCTGGTTAGATTATATAAGACCATACGTAGATGAATATATATCTGATACCTACGGAACTGTTGTTGGTGTTATTAATCCAAAAGCAGATTATAAAGTCGTTATTGAAGCCCATGCAGATGAAATATCATGGTTTGTTAATTACATAACTGATGACGGATATATTTATGTAATTAGGAATGGGGGTTCTGATCATCAGATTGCTCCATCGAAAAGAGTAAATATTCAAACTGATAAAGGTATCGTAAAGGGTGTTTTTGGCTGGCCAGCAATTCATGTTAGAGATCCAAAAACTGAACAAAGTCCATCATTAAAAAATATTTTTATTGATGTGGGTTGTTCTTCAAAAAAAGAGGTTGAGAAATTAGGTATTCATGTTGGATGTGTAATTACATTTGATGATGAGTTGATGGTACTGAATAAAAAATATTATACGGGAAGAGCTCTTGATAATAGAATGGGAGGGGTTATGATTGCAGAAGTTGCTAAAAGACTTTATAAAAACAAAAAGAAGCTAGATTTTGGCTTGTATATTGTTAATTCTGTTCAAGAAGAAATAGGTTTGAGAGGAGCACAAATGATTGCTGAGAGGATTAGTCCGGATGTTGCTATTGTAACTGATGTTACTCATGATACTAATTCACCAATGTATGACAAGAAAAAAAGTGGTGATATAAAATCCGGTTTAGGTCCAGCGCTAACTTATGGGCCAGCTGTCCAGAACAATCTTTTGAAATTACTTATTAATACGGCAAAAACTAAAAAAATATCTCATCAATTGATGGCTGCTTCAAGATTTACAGGTACTGATACAGATGCTTTTGCTTACTCAAATGAGGGTGTTGCTTCAGCTTTGATTTCTCTGCCTTTAAAGTATATGCATACTACCGTTGAGACTGTTCATAAAGATGATGTTGAAAACTGTATTAAACTAATGTATGAGTCAGTCTTATCAATTAAAAAAGGACAAGATTTTAGATATATCAAATAATTTTATATCCAATTTTTTTGAGATCATTCCAGAATGTTGGGTATGATTTATTTACAACATTTGGATCATTAATGTATACGTCAACTTCAGATGAAAGAGGAGCAAATGCCATTGCCATTCTATGATCTTTGTAGGTATCAATTGTAAGTGAACTTGGCAGTTCCATTTTTCTTTTATCTAGTATCCAAGATTTTCCATTATCATAAAATTTGCATCCTATTTTATCTAATTCTTTTTTCATGGCTTTCAATCTATCTGTCTCTTTTATTTTTAAGCTTTCAACACCATAAACTTTAAGTTTAACTTTATTATATGCAGCTATAACAAGAACTGTTTGAACTAAATCTGGACAATCTTTAAAATCTAATTCAATAGAATTGATTTCAGAATTGTATTTTTTGATAATTATACCATCTTTGACATATTTAGTTATTACACCAAATAATAACATAATTTTTGAAATTATTTGATCACCTTGAAATGAATTTTTTCGTAATCCCTCAAGTTTAATTTGATCAATTGTTTTATTAATTGATACTACACTATACCAATAGCTTGCTGCGGACCAGTCAGCTTCTATTATATATTTTCCTCCAGAATATTTCTGACTTTTAATTTTTATCAAGTTATTATTGATATAACTTTTTATACCAAATTTTTTCATGATCTTCAAAGTCATTAAAACATATGGTTTACTATAAAAAGGATTTTCTACATTTATTTTTAATCCATTTTTAAGCTTGGGAGCTATCATAAGAAGAGATGATATATATTGACTGCTAATATTTCCTTTAATATTTAAGTAATTTATTTTTTGATTTATTTTTTTATTAATCTTTATTGGAGGATAACCATCTTCTTGAAGATAAGAAATTTTTGATCCTAACTCTCTAAGGGCATTTACTAGAATTTTAAGTGGTCTTTTTTTCATTCTTTCAGTTCCAGTAACTGAAGAGCCTTCTTTAGTAAGAGCAAGATAAGAAGTTAAAAATCTCATGCTTGTTCCTGCATCTTCAATATTCCAGTTTTTTTCAGGGGGGGTTTCTATCAGGTTTTTTAATATTATTGTATCGTTTGCTATAGATATATTTTCTATCTCAATTTTATCATCAGAAAGAGCTTGAATAATTAAGAGTCTATTGCTCTCGCTTTTTGATGAATTTAATTTTATTGTTTGAACTGATGTTT
>JAYZHZ010000100.1:0-3397 GCA_036166035.1 Bacteroidota bacterium
TAAGATTTGGAGAGGAGGCTGTATTATAAGAGCAGGATTACTTGAAGATTTTATGCAAGCTTTTAAATTAAATCCAAAACTTGAAAACTTACTTTTTGATGAAAATATATCTTTACTGATAAAAAACAGCATAAACTCTGCCAGAAAAGTAGCTATTTACTGTATTCAACATAATATTCCAGTACATGCATTGCTCTCATCAATTAGTTATTTTGATGCACTGAAGTCTTCAAGGCTACCAATGAATTTGATACAAGCTCAGAGAGATTCTTTTGGGGAACATACTTTTGAAAGGTTAGATAAACCTGGAAATTTTCATTATAATAGCTGGTAGTAAGTATCGATTTTTATTAAAAATCATTTATTTATAGTTTTGCTTAATTATGAAAAAGATTTTTATCTTATTTATTTTTCTTTTTCCTTATTTAGGATGGTCGAGTAATTTGTTTAAAATTGGTGAAGATTCTGTATGGAGATCACCAGGTTCATACTATACTTCAAAAGGAAAAATAACTACGTTAATCAATCAGTCTCAATATAAAAATTGGATAGCTGGTGGAATTAATAATCTTTCTTTAACACTTGTACTTGACTATGATTTTATTGTTAAAAATGGAGATTTAGAATGGATAAACAGAATAGATGGTGCATACGGATTGATTAAAAATCAAAATCAAGATATTAAGAAAAGTGAAGACAGACTTGAGTTTTTTTCTCTTTTTGCAATAAAGAATAAGGGAAATTGGTCCTATTCAGCAACATTTAATTTAAAAACTCAATGGTCAAATGGATATGAATATACTCCTGGATTTGGAAACTCTCAAGTTAGAACTTTAACTACAAAATTCATGTCTCCTTCATACACTCAGTTCGGGTTAGGAATGTTTTATAAGAAAGATGACAATTTATGGTTTAATTATGCTCTTTTGTCTGGTAGATATATTAGTGTGAACTCTATTTTTACTAAAAACCTGCTTGATGGAGAAAATTACTTTGGTGTAGAAAAGGGAAAGACGGGAAGATTTGAAGCAGGTGGTATTATTTCAGGTTATTATAAGACAGAATTAATGAAAAATATGCATATAGAAAATAAGTTAAATCTTTTTCAAAATTATTTAGAAGATCCTCTTAATATTGATATTGACTACTTATTAACTGTTGAATTTATTATAAATCAGTATTTTTCTACAAATATCCTTTTCCAACTACTTTACGATGATAACGCAATCCCTGAGATTCAGTTAAAGGAAGTATTTGGTTTAAGTTTTAATGTTAACTTTTAGTATACATTTTCTTTAGGTTGAGTCTGCATAACTCATCTATAAGCGAGGAAACTTTATTGACCACATCATTGAAATACTTTTCACCTTTTTCTTTTGAAGAATTTGAAGGATTGCCAATCCCTGTGTCATTGGAAGCTTTAGTCCATTCCCTCTCAAACCAAGTCCAGCCCTCTCTTAGTGATTTGCTTTTTATATAGTTTTCTTTTCCATCTCCCCATTCTTCTTTATTTAGTACTAATTCTGATTTTAAATATAACATTAAACTTGTTTCCATCTCATCAGCATGATCTCCTTCATTTTTAAAATAATTAGATTTATCTAAAGACTTAAACCAATCGGAAGAACATAAGAACATATTTGGGTAATTGAGTCCAATCTCTCTTAGAATTGTTTTGAAGTTATTTCCACCGTGACCATTAAAAACTAAAAGTTTATAAATTCCTTGTCTGTTGAGTACTCTAATAACGTCCTCTAAAATTGAATATTGGGTTGAAGGATTTAAATTAATATCTAATAGTATATCTTTTTGGCCGGTATTAACACCAAATGGTACAGTCGGTAGAATAATAAACCTTGAACCATTTTCCCATGCTATTCTACCAGATTCTTCAATAATTTTTTCTGCTTGAATATTATCTGTTGAGTAGGGTAGATGATAGTTATGTGCTTCGGTTGCACCCCAAGGAAGTATTGCAAGTTCATACTTAAACTTATTTATATTCTTCCAGTTTGTTTCAGATAAGAGGTATGGTCTCATTAAATTAAAATTTTGTAAATTATAATTTATTAATAATTCGAATTAAATTATAGAAATGATAAAACTTATTCTCTTAATTTCTTTCCTTTTTAGTTTTCAAGATCAAATGTTACTCTTTAATGGAAAGAATTTGGATGGATGGAAAATTTATGGAACCGAAAAATGGTATGTTTCTGATGGTGAGTTAATATGTGAGAGTGGTCCCGATGAAGAATATGGTTATTTAGCAACTGACAATTTTTATAAAAACTTTATCTTGTCTCTTGATTTCAATCAGGTTTCAGATGGAAACAGTGGCGTTTTTTTTAGATCAACTATTGAGGGAACTAAAATAACTGGATGGCAGGTGGAAGTTGCTCCTCCAGGTAGTTTTAGTGGTGGTATTTACGAGTCTTATGGCAGAGGCTGGATGATTAAACCCGATAAAATTCATGACAATGTCGTAAAGATGGGTGAATGGAATAATATGAAAGTTAAGGTTTTGGACAATGAGGTAACTACATGGATTAATGGAGTTAAAATGATAAACTTAAAGGATGATCTTATAGGAAAAGCTAATGGTTCAATTGCTCTACAAATACATAGTGGAGGAGGAATTAAGGTTAGATGGAAAAATATTAAAATTAAACCTTTAAATTGATAGTATGAATAGAAGAATTTTCATAAAAAACTCATCAATTATAGCTATTTCATCAGCCATACCATCATGCGTAAATAATAATACAAATAGTTATAGAAGAAATAAGATTGGAGTTTCTTCGTATTCATTTTGGCATTTTGATGCAGACAAAAAACCTACTATGGGTTATTGTATAGAAAAAGCAGCAAGGATGGGATTTGATGGCATTGAGTTTTTACTTGTCCAAATGTCTTCAACAGAGAATACACATCTTCAGAAATTAAAGAAAAAAGCATTTCATGCCGGACTAGATATAATGGGATTGTCTACACATCAGGGATTTCTTAATCCAAGTAAGGAATATAGAGATGAAAATATAAATAAAACTATTGACCAAATAGAGATAGCTTATCAGCTCGGAATTCCTACCATGAGGATAAATACTGGGAGATGGGGAACTTCCGAATCATTCGATGCTTTAATGGCTAACAAAGGAATTGAACCACCCATAGATGGGTATAATGAAAATGATGGGTTTCCGTGGGTAATTGAATCTATTGAAAAGTGTATACCAACTGCAGAAAAATGTGGTGTTGTATTAGGTTTAGAAAATCATTGGGGACTAGGAATATCAGCCAAAAACGTGAAAAGAATAATAGATGAAATAAATAGTCCATGGTTAAGAGCTACTCTTGATACTGGAAATTTTTTGGAAGACAGGGACAATCAAATTCAAAC
>JAYZHZ010000101.1:0-4892 GCA_036166035.1 Bacteroidota bacterium
ACTATTTCTATGGATATCTTAAGATTAGCAAATCTATTGGTCAACCAATCAATATGGTTGTTCCTTCTGGTGGGTTTGGTAACCTTTGTGCAGGTGGTTTAGCAAAAAAAATGGGGTTACCTGTTAATAAATTGATAGTAGCTAATAACAAAAATGAATGTCTTAATCGCATCTTTAGTAATGGGTTTTTTTGCAAAAAACCTATTCATGAAACAATTTCTTCTGCCATTGACATACTGGTCCCTATCAACTTTTGGCGTTATCTGTATTTCTGTGTAAATGGAGACGTAAAAAAAATTAAAGGATGGATGAATCAATTTGAAGAAACAGGACAAGTAGAATTTGATTCAGAAACTAAAAAGTCATACAGAGAAGGGTTTTTGTCAATCAGCGTAAATGATAAAGAAACGATCAGTACTATTAAAAGCCTGTATGAAAAAGAAAAATATTTATTAGACCCACATGGAGCCGTAGCAATAAGCGCAGCAAACAAATTGAAAGAAAAGCTTAGTGACAACCCATTAATTTGTTTAGCTACTGCTCATCCAGCAAAGTTTCCTAATATTATAGAAAAAATCAGCAAGAATAAATCATTACCTAAAGCTGCCACTCATAAATCAATAGAAAACGCAAAACTACTAAATCAAAAAGGCTATACATTTAATTATAAAAACCTTTATGATGCTTTAAAAAGTACGATGGAAAAAAATTGGGAACTTATTCACTTAAAACAAAGTAGTTAAATCAATGCCAGAATATACCGTTTTAAACAATGAAAATATCAAACAGATTTTAATACCATATGGTATTAAAAATTTTAACTCTGTGAAAAAGCTAAGTGGCGGATCTGAAAACACAAACTATTTGATAACTACAAATAATAATCAGTACGTGCTTTGTCTATTTGAACACAAATCATTTTCACATGCTCGTAATCTTACTAAGTTACTTTCTCATCTTAAAACACATAATTTTAAAACTACAGAAACCTTTACTGCAACTAATGGGGAAACTCTTACTATATGGAATAAAAAACCCATATTAATTAAACATTTTATTGAAGGGAAAATTATGTATAACATTCCAAATCATTTAATAGAATCCGTTGGAAAATCTTTAGGAAAACTACATAAGACACCTCCTCCTAGCTATTTACCAAAAATAATTGATTATGGACAAGAACATTTTGAATTAGTCAGTCAATATGCTAAAGAATCACCCTTTGAGTATTGGATAAAAGAAATTAAAAAATATATCAAGCCCTATTTAAAGAAGAATCTTCCCAAAGCATTAATTCATAGTGATCTTTTTTGTGATAACGTAATTATAAGCCAAGATAAGCAAGATGTAACAATTATTGATTTTGAGGAAGCTGCATATTATTTTCGTGTTTTTGATCTGGGAATGGCTATAATTGGCTCGTGTTCTGAAAAGGATTTACTAAATAAAGATAAAATTAAATCTCTCCTACATGGCTATTCGAAAGTGATTACATTAATGCCTGAAGAAAAGAGATCCTTACAGGCTTTTACTGTATACGCTGGTGCTTCCATGTCATTTTGGAGACATAAAAACTTTAATTATGTATATCCAAATATGGGAATGGAAAATCATTATAAAGCCTTACAAACATTAGCTGATCATGCCAGAAAAAATTCTAATTTATTTATTGATTAATAATTATCTTAACGTTTCCTAGACCATTCATCTATAGATTCATTATTCATCTTAACATAATCCTGATTATCTGCTTCAATAGACAGTTCCAATGATTTTTTTGCTACTTCTACTGCATCTTTATAGTTTCCATTTGCAGCCATTATCAAAGACTGTTGTCTAAGTTGAAAAAACCTAGGATTTTCTGTCATTTCCATTGCCTTGTTAATCCACTTCAGAGCAATATCTAATTTGATTTTTTCTTGCCTGTAGTATACAGCAGCAGCATAATAATCAGAAGCTTTTGGGTTATCATTCATTACCGATTCAATACTAGAATCAACCATTTGACGACTAGGTACATCTATTCTAATTTTAACAAATGTATCATCCCAACCAATATAAAGATCAGCATAGTTATTTGTTACGTTATTTATGGAAATGGTAAAAGTTTCTAATTCATTTCCTGAATTGACTTTATGAACCTTATAATTTGACTTAAATACAATCTTTTTATCGTCCCAGTCTTTAGGAACTGCCCATAATTCAGCATCTGAATATAAAATCACATCCCAATACGTCTTGTCAGGTATAGAGAAGATTGAGTAGGTCCCCTCTTTTATTTTATTACCATCTATCTCAACATCAGTTGAAAAACTTATTTTAGTGCTACTATTAGCTCCCGTTCTCCATATTTTACCAAAAGGAACCAGATCACCAAAAATGACTCTTCCCCTTTTTGAAGGTCTATTATATTGAACTCCTATTTCCGTCAAACCAACCATCTGTTCTAATTCTGAACTTGGACTTGGCTGAGGTGTTTTGATTTGTGAAAAACCAAAAAAACTTACTAAACATAAAATTGTAAAAATTGTTGTTCTCATTTCTCTATTATTACTTTGACTTTATTAAATTCTTTATTTGTTGATATATTCAGTAAATAGATTCCATTATTTAGATTAGATACATTAATATCCAGTATATTTTGATTTTTTTCAACTTTAAGAGGAGTTATAATCTTCCCTTTAAAGTCAATGAATTCCACTTTATCTACCTTATAATTATCTTTTAATTCAACTATCAGTTTACCATCAGTAGGATTAGGGTAGATTCTGTCTATAAAAGTTCTTGATTCAATAAATAAAGGAATCGGACAACCATTAGCATCAACTGTTTCTCCTGTTGGTGTGTCAGGACACTGATCAATATCATCAGTAACACCATCCTCATCAGAATCTACTTGTGAGTCAGAACAACCATAAGCATCAACTGTTTCTCCTGTTGGTGTGTCAGGACACTGATCAATATCATCTAGAACACCGTCAGAGTCAAGATCAGCTATCCATTCTGTTTGAAAAGTTGCATCATCCATAAAATTCTGAGAATTTATATTAGTGTGATAGTTTATATTACCTTCTTTAGGATCATTTGAGCTACCAAATACAAAAGGACGATTATATAATTCAACTTTAATTATTTCTTTATCTCCTGGAACAGGAATTGAGAAATTCATTAAATCATTTCTCCATATATGATAGCCCCAACTATAGTCAGCATATCTGGTATAGCCATGATTTGGGTTTATCAAGTGTAATACTTCACCATCTTTATATGTTACTTTCAATGTTATATCTTTCGGTGACCCTAATCTTATTCTATATGTCCAATAATTTTCGCTTGACTTTAATCTGCTAAATGTAGCAGGGTCAGTAGGATCAAGAAGTGGAGGTAAGGTTCCCTGGTACTTTATAGGTTCATAAACAATATTTGCCTGAGATTGGTTTTCATGAGCTGTTCCATAGATTAAATATACATCCTGCTCAATTTTCTCTTCACCAGGCCAAGGATATCTCTCTTCTGTAGGAATGATTGATGAGTTTTGCTGCTGGATAGGATCTCTATAGTGAACTCTTTTTCCATTTTGTAATGATACTGTAGGATAACCTCCAATCTTTTTAAACTGGAAATCTTCCTGGCTGTTCCTATAATTAACTTTTCCAGTGTAAGCTTCACTATATCCTATTAAAAACCTGTGCATAGCTAAAGCTGAAAAATCACCAAATCCATCCCATGGGCCGGGTCCATTAGTCCTTTTTTCCAGACAAAAATTATTTCTTTGCATAGCGTCTGAAGTTTCTGTCCCGGAAACACCTCTGCAATCATATTTGCATATTGGATCTATAAACTCATACGTATGTTGGATAAAATTCCAAGATTCGCCTCTCCCACCACCGTTACCATTAGTTCCGGTATAATTAGCAGGATCACCTCCGTACGGATACAAAAAATCCCATTGAGATGGATTTTCTTTTTTGTAAGAATTACCCCAGTGTGGAAGCCCATAAGTATGTCCGAGTTCATGGACAAATACATCATCGTAATCCATACTAACCATGTTTTTATTACCTCCCCATCCTCCTGGAGCTAAATTGAGTGTATTACCAAAATAGAATGTAGATAAATAATCACCTGTACTTTGTTGAATACCTTTTAAAAACTGTAGAGCTATTGAGTTAATGGAGCCATCTGATGTTATTCCATTAGGTATTTTATCACTTATTTTAGTTAATCTGACTAATTGTTCTGTTCCATTACTTGCTATGATCTCAGGAAATTTTATTGTTTCAGGAAATTTTCCAAAACGTATAACACTTGCCGGAAAGGCTGAAGCAACTTCTTGAATAAAGTTATCTATTATAGTAAAATAAGGGTCTTGAGTGTTATAATCTAAAACATCCAAATCAAATTGAATCAAATTCATCTCAGTATATGGGCCAACTTTTAATTCTGCAGATGAAATATTTGTGATATCTGAACCAACCGTTACCTTAAGATTAAGGTTTTCTCTCATCCAACTTTTTGGTAATGTGACAGAGAAATAATCATCAAAATTTGGCACATCGGTATTAGTATTTTGAAAAAGATACTGAGGACCACTCAAGCATTTTTCACCTAGAGAAACACCATCCATAAAACCTTCAACCTTGACATCCGGAGAAAGACCGGAACCGGTTAGATGTAACTGAAATAATGCGGGTCTATGACCTATCAAAAAATGAAATGGATGGTTGATAGATTTTCTATGTGTCTGTGAAAAAAAAATCTCATTAATAGTGGCAGTTGAATTTATTGACCCGGTACATGAACCCTCATCATCGGGTTCAGGAAAAACATATTCAACAAAATTGTAGTATGATGGCAGAGCAGCATTTGTGTTATCTTGAATTTTACCAAGA
>JAYZHZ010000102.1:0-5465 GCA_036166035.1 Bacteroidota bacterium
AACTACATCTCTATACTGTTGAAGATATGTTTTTAGTGATTTTAATTCAATAACTTTTTTACCCGGATAAAAAAGAATATACAACGACGCAAAATCAGGCTGCTCATACACACCCAAAAATGTTAATTCTGGCTGTTTTATCTTTATTTCATAGGTTTTTTTATCTGGGTTTGGTATTGATTTTAAAGAACTTAAATCAACATCTTTATATGTCTTTTTCATAATTACTTAATTAAATTTTTAAATGTATCTATTAAATCAAGATTTTCCCATGTAAATAATTCTACTTCATGACTAGTTTTTTTCCCATCAAGAGAAGTGAATTTCTTATTTATCTTCAATGGTTTTCTTCCCATATGACCATAAGAAGCAGTTTCTCTGTACATTGGATTTCTGAGTTTAAGTCTTTTCTCAATAGCAAAAGGAGTCATATCTATGTTATCCGTAATAACTTTGGAAATTTCACTATCATTCATAGAACATTTAGAACTTCCAAAAGTGTTTACGTAAATACCCATAGGTCTAGCAACTCCAATTGCATAACTAACTTGAACAAGTATCTCATCACATAAGCCTGCAGCACATATATTTTTTGCTATATGTCTGGTAGCATATGCTGCACTTCTATCTACCTTGCTAGGGTCTTTACCGGAAAATGCTCCTCCTCCATGTGCACCTTTCCCACCATAAGTATCTACAATGATTTTTCTTCCAGTTAAGCCAGTATCTCCATGCGGACCTCCAATCACAAACTTTCCGGTTGGGTTTACGTGGTAGGTAATATTATCATTAAAAAACCTCTCGTATTGGGGATTGTTTTTTAAAAATCTTGGAATTACAATATTTATAATATCCTCTTTTATTTTTTTAAGCATAATTTCATCTTCATCGAATTCATCATGTTGTGTTGAAATAACAATACTGTCAATCCTTGATGGTTTACCATCCACGTATTCTAATGTTACTTGAGATTTTGAGTCTGGTCTTAAATACTTGATTTCATTATTTTCTCTTCTAACATCAGCAAGTTCAACCAAAAGCTTATGGGATAAGTCTATTGTTAATGGCATATAATCCTCTGTTTCATTACACGCATACCCAAACATCATTCCTTGATCACCAGCTCCTTGTTCGGTGTTATTTTCTCTGTCCACTCCTTGGTTAATATCTGATGATTGTGAGTGCAATGCAGAAAATATACCACAAGATATGGCATCAAACTGGTACTCACTTTTATTATAACCAATGTCATTTATAACTTCTCTAATAATCCTATCGTGATCAATAATTGATTTGGTTTTAATCTCCCCTGCTACAACAACCTGACCTGTTGTTACCAAAGTTTCACATGCAACTTTGGAATTTAAATCAAAAGCAAGAAATTCATCAAGAATAGCATCACTTATTTGATCAGCCATTTTATCAGGATGACCTTCACTAACCGATTCAGATGTAAATAAATAGTTCATATAAATAAATTTTAATTTATGTTATTATCAAGATTTCGTATATGAGTATCGATTTTGACCAGGATGCCCACATCGTAAAACCACCGTTATCGTTCGGTTGGTATACATTAAAGTATTCTTGATGTGGTGCAAATATAAATATTATTATTAATATCTATAATATTCAGGCTTAAAAGGTCCATCAATTTTAAGTCCTAGATATTCAGATTGCGTTTTATTAAGTTTTTCAAGTTCTACTCCTAATGCGTTAAGATGAAGCATTGCAACCTTTTCATCAAGTTTTTTTGGAAGCATGTAAACATCATTTTTGTACTTATCAGAATTTTTCCATAATTCAATTTGAGCCAAAGTCTGATTGGTAAAAGAATTACTCAACACAAAACTTGGATGGCCGTTTGCACAGCCAAGATTTACCAATCTTCCCTCAGCAAGGATTATAATTTCAATATTATTTTCAAGTGTGTACTTATCAACTTGAGGTTTAATTTCTTCCTTAGTGTGTCCATAATTATCATTTAACCAGGCCATATCTATCTCATTATCAAAATGACCTATGTTACATACGATAGTTTTGTCTTTCATTGCAAGAAATGATTCTTTTGTTACAATATCTCTATTTCCTGTTGTAGTAATAACTATATCAGCTGTCGGAATAAGTGTTGACATTTTTTTAACTTCAAATCCATCCATTGATGCTTGAAGGGCACATATTGGATCAATTTCTGTAACACTTACCATTGAACCTGCACCTCTGAATGATGCAGCTGTTCCTTTGCCAACATCACCATAACCAGCAACAACAACCCTTTTACCTGCGAGCATTAAGTCAGTTGCTCTTCTAATTGCATCTACAGCACTTTCCTTACATCCATACTTATTATCAAATTTTGATTTGGTTACTGAGTCATTAACATTGATTGCAGGCAAAGGTAAAGTACCATTTTTTACTCTTTCATATAACCTGTGAACTCCTGTTGTAGTTTCTTCAGATAATCCTTTGATTCCTTTTACCAGTTCAGGGTATTTATCCAGAACCATATTGGTAAGATCTCCACCATCATCGAGAATCATATTTAATGGTTTTTTATCTTCTCCAAAAAACAGTGTTTGCTCAATACACCAGTCAAACTCCTCTTCATTCATTCCTTTCCAAGCATAAACTGATATTCCAGCATCAGCAATTGCAGCAGCCGCATGATCTTGAGTTGAGAAAATGTTACAAGAAGACCATGTTACTTCAGCACCAAGTTCAATTAAAGTTTCAATCAATACAGCTGTCTGAATTGTCATATGGAGACACCCAGCAATTCTTGCTCCACTTAATGGTTTAGTTTTTCCAAATTCTTTCCTTAATGACATAAGTCCAGGCATTTCGGCTTCAGCAAGCTTTATTTCTCTCCTTCCCCACTCAGCCATACCAATATCTTTAACCTTATATTTTACATACTTACTCATCTACTTTTTCCCATTTATTATTTGACATTAATTTGAAAGATCCTATGTATAGCATTTTCCATTCATTAGGACCAACTATTGAAAGAAATAAATTTTTATCACCATCATCTTTTTGATATAAATGATAGGTTTTTCCTTGAATCGGTTTAAATGAATATTTTGATTTATAAATTAAATCATTCCATTTAAACTCCTCAATAAGCTTAGCATATTCCTTTTTTATTTCTTCAAACCTCTCATTAAAATGATCATTAACAGATTTTAATGAATCAGATTCCCATGCCTTAACATCGTCTTGCTTAATTACCGGAGAAGAAATTTCGCCAGCATATTTCAACAAACTTTTATTTTTTTCTTTCATTAGCGCAGCAAATTTAATCTATTTATAATAATTAAGATGAAAATCACAAAGATGATTTATCGGGTCTTTTTCGATCTTTTTAATGATTAGATTTTTCTCATTAGCCACCATTAAAATCTCATTTTTAAAATAGTATGCGATAGATCCAGTGAGATAAATATTTTTTGAAGAATATTTTAGAATAATATTTTCAAAATAATTAGAAAAATGATTCTGAAGAAATTCCCTTACATATTCATTTTCTTTATTCTCATGAATAAAATTTGAAAAAGAGGCTATAAATTTCTCTTTATTTGATTCATCGTACAATCTTTCAAGAAGATCCATTTTTTTATCAAATTTGATTGAAAATTTATCCCTTAAAGTAGTGGGCATATCATTTCTTAGATATCCAATCAATATTTTTTTACCCATATCAAAGCCTGATCCCTCATCACCAAGAAGATATCCTAATGACTTTATTTTTGATTTAATCTTATTCCCATCATAATAACAAGAGTTTGATCCGGTTCCAAGTATGCCCACAACACCTGATTTATCGTTACATAAAGCTCTACATGAGCCTAACAAGTCTGAATTGATCTCAATATCAGATTTGGTAAAAAATCTCTTTAAAACCTTTCTTACTTCACTTTTCTTATTTTCACTACTTATTCCAGCTCCATAATAGTGAATATTTAATATCGAATCAAAATCAAAACTGCTTTTAAGTGACACCAATATATCAGACAATACATCTATTTTAGAAGTAAATGGGTTAAAACCATCAGATTTGAAAGAAATTTGATTTTTTTTATCTAAAACAAACCACCTTCCTCTAGTTCCTCCTATATCTACAATCAATTTCATATAATGACAATAAATTACTATTTCAGTATTAATTTTACTTAAATCTATATAATATCATGAATATAGCAATCGCAGGTGGAGGTATTGTAGGTTTAGCGATAGCCTACAAATTATCGTTAAAAAAGAATGTGAATGTAGATGTGTTCGAGAAAGAAAAAGAAGTTGGATTTCATCAGTCAGGTAGAAACAGTGGTGTTTTACACTGCGGATTAGCATATAAGCCAGGATCTTTAAAGTCTAAACTTGCAGTTTCTGGAATACGACAAATGATAAAATTCTGTAAAAAAAACAGTATTGATCATGATATATGCGGTAAAATAGTAGTTGCAAGTGATGAAAATGAAGCTATTCTATTAGATAATACTGCAAAAAGAGGGGAATTAAATGGTTTGAGTGGTTTGAAAATGTTAAATAACAGAGAATTAAAAGAAAGAGAACCATTTGTAAAATCACATAAAACACTTCTGGTACCTGAGGAAGGAATAGTAGATTATATGGGAGTGATGTTATCTATGAAAGAGAAAATTATAAACTCCGGAGGTAATGTTTTTTTAAATACTAAAATCAAAAATGTAAAAGAAATTAAAGACAAGGTATATATTAATAATAATTCAAGTAAAGCTTATAATACTATTATATATTCTACTGGTTTACAATCAGATATAAATTACAAAAAATTTACAAATAAAAAACTAAATGCTAAAATTGTTCCGTTTAGAGGTGAATATTATACCTTAAAAAAAGATGCGGATAAATTATTTAACCATCTGGTTTATCCTGTTGGAAATCCTAAGTTTCCTTTTCTTGGAGTTCACTTTACAAGGATGATAAATGGAGAGAAAGAAGTCGGTCCGAATGCTGTATTAGCATTCAAAAGAGAAGGTTATAGAAACTCTGACATTTCAGTTAAAGACATGGTTGATTATTTAACCTATTCTGGATTTCTGAGTTTTGTTGGAAAAAATTTCAAATTCTGTTTAAATGAATTCTCAACGTCCATTCTTAAATCATCATTTTTAAAAAAAACACAGAAATTGATACCAGAAATTAGATTAAAAGATATTATTAAAGGACCTGCAGGTGTTAGAGCACAGGGAATCGACATAAATGGTGATTTAATGATGGATTTTAACGTAATAACAGAAGGAAAACAGATTCATGTAATTAACGCACCCTCTCCTGCAGCAACATCTGCCCTATCAATAGCAGATTATATTATAGACAGTTACATAAGTTGAGAATTATTACTTCTCTATAATTACCCTAGCAGTATTCAACCCTCTGTCTGTTTTTATATTAAGCGTATAAACCCCTGAATTATAGTAGGAAAC
>JAYZHZ010000103.1:0-52003 GCA_036166035.1 Bacteroidota bacterium
GATCATTCTTGGGAAGATTATAATTTATTATTCTGATTTAAATATATGAAAAAAAATAAATCAAATAATGGAATCTAACTGGAATTATATTTTGTCAGATTGCGATATTTAATAATTGTTGTAAAGATCCGTTATTTCTTGTGAATTTAGGATTCTATTCCAGGCACCAAACTGATCTATTTTGCCATACCAAGTTTCATTGTTGAAACCAAGTTGACTTCCTATAATAAAATCCGTTGCTTCTATAGTTAGAGTATGGTTAGATTGTGTGTGTGTTAATTGGTTATTAATATAAAATTTATATTCTTTTTCAGATTTATCGTACGTCACAACATAATGCTTCCAATTTGTATCGGTCAAATAATCGTCTGTAGCATGATTTGCGTTCCAACTTCCAACCCTATAGTTACCATTATTATTGCCAGTAAATAAACTCCCTAAATGAAACCCTTTATTAGCAGATGCTGTTCCAAAAGAAATTAACCACATTTTTCTACTAGGATATGAACTATTTAGTTTTGCCCACAATGATACGGTAAAATCATCATCAAGAAGTTCAGAAAATTGACCGGTTATTTTATCACCTGCATCATCTAATTCAACAGCACTATTTGCCGTTCCATTTTTGTCGGTAGTTGCCTCTGCCCCACTAAGCGAATATCCCGATTCGCCGGATGAAAAATCAAAGAAAGCTATTTGACCTTCAGTAGGTATTTTTTTTTGAGATTGAACACCAAAAAAAGAAGGTAAAAAAGTTTGTCCATTTGCACTATTAATAAAAATAGACATGAATATTATTATAAATCTCAATTATAATTCCTTTATTTTAATATTTCTAAATTCAACAGGATGACCCTCAGACTGCAAAGAAATATACCCTTCTTCTAAAGGAAAATCTATTTTGTTTATATAATTGCTTGGCACTTCATCTCCACCCACCCTAATATTTGTGTATGTTAATACTGTGTCATTTTCTATCACATGGTGGATTAAAGAGTCAGAATATACTATTACCTCTACCTCTAACCAATCGTCCACATTATAAGTTTTAGAGTTTGAGTTAATGCAGTGAAATTTTGCTTTTTTATTGTTTATATCAACATCGGTTCCGGGTGTGCAAATATTTGCAGTTGTCCTCTCCCCATCTCCGAGACCACCTAATAACTGCGCTTCAGCACTAACCGGAAATTCTTGATCGATTAACATGGTTTCGGGATCTTGACAATGAAGCATTATTCCACTATTTTTTACAGACCATCCTGGAGCTCCCTTCAGGTGATCACCACTAAATTTATACTCTAACCTTAAGCGATAATTCCTATATTTTTTGTTAGCATAAAAAATATGACCAAACTTTTCGTCAAAAAACTCATAGTTTTCATAGGAAATTTTTATAGATCCATCTTTGACCTTAAACGTATTATTATAATTATCTCCTAATTCATGTCCTCTTATTTTAATTTTCCATCCATCAAGATTTGAACCGTTGAATAAATATTTCCACTCATTCTCTTCATTTGGTATAAGTGATAAGAAAATAATACACAAATAATTAATTAAAAAATACATAGATCTAAATATAAAAGGTTTTTGAATAATAAAGAGATAATTGTAGGTTTATAATATGAAACGATTTTTATTTCTACAATTAATATTATGTTCATGCTTAAACAATAATTCTTATAATGATGGTTGGATTCAACTTTTTAATGGAAATGATCTATCCGGTTGGGAAATTAGAAATGGTACTGCTGAAATTAGTGTTTTAAACAATGAAATTGTCGGAAAAACAGTTAAAAACACTCCTAATACTTTCTTATGTACAAAGGAAGATTATAGAAATTTCATCTTAGAGTTTGAGGTAAATGTTGAAAATGATATTAATTCAGGTGTACAGATAAGAAGCAATAGCATCAGCAAATACAAAGATGGTGTGGTTCACGGGTATCAAATTGAAATTGATCCTTCAGATAGAGCCTACAGCGGAGGGATCTTTGACGAAAGAAGAAGGGGTTGGTTATATGATCTATCTGAAAACAAAAAAGGACGTGAAGCTTTTAATGTCAATGCTTGGAACAAGTTTCATGTAGAGGCCATAGAAGATACAATCAGAACGTGGGTAAATGGAGTTCAATGTTCATATTTTATTGATAGTCTATCAGACACTGGTTTTATTGGTCTTCAGGTTCATGGTGTTGGAGGTATGACCAAACCAGGAAAATATGTTAAATTTAAAAACATTAGGATTAAAACTAAAAATTTAGAGGATGATCTATGGTCAATTAGAGATGATTTAAAAATTATAAATCTTAAAAGATGAAAAGAAGAAAGTTTATTAAAAATACTGGAAAAAGTGTTGGAGGAATTGTCTCATTACCCCTAATTACAGGATTTAACATATCAAAAAATTTAAACTCGAGTGTTAATATTGGTATTATTGGTACTGGATCAAGAGGAGGAGGATTAATCCCATTTATCAATGAAATAGAAAATCTCAACGTAGTAGCATGCTGTGATATACTTCCTTTTCGTCTAAATGATGCACTAAAAAAATCACCAGAAAAAACTATTGCATATGAAAACTATAAAGATTTACTGAACAATAATGACATTGATGCTGTACTAATTGCAACACCATTCTCAACTCATCACATAATTGCAAATGATGCTATTGATTCAGGGAAACACATATACTGTGAAAAAACTTTATGTAGAGGTGTTGCAAACAATTTAAACCTAGTAAAAAAAGTAAAAAATTCTAATATCATTTTCCAGACTGGACATCAATATCATAGTTCAAGACTCTACAAACACGTTGTAGATATGATTAACTCAAATGAAATAGGAAAAATAACTTCTTTTGATTGTCAATGGAATAGAAATGGAAACTGGAGAAGGCCTGTTCCTGATCCTAGTCTGGAAAGATTAATTAATTGGAGAATGTACAAGGAGTACTCAGGTGGACTAGTAGCTGAATTGTGTTCGCATCATATCGATTTTGTGAATTGGGTAATAGGTGAAAATCCAAAAAAGATTATGGGATCTGGGGGAATAGATTACTGGAATGACGGAAGAGAAACATTTGATAATGTTCACTTATTATTTAATTATCCAAGTGGTATAAAAGCAAAATTTACTTCTTTAACTTCAAATGCACTTGGAGACTATCAAATCAAAATTCATGGTGATAAGGGATCTATATTATTAGATTATGCTAAAGCATGGATATACCCAGAGAAAAAATCGGACACAACATATGAAAATGTTGATGGAGTATCAGGAGCAACAGCAAAACCATGGATACAAGGAAATGGCAATCCAATTGACTATGAGCACGAAGATCCATCAAAACAGGCACTGGTAGACTTTAGAGACAATATTTTAAATAATAAAACTCCTTTATCAAATGTATTAACTGGTTCTTCAACAGCTATAGCAGTAGATCTTTCGTTACAAGCTTTACATAATGAAAAAATCATGTATTGGAGAAATTACTATAACTAATTGTTATTAATAAATCTTCCCTTAGTATAAGGTGCTCCAATTTCTTTTAGCTTTTTCTCTAAATTTTTTACATCCTCAACTAAATCTTCTATTTTTTCCTTAATTGGAATAAATTCCTCCGTTGCAATTTTAAAACTTTCCAAATGCGTTACGGTAGGTGATGCTGTGGAATATTTTTGTTCATATCCCAAAGAACCTATTCTTGAAGAAGGAGTTGGTATTTGTTGAATGTCCAGCCTACTTTTTACATTGTCACCATAAAAGAGAGTATTTATCTCTCTAGTTTTTAATTCAACATTTCTAATTATTTCAGACAATTCGTCAATAGGCTTTTCAACTAATTTATTAGCCTCTTTAATGTATCTAATTTTTTCATTTACTTCTGAAATAATTCTTGAGTATGAATTAATTTCTCCCTGTAATTTGGATACTTTTCTTTGGAATGCAACTTTAGCTTCTCTATCCTCAGCAGGTAAAACTGTGTTATCTAGTGCTTCAACGACAAAATCTTTTTCAGGCACCAATTCTTGAAGTTTGCCTTTGTGAAGGTAATCCATTCTGATTGTATATCTTCCAGGTTCCACCAAAGTACCTTCTTTTACGCCAGAAAAAGGATTGTAAAACGAAGAAGAACTTAAATCAATAGGATCCTTAACTTCATATCTTAAATTCCATTTTAACCTATGAACTCCTTTAGATGGTTTTCTAAAAACCTTCTTAACAACTAAATTATCTTCATTTTTTATAGTAAAAACAAGCTGTGGTTTTTCCTCATTTACTTCTGCATCTAACTCATCATAAGAAGGGTATGCAACGTTTTTTTTGCTTTTTATAAGTGTTTTTTCTTTCTTTTGTCTCAACTCTTTCAAAGATTTATAGTCTTCATGGTAATAGTAAGTTATCATCGCAACAGGATCTAAATTTTCAGCGACATAAAAATTATCTCCTTGAAAGGCTTTTCCTGGAAGTCCTAGTGGATTAGACTTTTCCCACATCAAAGCTTTTCTTGTAGAATAAATTTCACCCTTATTTTGAATTTCAGTGTTCTCAATTTTTCTAAGAACCGAATAGTCATCCATTACGTAAAAACCTCTACCAAATGTTCCTAAAACAATATCATCCATATCTCTTTGAATAGCAATATCTCTTACAGCAATAGTTGGTAAACCACTTGATAATTTTTTCCACCTTTCGCCATAATTTGGAGAGAAAAATACTCCAAATTCTGTTCCACAAAATATTAAACCAGGGTCTTCATGATCTTCTTCTATAGCGTATACACTACCTCTTTCTGGTAAATTATTAGTTATTGAATTCCATGTATTTCCTCTGTCTTTCGATTTAAATATATAAGGTTTAAAATCACCGTATTTATGATGATTAAATGCTACATAAATTAAATTTTTGTCGTGTTGAGATAAGTACACTGAATTTACATAAGACTGTATTGGGGCTCCAGGAATATTATCAATTTTTTTCCAAGTGCTACCACCATTTTCAGTTATCTGAACTAATCCATCATCAGTACCTATAACTAATAAATCTTCATTTATTGGTGATTCGGAAAAAGCGACAATTGTTCCGTATGGTGAAGTAGCTCCATTTTTTTCAACTGCATCAATACTTAAAACTCTATCATAAACTTTTAACTTATTTCTATCAATTTTTCTTGATAAATCATCACTAATTACATTCCAGCTATTTCCATAATCATCAGACCTAAAAACTTTATTGGCGGCAAAATAAATTCTCCCATTTTTGTGATGACTTACAGCCAGAGGAGCATCCCAATTCCATTTGTAGCTTAACTCACCTTTTCTTGGAACAGGTTTAATTCCAACTTCTTCCCCACTTAATTTATCATACCTCACCAACCATCCATACTGAGATTGAGCATACACAATGTTGGGATTCTCAGGATCAACCTGTGATTCAAAACCATCTCCTCCATGGGTTATAAACCAATCTTGATTGGATATACCATGAGAATTATTAACTCTCGATGGTCCGCCAATACTAAAATTATCTTGGGTTCCTCCATAAATATTATAAAATGGCTTCGCATTATCAACTGCAACTTTATAGAACTGAGTGATAGGTAAGTTCTTTTTAAAATCCCAATTTTTAGCTGCATCAAAAGTTTCATAAATTCCTCCATCACATCCAACTAGCCAGTGTTTGTTATTAGTTGGATTTATCCACATAGCATGGTTGTCTACATGTTTAAAATCTTCCCCAACATTTTTGAATGTTTTCCCTCCATCATGAGTTACAGACATCCATGTATCCATAACATAAACAGTTTCTAAATCTATGGGGTCAGCAAATATTTCTTGGTAATAATTTCCGCTTGTATATTTATCACTCTGTTTCTCCCAAGATTCACCCATATTAGTTGATTTATAGAAACCACCTTTTCTTTCTGCGGCTTCAACAATTGCATAAATAACATTATTATCTACTGGTGAAATATCAAGCCCAATCCTTCCTAATTCAACAGATGGAAGTCCTTTATTTATTTTTTTCCATGATTTACCTGCATCAGTAGACTTGTATAATCCTGAACCGGGACCACCACCCACATAAGTGTACACATGTCTTCTTCTTTGATGACTGGCAGCATAAAGAATATTAGGATTTTTTGGATCCATGTGAATTTCATTTACTCCTGTGTGTTCATCTACATATAATATTCTATCCCAATTTTTACCACCATCTACACTTTTATAAAGACCTCTATCTCCTCCTTTTTTCCAGAGAGGTCCGTAGGCAGAAACATATATAATATCAGAGTTTTTTGGATGAACAATAATATTTCCTATATGTTCTGATTTTTTAAGACCCATATTTTTCCATGATTTACCACCATCTTCCGACTTATATACTCCATCTCCATAAGGCACAGATCTCTGATTATTATTTTCACCAGTACCTACCCAAATCACGTTAGGATTATTTGGGTCTATGGTAACACATCCTATAGAATAAGAATCTTCGCTATCAAATACAGGAGTATAGTTTAATCCCCAATTTGATGTTTTCCATACTCCTCCTGAAGCGACAGCAACATAATATTCAAAAGGATTTTTTGTATTTACAGCGATATCTGATATTCGACCTGAAGTTAGAGCAGGTCCTACTGACCTCCATTTAAGTGCATTTATTGATATTTTATCTAGAGGATGAGACTGCTGTTGTTTCTTCTTTTGAGAAAAAGAAGAAAAGTTTATAAATAATAATAAGTTTAATAATATTAATGTGGATTTTTTCATTTTAGGTTCTTATTGTTAATAAATTTTTAGATTTAAATCTATCAATAAATAAGAATAACTCCAATCTTATGTCCCTGCATACACCCACCCATCACTTCCTGACTCAAATATGACTTTTTTTCTGGAATATTCATCAACTTCATATTTATCAGCAAGTAACAATTCATCATGTGATATTTCAAATAGTACACCTTCTACAAAATCTTCTCTTTTCCCAGTATACTTAATAATTGGATGATTATCTGTTCCACTAGAATTAATAACAGATTTATCATGAATTTTAACTCTTTCAATTTTATGTTTAAACAATTTATCCTTTTTCCCATCTAGTTTTCTTCCAAAAGTGTCCAATTGGACAGCTTCGTACTGAAGAGTACCATAAGAAAATAATTTTTCCATATTTAATAATTCTTCATCACAAACCACTTCCATAGTAGTTTATAAGTAATTTTCGATCCTGAAGTTAGAATTCCAACTCTGTATATTCTACCTGCAAACCATAACGAAAAAACTACTGAAAGTATCAGTAAAAAAATTGAAAGAAAAAGTTGCCAGTCTGGGACACCAAAAGATAATCTTGCCATCATGAGAATAGGAGAAGTAAGAGGAAACATACTCAAAAATATAGACGCATTACCTTCAGGATTTTCAAGAATAACAGCCATAAACATTAAACTAGCAATAATAGGTAGAGATATAGGCAATGTAAATTGATTAGCATCTTGTAAGTTATCAACTGCAGATCCAATTGCTGCAAAAAACGCACCATATAGAAAAAATCCACCCATAAAATAAATTAAAAATGTGATTAAAAGCTTCTTTATGTCAACAGATGAAAACATCTCATAAATACCCATAACCATCTCCCTTGACTCATTTATATCTGCTTCAGAAGCAACTACCTGTGTTGGTTCAACAGAGTTTATACCAAAATAAATTGAAGTAACAGTTGAAATTGAAGAGATGAGTATTATCCATATAAATATCTGCGTAAATGCAACAGCACCAACACCAAGAACTTTACCCATCATCAATTGTGTAGGTTTTACAGAAGAAATTATTACCTCAACAACTTTACTTGTTTTCTCATCAAGTACACTTTGAAGTATAAAACTACCGTATATAAAAACAAACATATATATCAAGAATCCATTAAAATAACCTAAACCAAAAGCAAGACCTGAGTTTGATTTTTTAACATCAATTTCTGAACTATCTGAAGATAAATTTTCTTCAACACTAAAAGTATTCATTGATATTCTGGTATCAAGTTTATCTAATGATTCCTTGTCAAGTTCTAATTCTAAAATTTTTTTATCTCTAATTCTTTTCTCTAGAATATCTTCTAATTCATTAATGAAATCATTACTTGGTATATTTTTTGAGTAAAAGTTTATTCCTTTAGGTTTGTAAATATCTAAGTCAGGAATAGTTAATACTCCATAAATTTCTCCTGAAGTAACTAAAGGCTGAAGTGTTTCTAAATCTGAATTTGTTGGTACAATTAAATTATTACCAATAGATAAAGTATCACTAATTAATTTTTTTTCGTCTATTAAAGAAATTACTTTTTCATCATCATCATTACCGATTAAAAAAACTGCAATAGTAATAAAAACAGGAAATATAAGAGGTGTAAGAATTGTAGAGAGAATAAATGATTTTTTCATTACCCTTTGTAAATATTCCCTCTCAAAAATTATCCAGGTTTTATTCATAATTACCCCCTTCTTTAACTTTCATGATGAAAATATCATTCATGTTTGGAATCTTTTGTTTGAAAGAAATGATTTCAGTGTAATTAGAGATTTCTACAATTAAGTCTCTAGATTTATTACCACTTCTAAGTACGACCTCAGATTCATAAATATTCTTAGAAACTTCTTCAGAATTGATAATTTCAAATAAATTTTTATTTGGATTAAGTTTCTTATTATGTGTTATAAGATAATTTTCAGACTTAGAATTCATCTTAATCAAATCTGTATTCCCATCAAGGATTTTTCTGGATTTATTGATCATTGCTAAATGATCGCACAGTTCATCTACTGACTCCATTCTGTGTGTTGAGAAAATAATTGTTTTCCCTTCTTCTTTAAGTCTAAGAAGGTTTTTCTTTACAAGATTTGCATTAATCGGATCGAATCCAGAAAATGGCTCATCAAGTATAATTAGATCTGGGTTATGAAGAACAGTTGAAATAAACTGAACTTTTTGGCTCATCCCCTTAGAAAGATCCTCAATATTTTTTTTCCACCAGTTTGAAACCTCTAAATGATTAAACCAATCTCTTGATGAATCTATACACTTATTTCTATTCAAACCTTTTAGTTTACCCATAAACAATAGAAAATCTCCTACTTTCATTTTTTTATATAAGCCTCTCTCCTCTGGCATATAACCAATCTTTCTCACATCATCGTATGTGATTTTATTTCCATTAAGTAAAATTTTACCTTGATCTTGATTGATTATTTGATTTACAATTCTAATTAATGAAGTTTTTCCCGCTCCATTAGGACCAAGAAGTCCAAATATGCTAGATTTTTTGATATCTATAGATATATCATCTAATGCCTTATGGCCAACATAGGATTTAGAGATATTTTTTATATTTAAAATGTCCATTTGAAGATGCGAATATAATCTCTATAATCAACAAAATGATATGTGAAAAGATTAAATTATTAAAAAAACTTCATTACAATTTTTTCCGGTAAAATTTTTATAAGCAAGGAGATAATCTTCCATCTTCTAGTTATATAGATAACCTTACTTTCGGCATCAATACCTTCAACTATCTGACGACATGCTTTATCAACTGATGAAACCCATATCAGTCTATCTTTATTTCCCTGAAGTATTTCGGTATCAACAAATCCTGGTCTTACATCTGTGAGTTTAATTGGTAGACCTAATCTGTAAGCTTTAAATCTTAACCCCTGAAGATAATTTGCTTGATATGCTTTTGATGCATTATAAGAAGGACAAATACCATTACCTATCTCAGCAGCAACTGAACTAATATTAGAGATTTGTCCATATCCTTGAGTTTTAAAATAATTAAATCCCCAACCGACAACTTGAGTGAAACCTGAAACATTTAGATTATTTACTTTTTTTTCAATGTCATAATCCAGCTCTTTATTTACAATTCCTATACCAGAAGAGTATACTAATAAATCAAGCCCACCAAGTTTATTGACTAAATCATTTAACATGTCAATATTTTTTTCTGTTGATGAATCAAAGGGTTTTACAATTACCATATCTGAATCAATAGATTTTATTTCTTCCAATCTTTCTTTTCTTCTTGCAGTAATAGCAATCTTATACCCTCTTTTTAATAATTCTAATGCTATTCCTCTTCCTATACCAGATGATGCGCCAATAATTATTGCTCTTTTCATTTTAATTTTTTATCAATTTAAATATTTTAATATTAGTCAGGATCACATTTTAAAAAATTTGGTTTTGGAAGTAACCATGAATCTGCCCCCTCATAAAAATTATCACATTCTGTGACATTGTCAACATTCCAATTAGATAAATCTTGGTTAAAGTATTTTGCATTATAAAACATTTTTTCCATGTTAGTTACATTTTCAACATTCCATTGTTTTAAATCTTGATTAATATCTGTTTCATAAAACATTTCTTGCATATCTGTTACATTAGAAACATCCCAAAGTGATGGATCTGGATTAGCATAAGCTGCACCCCTGAACATTCTCTTCATATTTTTAACTTTTGAAACATCCCAGGAAGAAATATCAACATTTAAATTATATGAATGAAAGAAAAGACCCTCCATATCTTCAACACTACTAACATCCCATTTGGATATATCCTGATCAAATTCCATTAAATTCCAAAATGTAAAATACATTGATTTAACGTTACTTAAATCCCAAGATGACATATCAAAATTATCATTGATTTTACATGGTGTTGCACATATAACATTTGTTTCTTCTAAAAAAGTTGTAACAATTTTATTATAACTATTGTAACTTGGAGGATTTAAACTCTTTATGTGATTCCAGTCTCTTATAATTTCAACTTTGTCACCTTCAAAGAATACTACTTTACCAATTGAATCTATCGCTTCATCCGTAGCCTTAAGAGTAATCCCATTTTCATCTAAGTAAATAAGAGGGCAACCAACACTTGAAACTGATGTATTTAATGGAGTATTTTGACAAATATCAAATTCATTCAGTACTCCGTCTTTATCATAATCAGCTTGTAAACTCGAACATCCTTCATTATTAACTAAAATACCAGGAGGAGTATCATTACATTTATCAAAATCATCACTAATTCCATCACCATCAGAATCCTTTTTTCTAAATTCCACAAAAACAGTTTTATCAGAATCCATTATAATTATTACAGTTGGTTCACTACTAAAAACATCTCCCTGCCATCCAATAAATTCATAATATTCATTTGGAGTAGCCTCTAAAAAAATTTCTTCTCCCATTTTATAATCTCCCCCATACGTATTTACAAATCCTCCATCCTCTGGGTAAATAACAACTAATAACTTATAAATTGGTTCTTCACAAGAAATAAAAAATAGGGAAATAATCAAATAAACATAGAGCTGTTTTTTAATAGACATATATGAATATTAATTTATTGGGTACATGTTAAAATTTTGCTCATCAAAATATTTAATTCTATTTGGAATTGCATCTTCTATTGTTTTCTTAAGGGATTCAGAAATTCTATCAGATCTATATCTAACTGCAAGATAAGGGAGATAACTTTCGGCTATGTCTTCCCTGATAGGATTATCTCTAGCATAATCTGATATAAATTCACAATCATTTTCCTGCGCATTTAACCAACCAGCAGACTCTGCATGGTAAGAGTCTAAAGATGTATGTGCTGCCTCATGTACTAACGTCTCTTCAAGTATTCCCTGATTTTCATAGTTCTTTTCTGACCAGTCAGTATGAATTAATAAATTGTTATTTCCACCACCAAATGGTTCATCCCCTCTATGAATCCAGGAGGTTTGTACATCTTTTCTTAGCTGCGTAGTTAACCTACCTATCACCTCAGCATATTTTAGGGCATATATATGAGCATTTTCCCAAGTTCCAAACTCTGGATTAACTTGAATTTCAATAGTTAACCCATCATCGTACTCTGCAGGAAATAAAAAAGGTTCCAGGGTAACCCATCCTGATCTTCTATCATACATTTGTCTGCTTCCAGTACCAGCATATGATAAACTTACAAAAGTTGTAGGATCTTCCTGTGTTATAATATCCGGATCAATAAATATAGTTCCTCCAAATGGAGGATTATAATTCTGATCACACTCCTCTGTCTCATTCACATTTTCTTTAGAACAAGAAAAAATTAGAAATAGTAAAATTATTCTCTTCATTATATTATGTTAATCTAGATAGATTATCAATTAAAATCATATTATTTTTTTCTAAATAAGGTATAAATGTATTTTCTGGTATTTCCGTTTGAAGGATGGTTATACAAATAGTTAAATGACTCTAATAATTGAAAATCCTCTCCAAGTCTATATTGTAACATTTCTTCACTATAATTTAAAATATCTAGTCCACAACATTTTTTTGCTCCATCTTTAGCAAATTCTGAAAAAATAACATACCCTCCACTTCTAATTTTACTTTTGAGTAAATCAAAATAAGCTTCTTGTTGATTCTTTTGAACAAAAAAGTGTAAAACTGCTCTATCATGCCATAAATCAACCATATCAAGATCACACAATTCTTTTGGATTTGTAAGATCATCAATAATATATGATATACCACTCTCATCACCTATGAGAGACTTTAAGGAATTAATTGCTGATGAAGATATATCATTCACATGAAGATTATTATACCCTTTTTTTAATAGTAATCCTATAAGTAATGAAGAACCTGCCCCAGCATTAAATATCATGGAATCTTTAGAAATTTTACATTTCTCAATTAAATCGAAAGAAGCTTTAGGATTATCTTCGTACCAACCGAGTTCAGTAGCAGAATTATTGTTATATGCATTATTCCAATGACTTTTATAATCATATTTTTTTTCCATTGTAGTTGTTAATTATTTGGAAAACCTGGACTAGGATTATTAAAAAATATCCATTCCTCGAAATTATCAGAATTTCTTCCCATAGAGATATCAGTAGTTTGCTGTCCATATGTTAGTGAGTCAACGACTGAAATTCCATCTGATCTCAATAAAATTATAGACTCTCCACCTTTTTTTAATTTTTTACTTACATGAAGTGGACCCTGTTCCTGATCATCATCACACCAAATAAGTAGGTATCCCTTTGAGGCAATTGTTGTCTTTGATGGATCATTGCTTGGGATTTGATATGGTTTATCGTCACCTGGTGTATCAGTAAAATACATCCCCCCTATATCAATTGGATCAGGTGTATCATTATAAAGTTCTACCCAGTCATCATAATCATTAGAATCGTCAGGACAACATGCGTCATTGCTTGCTAAGAACTCATTAATAACAAGACCTCTGCTAGTATTTTGAGTAATATCAACCTCTTCACAAGAGATAAGAAAAATGAATGATATTATAAAAATAAAGTTTTTCATAATAACTAATTTAAATTATCTTTTTGGAATATACCATAATTCATTTTTTGAATCAAATCTTCCCCCGATATCTCTTTCAACTAACCTAGTTATGATAATCAACCCTTTTTCAGACATTTTATCAAAACTATCAATATCATCATCAAAATTCTGTCTTGTTCGATGTATAAAATATTGGTTGGAAAAAACTCTATCAAATACCTTTTCTACACCATCTTTTCCTAGAATAAAACCTAAGAGTCCTCCCCAAGTAGAAGTTGGATTATCAGAATCCCAACCCGATAAAGTGCCTATTTTTATAGTTTTCTTTAAGTCACCCTCACCCCAAAATAAACTAACAAGGCTTGCAGCAAAATTAATTCCAGCGGCAAAGCATCCATTACAGTATAAATTTTTCGAGGTTATACCGTACCCATCCAAACCTTTAACCTGATATCTTTGATAGATATTATCCCTTGCCTCTTCCCAAGTTTTTCCTTCTATATACTGAGAGAGTACATAATCATACATTTTAGAAGAATAAGAAGTGTCTGGAAGAATTTTTCTAGATTCATCAGCTATTGCGAACAAATTATCTTTTATATTTTTTTTGGAATCTATTTCTGCTGCCAGTGAGTACATAGATACATAAAACTCAGAAATCCATTGAGCATCATATCTGGCTGTTGTTTGAATTGGTAATTTTGCCATTTTTCTTGCAATATCAGGTCTGGATGGAGCAAATAATCCAAATATCTCAGTAGTAAGTTGAGCATCAATCATCTCATAATCTGGATTAAATTCGGGATCACTAGTAATTGGTGGTAAAATACCATCATTCATAAGATCAAAAGCTCTCTGATTAGAGACCCAAAGGAAATTCTCTTCATCTTTCATAATATGTTTTATCCAACCATCTCTTATTTGAGATGCTGACAAAAAGGATGTATTATTTTGAAAGAGTAATTCCTGATACATATATTCAATATCCGTATCATCATCAGCAGGCCAAACTCCATCTTGCTCAAAAACAAAATCTATCGTTTCTGACAAATCACTGGGTTTTGGATTAAATATGCTGGGTTGATCAGGTTTACCCCAATCATCAGAGGTATAAAAATCTCCTGTTTTTATTTCACCAATATTACCAATTTTGTCCATCTCAGTTACAAGTCCAGTCATATTTGCAATACATTGACCCAACCAGAAACCCTCTAACTTATTCTTGTAATCGGCACTAGAAATTATATTGAATTCAGTATTATCTTGATTTGAATAGCTGCATCCAAAAATAAGTGAAATTATCAAGAAATATTTATGATAATTCATCTGAAGTATTAATTATAATTTTAAAAATATTTTTTTCTTATAAAGATAATTAGCAGGAATAAAACAGATTCCGGTATAAAATAAAGCCCAAATAAAAGATGCCAACTTTGGATATATTCCCAAACTCACCATACCACCATATAACATATCATTCAAAGAGCTACCACCAATAATTGAGAGTTCATACATAAACCAAACAAGCATCTGAGATAGTGCATAAATAGCTATCGAATTACTACCAAAAATTATCCCTATTTTTAACCAAGACTGATATTTCATCAGATCACATATCCAGATTGACGTTGCAAGAATTAGAAATGCCCAACCTGAAGTATACATTACATAAGTACTTGTCCATAGGTTTTTATTGATTGGAAATAGCCACTCCCAAACAAAACTATCAAGCAAGCAAAATACTCCGACAACAAACATCCATATAACTATTTTTTCTGCTTTCAGCTTAGATATAATCAAATGGCCAGCCATCATACCACTTATACCAGTAGCAATAGCTGGGAAGGTACTTAAAATACCTTCTGGGTCCCATGTTCCCTGCCACATTGTACCTGGAATTAAGATACTATCAATATAGGCTGCAAGATTTTTACCTGGTTCCAAAACACCTGGACCTATTCCTGGAACGGGTACAAAAACCATAACTACATAATACCCTACAAGTAAAAATAACATAACTATTAATTGCTGGAACCAGGAAGAGTGGTTGTATAAAATTGCACAAGAAAGATAAACTAGTGCAATTCTTTGTAATACACCCGGAATCCTAATATCAGAAAGACTAAATGATTCACCCAGACCAACAACATGATACATAAACTCACCAAAACATCCCAAGAAAACACCCAAACTAAAGATTTTTATGGATCGAAAGAGAATATTCTTTGTTGATGAACTTGTTCCTTTATTTCTTTGAGATAATACAATAGAAACCCCTACAATAAAAATAAAAAACGGAAATACAAAATCTGTAAGAGTGATACCGTTCCATTCGGCATGAAGCAGTGGAGCAAAAGTATTGTCCCAATTACCAGGATCATTAACAATAATCATCAGTGCTATAGTAAACCCTCTAAATGCATCCAAAGAAATTAGTCTGTCATTCATCATTACGCATCATATTAATTTTCTCTGCTTGAATGTGTCTTCCACCTCTTCCAGTTTTATCAAATGCTCTTAATACTACAACTTCAGATGGAGAAATCAGAGTTTTTCCAATATATAATTCATCCTCTGAAGATGGCACAGAACCATCTCTGGTAAATCTTACGTTCATTCCGGGAAAGATTGAATTTACAAAAAGAGTATCGTCACTTATTATAGCTCCAGGTTTTGGTAAATCAAAATCAACCCCGCCAAATAATATCGGTAGATGATGAAGAGTTCTATGACCTAAAGTATTTACGAAATAACTCCACTCTTTATTCATCAAATTATCTATTTCAGGATTCAATAAGTCTTTAGTCCATTCATCCTGCTGTGACCACGCCTTTTCAGCTAGAAAAATAAGATTTGGGTACATTAATTCATCAAATATTCCCTCATTTCGAACGGTTTCAGTCCACATTTGACCCTGTACTCCAAGAAAATTATCAATCATTTTTTCATCAAGTACAACTGCATTAGGGTTTTTATATTTTTTAAACGGAGAATCAAGATATGTTTTTGAATAAACATTTAAAGGTTCTGTCAGCCAAGAATCCTTATAATTAACAATTCCTGACCAGGAAAGACCATAATTCTCTGGATCTAAATCATCAGTCATATCAAAATAAAAAGCCGAAGAATTACTCATTACTACTTCATAACCAAGATTAGCAAATTTATATACCATATCCTCTCTTCCTCCCCCCCAGTAATTATTCCACACGTAAGGAATAAATTTTGGACGAAAATATTTTGAAATTAAATCGTCAAAGTTTCTATTGATTTCAATTGAGTGTTGTTCATCTTCACCGTGTACAAGTAAAACATCCTCCCAACCACTTACCTCTATTCCCTTACTATTTAATAAATTTATAATTCTTCTAAATGCATTTTCAAGAAGATTATCATAAGAAACTGAAGTATTTTTATCAACAAATTCCTGGCAAACTGGGGATCCTACCCAAGCACCATAGGGTAATTCATCACCACCTACATGAAAGTTTTTAAGTTTTATACCTGCCTCATCAAACATATAAGAAACTTCATCGATCACCTTTTCAATAAATTTAAAGCTACTCTCTCTACATATTGATATAACATTATCATTATATCCCTGAGCTGAAACATATTTACTCTTATCATTAAGATCTGAAAGTAGATATTCTTCTGCTCCTAGGGTATCTCCTTTCTCTAAATAGTTAAAATATCTGGACTCCATTGCTTTCACTGCTGCTCTTGAGTGTGCAGGAAAATTTATTTCGGGAATTAATTCAATATTTCTATCATTTGCGTATTTAATAATTTCTATAAATTCATCTCTTTTGATATATCCAGAACCATGTAAGCGATCAACAGATGAGCCTGATCCGTAAGCAGGATTTAAATGATCCCTCTCATCAATGGTATAGCCTCTTTTAGAACCTACATCTGTTAGTTCAGGTAAATCAGGAATTTCAATTCTCCAACCTTCATCATCTGTTATATTTAAATGAAATTTATTCAATTTAAAATAGTGCATATAATCAAGAAGTTGCTTAATCTTCTTTGGTCCATGAAAATTTCTAGATATATCTAAGTGTATTCCTCTATATCTAAATCGAGGAAAATCATGAATTTGAAAGTTAGAAATATAATTTGAACCTTCATTTTTTGCGTTCATAAACAGTTGAAATAAACTAGTTAGTGCATGAGACAACCCTATTTTATCTTTCACATAAATATGTACTAAGTCATCCAAAATATTCATTCTATATCCCTCATTCGACACCTCATAAGTGTCCTTGTATAATTGAGTTATTTTAATATCAACCCCCCCCATTGGTTCTTTTAGGTCATGTTTTATTTTTAAATAATTTTCTGCATTATTAAAATACATCCATATAGTTTCTTTGTATTCATCAAAATAGGTTTCATTACTAAGCCAAAGTGTAAGAGTATCTTTTATTTCAAATTTTCCATCAAGTTTTTTAATGGTTTTGGGTGTTGGAACAATATGACCTATCATGTTTCCGTGTAGATGCTTTGTCGGTTTATTTTGTTCATACCTTGTTATAGAATTTGGTAAATCTAATTTTTCAATACCTTCTGCTTCCTTCCAATTAATTTTGGTGTTAACGTCATAACTTATATTGTTTGAATCATCCCTTATAAATACGCCTATCGGGCCAAAAATTATTCTCTCAAGTATGCCATTCATTAAAAATTCAAATTCTATAGATGAATTTTTCTCTAATTTGAAATTCTTAAAACTTAACTTTTTATAGTCACCATTAATTGATTCATAACTTACTCCTTTTGGCAGTGAATTATTATCGAAAGATCCTGATAGCTGACTCCAGTACATATCCCACTCTTTGGAGACAATTGAGTTATTAGAGTTATTTGTTAATATAAAATTTACAGTTGATGTGTTATTTTCTGGATCAACTTTTTTAATATCTAAAACAAGAGAAAAGTTATCTTTATCATTTTCAGAGCAGCTGAAAAATACAAAAAGAAGAAATATAGTATATAATCTCACAGAACTAATCTACAACTATTTCTAAATCTTTACAATCAAGATTAAACAATACATTTATCTACTCCCTTTTGGGTTAGGAGATTGAAAATCAGGGTATGGATATTCATCTGGAACAATAACTGTTCCAGTAGAAACAGTAACTGGAAAGTTATAATCTTCTTTTAAAATTATTTCAAAAAAAACTGCTTTATAACCTTGCTCTGGTTTAGAGATTTTAAAACCATATTTTCCCGAATCATTTTTAGCAATATCTTCTGAAACCCACGACTCTCCAATTACTGGTTTTCTAAAATCTCTTGATTCTTTATTGGTAGCAAACCACTTTTTTATTTCATAGTTATAATTATTATCAACGTTTATATATACACTATCACGATTAACTTTCCAATTGTAAAAATCTAAACTTTTATCATTTATAAGGGTTTTATAATATGAAACTATATCGTTATTAACATATGATCCATAAAGGCTGTGGCCAGCATTAGGTATGTATGATAAGTGTTTCTTACCATAAAGATCATCCCAATAAAATTTCCATGAGTCGGTTACAAAAAATTCATCACTCGATGCATTTACTATAAATTTTGGCATTTTCAGTTTGTCTCTAAACGAATAAGGTTCAACAATTTTTATTAGTTTTTTGTATTCATCTGATCCCATCCAATCCATAATCCCCTCATTTATGTAGTCTTCTATTGCAGGTGACCAGTCACCGTATACTCTCCAATGATGTTTAAATGAAGGATAAACATTAAGCATATCTATTACAACTGGAGCTAATCCCATTACCCTATCATCAGCAAGAGCAGTTGTCCATGCAGTCCACCCTCTTTTTGATGCTCCTGTAACAAAAAAACTATCAACCTTATTATAACTAAGACTTATTTCTTGTACCACATCCATAGCCCTTGAGACAGCCCTGGTCATAGGAAATCTCGCAAGCCATTCTTGATCTTCATCTTTAGCTCCACCCTCTAAATATTTTCTCCATCCATAAGCAATTAGATCATCTTCATACCTATGTAATTTCTTATCTCCTTTAAATTTAGTGGGTTGAAAAGGCACATTATTAATATTTGCAATTATTGAATTTGTTTCCAAAGCAACATTTATAATGTTTTGGTCAGAAGATGGAACTTTTATTTTGTTTGTGGTTGAGTTAGATGAAATAATCATCATCGACTCAGTATGTCGAATTTCATCTGGAATAACTACCGTAACCCAGTGCCACCATTCATTATTTTTAACTTCATTTTCAGTCATCCATTTACCCGAAATCATTCTAATTTTAAATTCTGTCCAATTATCTCCCTTAATAGAATCTACTATCTCAAATTTAAATGCATGATCTTCTTTTGAAATATAATCCTTAAGAGGATTATATTCTGTACTTTTCTCATAGGAGCATGAACAGAAAAAAAGTAAAGAAAAAAAGATTATATAAATTCTGTATAAATTCATTTATCTCTAATCTAAATAAAAATTTAATTAATATTGAGAGATGATAAAAAGTAATTACGGAGATCACAAAGAAATACCAGGAAATCCTTCAGTAGCCAAATCCAGCGTTAAAAAACTTAACGATAGATCAAATAATAAACCCTTGAAACTATTATCCGAAGAAGACTGGAGTTTTTGGATCGAAAATGGTTATATCGTAATTAAATCTGCAATAACAAAAGAGGAAGCAAATACTACAGCTAACTTTTTGTGGGAATTCGAAGAAAAAAGTGCTGATGATAAGAGTACATGGTATACCAAAGAGAGGGCCAAGATGGAAATGAAAGAGCTTGCAGGAACTGGAATGGTTGAGGTATATAACAACCAAAACCTATGGAATAACAGGCAAAAAAAGAAGATATATAAGGCATTCTGTGACATATGGGGTACGGAAAAGTTGTGGGTAACGATAGATAGGGCTAATCTTAATTTTCCTATAGTTGAAGGTTTCTCATATAAAAGCTTTATCCACTGGGATTACGACCCTGACACAAAGCCGCAAAATGTCCAGGGTGTGTTAGCATTATCTGATCAAACTGATGAAAATACAGGAGGCTTCCAATGTATTCCATGGTTATTCAGAAACTATGACACATGGAAACTTACTCAAAAAAAAGACAGAAATAAATTTCAACCAAGTTTGGATGGTTTGGAAGATAAAATTGTTAAAGTTCCTCTTGAAGCAGGAGACCTTCTTATCTTCCATAGTTTTCTTGCGCATGGGATAAGACCCAATTTAAGTAAGGACAAGGTAAGGATAGCTCAATACATATCTATGATGCCAGCCGAAGAAGAAAATAATGATTTGGTTAGTTGGAGAATAAATTCATGGAAAAACAGAGTAGCTCCCGAGGGTTACGCTTTTCCTGGAGATCCTAGAAATTGGGAACAAAAAAAATATAAAACTGCAGAGCTAAGTAATCTTGGGAAAAAACTTCTAGGGGTTAATCGGTGGTAAATTATTTATTTCTTTACAATTTTCTTAATTAAGATCTTATCTTCTTGAATTATTTGCAGTAAATATATTCCATCATTATTTTCCGAGAAATCAATTTCATGTCTAGAGTTATTGGAATCATTAAATAGATTTTTTTCGAAATAATACCTTCCATTAACATCAAATACTTTTACGTTGACATTACCCTCCCAAGATTTATCAAATAATAAACTAACAACCCCTTCAGTTGGTATAGGAAATATTTCTATTCCTTTTGTATTTTGATCCTCAATACCAAGAATACTCTCATCATCATCTAGAATTATAATATTTCCAATTACAGTATTAATCGATCCAGTAGCATTTTCAATAGATACAACTTTTACAATTATAGTCTCGTCTGTCTCATCTTCTAAATCCTGAACTGATGTAATTGTCAATTCTGCAGTATTGCCAGAACTTATAACCAATGGATTAGAACTAATATTATAATCTGAAGAAGAAGCTGTTCCACCATCGAAATTAAATGTTACTTTAACATCACCTGAATTTGGCTCTTTATTCAAAGTAGCTATAATTTTAGCCTGGTCTGCATTCTCATTAATACTTGACCTATCTATATTAAATGTAACTGATGGGAGAGAAATTACATTATCATCATCCTTTATAATTAAAGTTAATTGTTCATTACCAATAATTTTACCATTTTCAATGTATGAAACGGACAAAATTAAGCTTTCATCATCTTCAATATCAGAATCCTGAACAGAGGTTATACTAAATTCTGGAATTTCATCATTAGTAATATTAAGTGTATCATGACTTAGGGTATAGTCAGAACTCGAAGCTGTTCCACTTAGTGAAAAAACAATTGAAATTGGGCTGTAAGGTGAAACTTCTCTGGATAATGATATATTGATTTTAGATTTGTCATCATTTTCTAAAATGGTATCTTTTTCAAGAGTTAAGCTAACTCCCGTTTCTTTTGGTTTCCAATTCATAAGGCCAGGTATTTCAGCAGTCCAAATACCCCTTCCATATGTTCCAATAACAACCTGACCCTGATCAAAAGGTTCCAAATCATGAATCATGACAAATGGGAGATCAGATGTCACTAAATTCCATGATTCTCCTCTGTCTGTTGTTTCAATTAAACCAATTTCTGTTCCTACCCATATTATATCAGAATCAAAAGGCATTACAACTAGTGAAAATGTAGCTACATTTGGAAAACCATTAGATGAATCATCATCGCCACTAAATTGAAAATTAGGGAGAAATCCTGAAAGATCCTTCCATGTCTGCCCTAAGTCCTTAGTCTCAAATACCTTAGCTCTACCATATCTACCAAAAAGGATATAAACTGTAGAATCTTCATTAGGATGAGAGTAAATTCCAGATGTGTGTGCTGAAACCCCTTTAGGAATTTTTACAGGTGCGAATGTTTTACCATAATCCTTTGACAAAAATATACTGTAATTAGTTGTTTGATTAACATATCCACCAGCCCATACAAATCTAGGATTAGCTTCAGATACTTCTATATCACCACCCATGTAATCACTAATTGAAGAACTGCCTTTTAATTTTATAAATTCCCAATCATCTCCAAAATTTTCAGTTCTTATAACTCCTTCATATGTAATTCCATATATCATATTAGGATCCTGTTTTGATGTTGCAAGCTTAGAAACAAATGGATTGTTATCTTCTTGTTTAAAACCCGATGTACCATGAAATGAATAAGGGCCATTAACTCCCCCATCTGTGGTTATTTTTGCACAACCATTATATTGACATGTTAACATCATCCGTAGAGGATCATCCCAGTGAGTTATACAACCAAAACCATCACCTGAACCTACTCTAGTTGCATATTGAGGATTTGATGAGTTAGGTTCTCGAGTTAGATAAGTACCATTGTCTTGAGTTCCTCCTATATACTGATTTTTACCTTTGACCTTTGCGGCATAATAGAATTGTGTTGTCCTATACCCTATATCTATCTGTGGGTCACTATCACGTTTAGGACTCCAAGCCCACATAAATTCTGTAGCCTGCCAATCATTATCATTAATACCAGGATCAGGACTCAAATTTGATATTGCCGGTCCTCCGTCATTACCAACAACTAACCTATAATTTCCTGACCCATCAGCAAAAACACTCATTGTATGCTGATCCGGATGTACATATCCATTCTTCTTGTGTAATCCATCAGAAATATAGTTATATACGTCTGTTAATTCCTCAGATATTTTAGTAGTATCATTTCTGATAGTGAACTTATGGATATCTATATCTCCAACATATAATATACTGTCATAGTAGGGATTAATTGCAATAAAGTTATTATATGAACCCTGTCTGCCAATATATGTACTACCAAAACCACCATTAAAATAATCAGGGTTACCATATTTATCATTTTCATCAACAAAATACCAGTTATCACCACCATCATAGGTAACATTAATTTGATATCGATGACTCTCAGTTAAGCGGACAAACATAATGGCATATACTTTGTTTGGATCTGAATGAGAAACAACAATTTCATTTCTTGTGTGATAGCTATTAAATGGCCAAGAATCAACTTCATAAACATCAAAACTACTTGTCTCAGTCCAAGTGTTACCAGCATCATCGGATCTAAATACATTACCCCCTTTAACTGCAACATATTGTATGTTAAAATCACTTGGCGCGGCAATAATCTGGGTTGCACTACCACAATCAGCAATTTCAAGAACCTCAGACCAAGAATTTCCACCATCTGTTGATTTATATACATAAGAATCGCACCAATACTTTCTCTCAGTAGCTATAAGTAAGGTGTTTTCATCATTAGGATCAACGATTATTCTATAGACATTTGCAAATCTTGGATCCATTTTACCATCAGAAAGAATAGGAGCTATATTGTTCCATGTAGATCCCCCATCAATGGTCTTAAAGATACCACTTCCATTATCATCACCACTTAAAGATTTTTCGCCAGTTCCAGCATAGAGTACTAGTGGATTACTTTTTGATTGTGCCAGTGAAACAAAATCTAAATTTTCGATATCTCTTGTTAAGTTACTCCATGACATTGTCATTGTAGAGACATCATAAACTCCCTTCCATATTCCCCCACCTATACTCGCTGCATAATAGGTATTGCCTGTATTGTCTGAATAATCCGTAATAATAGCCCTAGTTCTGCCTGATGCGTTTTGGGGCCCTCTCTCAGTAAAAGTTGCAGATTCTGATGCCGAAGCACCGTATTCAAATTCTATGTCATTATTGAGTCTACTTTGATTCAACAGATTCTTTCTTTGAAGCATTTTTTTTAGTTCCACTTGTTTATAACCAGCATAATAGTTATTACCATCAGGATCTTCTTTTATTTTCTTTAAATATTCAACATACCCTTTAATTTCAGTAGGATTTTCTTCTGTAGATACGTTTTTCTTTTCACACGATAAAGAAATAATTATAAGAAAAAGAAAAAAATGTTTAATTGAAAAACTCATATAATAAAATCTATGAAAAATAGAACTTTTTATTAAATAAAACTCAAATATTAGTAGTTTAATTAAAATTAAATTATCTATTTATATTAGATTGCATTTATGAAAAAAATAATTTTGATTATCATTTTTTGTTCATCCGTATCCTGCGTTGAATCAAAAAATAAAATTCAGGTATTTATGTCTCCCACATGTGGTTGTTGCAAGAAATGGGTATCCCATCTTGAAAGCAATGGATTTGAAGTAGAATCAATTTATGAAAATAATATGAGATCTATCAAATCTAAGTATGGGATTGGTCAAAATCAATTTTCGTGCCACACGGGAATAATTGGATCTTATTTTATTGAGGGTCATGTGCCAGCAAAAGATATAATAGAACTTCTTGAAAAGAAACCTGAAATTGCTGGATTAGCTGTCCCAGGAATGCCAGCAGGTATGAATGTTCCTGGTATGGAGACAACTAAACAAAATGCAGAATATGATGTCTTATATGTTAGAAAAGATGGATCTGCAGCAGTCTGGAGTAGTTATAAATAATCCTGTCTTTATTCTTATGCTTTGAAATATAAACCTATAGTTGTAGGTTTATAATATGATAAATTCTATAGAAAATGCATTTGGAATCAAAATAGATAAATTAAAGAAATTATCTGGATATGACAATGAGAATTACTTATTGGTTTCCGGAAAATCCAAATACATACTCAAAAAGTATCCCTTCACTAAAGAAAATCATAAGCTTGTAACCGCTGAAAATGATTGTCTTCAGTTTCTAAACAAAGAAGATCCTTCAATTTATCCAAAGCCTGTAAGTGGAATAGAAGGAAGCCTAACTGAAATTCTTTCTATTAATAAGAAAAAATATGTTTTCAGGATCTTATCATATATCGAAGGAAAGTTTCTTGGAGAAGTCAATCATGACAAGAAATTATTTAATTCTTTAGGTTCGTTCCTAGCTAAAATGAATAAGCTCATGATAAAATATAACAACGATGCTATATCTTCAAGAATCTGGGAATGGGATATTCAGTACCTACACCTAAACAACAAGTATATCGATGATATTCCAAAAGCTGAAAACAAAAAACTTGTACTTTATTTTTTTCAGCAATTTGAAGAAGTTGTTTCTCCAAAACTACCGTATTTAAGAAAATCTATAATTCATAACGACGCAAACGAATGGAACATTCTGACAAATAAGGGAAAAGTTACTGGGATCATTGATTTTGGCGATTTAGCTTATTCACAATTGGTTAATGAAGTTGCTATAGCTATGACTTACGGATCATACGATAAAGATGATCCATTACATTACTCAACAATTATATTGGAGTCCTACCACAAAATATTACCTCTAAAAAAAGAAGAAATTTCATTGCTATATTATCTAATTAGTGCAATGCTTTGTATAAGTGTATGCAATTCAGCTCATTCCAGAAAAAATAACCCAAAAAACAAACATGCTCTAATTAGTGAAAAAAATGCTTGGAAAATGTTAATTGCTCTTTCAAAATTAAGTCCCGTATATGTTGAAAATCATTACATGAAATCATTGGGATTTACAGTAAAGAAAAAAAAAAAAGTAAATCAATTAATTAAGAATAGACACAAAATTATTAGCCCAATCCTTTCTTTAAGCTATAAGAATCCAATTGCGATGGATAGGTCTGCATTTCAATACATGTTTGATATTCATGGCAAAACTTATCTAGATGCATACAATAACGTACCACATGTTGGTCACTCACACCCAAAAGTAATTGAAGCAGCTTCAAAACAGATGAAAAAGCTCAATACCAATACAAGGTATTTATATGATATCATTCAGATCTATGGATCAAGATTATTAAATAAATTCCCTAAAACATTAAATAAAATTTATTTTGTTAATTCAGGAAGTGAAGCAAGTGACTTAGCAATAAAATTAGCCTTATCATATTCAAAAAATAAAAAAATCATGGTAATGGAAAATGGGTATCACGGAAATACTCAGAGATGTACTGATATAAGTGATTATAAATTCAATAATAAAAAGGGTCAAGGAAAAAAAGATTATATAATTAAAGTTCCGATGCCAAATGAATTCAACAGTAAATATTCCAAAGGTAAAAATGGTATTGGAATTCAATATGCTAATGATGCAATTAAAAATATTGAAAATGTTGCTGCTTTTATATGTGAGCCGATTTTGGGATGTGGTGGGCAAGTTCCTCTACCAGGAGGATACTTAAATAAAGTATATAATAAAATAAGAAATAATGGAGGCGTATGCATTAGTGATGAGGTACAGACTGGCTTTGGAAGACTTGGAAATGTTTTCTGGGGATATGAGATGTATGATGTTATTCCGGACATAGTAATTTTAGGAAAACCTATGGGTAATGGACACCCAATTGGAGCTGTAGTTACTACTGATGATATAGCAAATTCATTTGGTAAAGGAGTTGAATTTTTCAGCTCGTTTGGTGGGAATCCTGTTTCTTGTGCCGTAGGGTTATCGGTTTTGGATATAATAGAGGAGGAAAATCTTCAAGAAAACGCAAAAAATGTTGGTAATTATTATATGTCTGAATTAAAAAAATTACAAAAACAATACAAATTTATTGGTGATGTAAGAGGTTCAGGACTATTTATTGGTATTGAAATAGTAGAAAAAAACACAAAAAAACCAAATACTGAATTGGCACAAAAAATAAAAAATAATTTAAGAGAAAAACATATTCTTGTTGGAACGGACGGTCCATTTAATAATGTAATTAAAAGTAAGCCACCTATTTGTTTTACAAAGGAAAATGCTAAGACTGTTGTAGATTCTATTAAAGATATCTTAAAAAAACTATAAATATTTTTTCACATCTTTTTTAAGTTCATCTAAGGTTGAAACATAACCGTAAAGCTCATTCTTTAAAACCTCAAAAACTTCTCTAGAACCTTTAGTTGGCAATCCATCACCACTTTCAACACTTTTTCTTAAATATGCAAGTCTATTATTTACCTTAATAGGAAAATTAAGGGGATCTTGACCACTTTGATTCTTCACTTGATAAATACTAGACTCTATATTTTCAAGTTTTAAAATAAGTGATTTTATTTTCTTTCTTTTAGTGGAACTTGAAGTTGATGAAACGTTTTTTAAATTATCTTTAATTTCCCTAATTTCAATCACACTTCTATTGGCAATATCAGTCTGATTCATTATTTCCATTGCAAATTGAAATTGTATATCAATAACCTCATCTGATACTTCAATTCTAGGATCTTTAATTAGATCGATAAAAGATTTATACTGTTTTCCATCAACTGTTAAAATAACGTTATAATTACCAGGAGGCGCAATAGGACCAAGTTGAGGTCTAGCAGACCAAATAATCATTCCTTCAAAATCAGTAGCCCCAGGATATCTTAAGTTCCAAGTGTAGGAATTCAATCCTTTTTTCATGCTTGGGTTTTTATTGTCTGCACCATACCAAGATTGTTCATCATCTTCAGATTCTTCTATTAAACCATCCTTATCTAATACTACTCTACCCTTTGAATCTAAAATCTTTATATTTAGTGAATTTACATCCTCAGATAAATAGTATTTAATTTCACCATTTTGAACTCTCCTAGCGGCATAATAAGGTTTAAATAAATAATGTTTATCAAAATTAATTTTTGACATTTCTCTAATTGGTGAAATATCATCCAAAATATACACGGACCTTCCATGAGTTCCTACCACAATATCTTTATCAGTAACAATTAAATCTGATATTTGAGTATCAGGCATATTTAAACTTAACGATGACCAATTATTTCCATCATCAAATGATACCCATACACCATGTTCTCCACCCGCATACAATAATCCTGGAACATGTAAATCCTCACGAACTACATGAATAAAATCATCTTCTCTTATACCATCTATTATAAAATTCCAAGTTTTACCATAGTCATCAGTCTTCCAAATATATGGTTTCCTGTCATCCATCTGGTATCTTTTACCAGCAACATATGCAGTGCCCGGTTTATGCGTTGATTCATCAATTATACTGACTCTAGTATCTTTTGGCATGTTCTTTGGAGTAATATTTTCCCATGTTTTTCCATGATTTTTAGTTATATAAACCAACCCATCATCAGAACCTGCCCAAATTACATTTTCATCATGATTTGATGGAGCTAATGCAAAAACAGTTGCATAGATTTCCGGTCCATTCATATCGTTTGTAATAATTCCTCCCGTCTCTCCCAATGTTTTAGGATCAGCATAAGTAAGGTCTGGACTTATTTTTTCCCAACTCTGACCATCGTTTTCTGAAACCCAAACATGCTGAGAGGATGTATAGAGTTTATTGGAATTAAGTGGAGAAAAAATAATTGGGAAAGTCCACTGCCATCTTTCAGGTAAAGCACTTGCAGGTTCTCCTGAGAAAAACCTTGGATAAACTTGTATATCTCTTCTAAATCCATTACTTCGGTCATATTTTGTTAAAAGAGCACCTTGACTTCCAGCATAAAACCAATCCAGGTTATCGGGATGTTGGCTGATATATCCAGATTCACCACCTCCTACTGCATAATAGTATTGTTTGTGAGGGCCTCTAGCTTGTTTGAAGTTCCAACCCTCAGATGGAATACACATAGTTGAATTATCTTGTTGTGCCCCACAAACATGATAAGGAAAGTCTTTAGTTACCATTATGTGATAGAACTGAGATGTTGGAAAATCTAAATCCGTCCAAGTATCACCACCGTTAACAGAAACACATCCACCTCCATCATTAGCGTTTACCATTCTCATAGGATCATTTGGATCAATCCACAAATCATGATTGTCTCCATGTGGGACAATAATTCTTTTATCAAATGTTTTTCCACCATCTACTGATTTATAGAATCCGGTATTTAAAGCATATACTATATCTTCATCTTTTGGATCAGCATAAATCCTGCTATAATAAAAAGCTCTCTGTCTTAATTTTCTTTCGTTATTGACTAATTCCCATGAATCACCAGCATCATCCGAAACGTAAACACCACCATTGTTTGCTTCAACTATAGCCCATAATCTGTTTGAATTTGCACCCGAAACTGTAATTCCAATTTTTCCTAATGGTCTTTCAGGTAGTCCCTTATTCTCCGAAATATCTTTCCATGATTTTCCTCCATCAGAAGACTTATAAATTCCACAGTCAGGTCCTCCTCCAAGCATCTTATAAGGAGTTCTGTATACTTGCCAAATTGTTGCATACAATGTTTCTGGATCATTAGGATCCATTACTAAATCTATAGCTCCTGCTTTAGAACTTTTATATAGCACCTTATCCCAAGATTTTCCACCATTAACTGATTTAAATATCCCTCTTTCTGGATTTTCTCCATATGGATGACCAAGTGCCGCAACATAAACAATATCAGGATTTTTTGGATGAACTCTAATTTTTGCTATTGCTTGTGTCTCATCAAGCCCTAAGTGTTTCCATGTTTTACCAGCATCTACAGATTTATATACTCCATCACCTTGCATGATATTTCCTCTTAACTCAGTCTCACCCATTCCTATATAAACAATATCAGGATTTGATTCAGAGACTGCAACTGCACCAACTGATGAGCTTCGTATTTGACCATCTGTTACTGGATTCCATGTTTGACCACCATCAATAGTTTTCCATAATCCTCCTCCAACTGCTCCAAAATAGTACTCATTAATTCTAGATGGAGATCCAGAAACTGCGAGAGATCTTCCTCCTCTATCTGGACCAATTCCTCTCCAGCTCATTTGATTCAATAAGCTATCCTTATTTTCAATAGCATTCAAATCAATAAATAATGCTGATAATATAATTGTAAAAAATATAGAAATTTTAATTTTCATAGGTGGTTTTTTTAGGTTAAGTGTTCAATAAATAAATATATAAAAAATTATTTTCTAAATAATAATATATAAATCAGCAATTTGAATTTTTGAAATTTCTATTAATAGTAATAGATTGATTTATAATGCATTATTCAATCATAATTATGGGAGTTTCAGGCTCTGGAAAATCAACTATAGGAAAACTCTTATCTAAAAAGTTAAATATTGATTTTATCGAAGGAGATGAATATCATTCTAATGAGAGTCTAAAAAAACTCTCCTCAGGAATAGCATTAACTGATAATGATAGAATTAAATGGTTAAATAAATTAAATAGTATAATTCATAAAAAAGTGACCTATAGTTCTTGTGTTGTATCTTGCTCCGCACTTAAAAAAAAATACAGATCAATGCTTAGAAAAAATATAAGTAATAGAATAAAATTTGTTTACCTTGAAGGGAGCTACAGTCTAATTAATGAGAGATTAATTAAAAGAAAAAATCATTTCATGTCAAACTCTTTACTAAAATCACAGTTTAAAGCTCTCGAAATACCATCAAATAGTATCAAAATTGATATTAGATCCAATCCGGTATCTATAGTTGAAACAATTCTAAAAAATATTAATAAAGGAAAATAGATATGATAACATATGTAATTATTTCAATTATTATTCTGATGATAATGATAATGAAGTATAAAATTCACCCTTTTTTAGCACTTCTTATTTCCAGCATTTTTTTTGGAGTCTTAACTGGCTTGTCGCCAGATCAAATAATGAACACAGTACAATTAGGTATGGGTAATACCCTGGGATTTGTAGCTGTTTTAGTAGGATTAGGTGCACTATTTGGTTCTATACTTGAACACTCTGGTGGAGCAACAGCAATAACAAATTTTATGATACAAAAATTTGGAGTTAAAAGATCACCAATTGCCATGTCTGTATCTGGGTTTTTGGTTGCAATTCCTGTTTTCTTTGATGTTGCGCTAATAGTTTTAATGCCAGTAATTTATGCGCTTCAAAGAAAAACGGGTAAGTCACTACTGTTATTTGCTATACCACTGCTAGCAGGTCTTGCTACTACTCATGCTTTCATTCCTCCTACACCTGGTCCCATTGCGGTATCTCAAATTATTAATGCTAATATTGGATGGGTTATAATTATTGGATTTATTGTAGGTATCCCAACTACTATAATTAGCGGATTGATTTTTGGAAGGTTTATTTCTGGAAAAATATTTGTTGATGCCCCAAAAATTGAGAAAACAGATTTTTCATTACCTAAAATCAACATTAATGTTCATCTTGTTATATCAATAATTCTACTACCTCTAATTCTTATTCTTTTAAGCACATCACTAAAAAATAACTTTATATCGATTGATAATACATTGATCTCAAACTTTATTCATTTAATAGGACATCCTTTTTCTGCATTAATTCTTTCAAATGTTATTGCTTGGTATATCCTGGGAATTAAGCAAGGAATCAATAAAAAACAATTATTAAATATCTCAAAAAATTCTCTCCTACCGGCAGGAAGTATTATTTTGATTACTGGAGCTGGTGGTGTTTTTAAAGAGTTTTTGGTTACATCAGGAGCAGGTGAAATAATTGCAAAATCATTAGATGAAACTGGTTTGTCAGTTTTGCTTTTTTCTTACTTAATTGCTTTAATTATAAGAGTAGTACAAGGTTCATCAACTGTTGCTATGATTACTGCAGCTAGCTTAGTTGCACCTATTATCTCTACAGGATCAGAAATCGAACTTTCGTGTATAGTAATATCAATTGCTGCAGGAGCTTCAGCATTTTCTCATGTCAATGACAGTGGATTTTGGTTAGTTAATCAGTACTTGAGACTAAATGAAAAAGATACATTTATGACATGGACATTAATGACTTCAATATTATCTCTTACAGGATTTATAATTGTTCTTTTAATAAACTCAATTCTTGGATAAGATTAAAACTATACCGCTATTACCTTCTATTTCTATCTTTTCTCCAATTTTATAAGTATTATAATCTTGTAGACCATCTATAAAAGGACTAGATAAACTTGCTGAACTATTATTAAAATTAATCTTTTCCCAATCAAAATTTAAATAAACATTTTCAGTTTTATTTGACCATGAAGCAAGAGAAATTAAGATTTTATCATTATGCTGAAATATTGTACATTTTATTTTATTATTATTGATTTTAACAGGAGAATTTTCTACCCAGTATCCTATCATTCTACTACTATCAATATTAAATTCTTCAAAAATCTTCCAAATATTTCCAGGATTATATTTATGATAAACTCTTGTCGTCATACCAAATACCAATCCATGGTATGGTCTACCTCCCTTTTCCAACATTTCTCCTGTCAGTCCAAAGGGAATTCCTGAAACCTCAGTCATCCAATAATCTGGCTCAAGATCATACTCAAAATATTCACCAAACCATAACCTAGAAACATATGGAAAATGTTCCATATAAAGAAAAGCACTATTTATAAAACCATCTCTAACATTATACTGATTAGCAGAATGCAAGTCAATTACAAAAGATTCTCTGTGCTGATTAAAAACACTGGCTATTCTTTTAACAGTACTTCTGCTAAAAGCTATATCATCTAAGTATAACCCATCAATTTTATTGTTTTTTGCTAGCCAGTTTATACCTTCTATGTAGTAATTTGTCCACCTAGAAGTACCCTTATTAAGTATAGATGCATCATTTACGCTTACAGCATGCCATGCCGAATGATAATTTTTCTTTAAATGTTCCTGTAACCAACTATGCCCACCTCCTTTTCCATCATTAAAAATTTCAGTGCCTAAACTTTTAAGGGCAAAAAGTTCATGAGCCTTATAAGTCAATTCCCTAATAGTATTGTAAAGTTTAACTCTTATCCCTTTAGAGTGAGCCTCATCTATGTATTCTTTTTGTTTGTCAATATTATAAAATGGATAGTTAATAAAGGGATTAATTTCATTTGCGTGATGAACATTAACTATAGTGCCATTTAGTTTAATTACAGAATCGACAGGAACATATTTATGTACAAACCTTGTACTAAAATGTTCTTTTGTATCTATTAATTTAAATGGAGTTATAAGAAATCTAACATTATAATTTAATGTATCACCTATTTTAATTTCTCTTTCTCCAGAATAATTATTAACATCAACCACTTCATCTTTAATATCAATATCTATTCCACCTCTTGAATCATTATACCATGATTTGGGAAGATTAAGTGGTTTTGATTGATAGAAATTAGTATTTAAAGGTCTCTCATAATTATTATCTCTCAACACATACTGTAAACCCTTATTTACATTACCCAACCAAAGACCTTCTTGATGTTTTGTTACATCCCATTTCCAATAAATATTTTCATTTATTTTTCCTCCTTTTCTACCCAAACCCAACATATATTTTGCCGATTTTTTATCAAAAGGAATTTTTAGGTTTATATCATTAATTTTTAGATTATTTAGAGCAATTAGTTGAATGTTATAATTCATCATCCCATCGTATTCTAGAGATCCGGATACATTTAATTTGAAGTTCTCAGAATTACTTTTAGAATGCCACTCAACACTAGCATTATTTTTCTGAAAAATTTGAAAATCTTGGTTTGAAAAAACCTCATAATTTCCTTTCTCATTTTTGACTTGAAAACGTATTTTATCAGATAATATATTTTCTTTAAAATCGTTTAATCTGGTCATTTCTTCTGAAAAATAAGAAAATATATTTTCAGGTAATCCTGATTTGTTTAACTCAATTTCTCTGCCTAAAATACTTATTGTATTTTCTGATATTGAAACAGGAGTATATGGTTTAATAATGAAATCTTTTTCTGAGCCTATTGTAGAATTTAACCATCGAAGTCTGGACATATTTTCAGGATTGTTGTCTCCATAACTATCTATGGTATTACTTGCTATGTTAATATCTAAGTAGACAGTATCAGCATCCATGCCTTCTGGCTTGATGACTATAAACGATTTATGTGTTCCAATTTTAGATTCTTTTGGTATTTGTAAACCAAACCAAAGAGGCTGAACCTTCCCCATTTTTACAGGTATTTTTTTAACAAATTTTTCCCCGTTTAGATTTGTTCCACTCTTGTTAAAACACGTAAAATATTTTTTATTTATAATACTTCCAGACTTTGACTTCAAATCAGAAAAAACGATTTCAATATCTTTCAAATCTTTATTTGGTGAAAATACTCCGATTTGAAAAGTGTAGTATTCACCTCGTGAGGCTTTATCCTTTAATCCATTAATATGTTTACCTTCCCTTATCCATCTTAGTGGAAGATAATCAATCATTTTTATTGGATATTTCCTGTATTCAGGAAACAGATAATATTCTTTTTGAACTAATTCTAAATATTTTTTAACTTCTTTTTCTGATGATATTATCTCCATTGGGAAAAAACTATGAAACTCATCAATAGATTGAAAGCTTACAGTATTTGCAAAATTTATTTGAGATAATTTTTCTAGTGATAAATCAACCTCATTATTCCATTCTAAATCATTAATTATTGATGGTTTCATATACTCTACTCTTGGATAATATCCTCCTGTAGATTTATGAGGCAGATAATACAAATGGTATTCTTTTGAGTTTATTTCAGGTTTAAAGAGAATATGACCAAAATCATTGTTATTATCTATTATAAACTTATTATTAATTGGTTGATTAGTTTTTGGATTGATAAGTACTATATCCTTTTTTTCCGGATTATCATCCCTTCTTCTCCAAGGGACTATGACTTGATGAATCTCATTAGAGCGATTTTTTAATCTTATTATAGACCTATGGTTGCCATGTGATTCAAATCCACTCTTATAATCAGGATGATTCCAATTTCCTACTTCATATTTATGTTCATAAAGTGATAAATTTTCATTGATTTTTCTATAGTTAACGTTTTGATTAACTGAATTGCATGAAACGATGAAAAAAATATAGAGAAAACTTAATGTTGATTTTCGTAACTTATTTATCATCTATTTTTTACCAAGAGATATCAGATTTGAAAATAATTTGTATGCACCTCCAACTCCAGCAGGTAGTTGTCTAAACCAAGAATAAGATGTATAAATAAAATGTCCTTTTCCTACTTCAGCAATTAATATACCCCCATTATTAGGATCTTCACCATCATCATTTGAAGAAATAACTGTCTTGTATCTATCTGACCATTGATTTGGAAAATAGAGTCCTCTCTCTTGAACCCAATTATCAAAATCAGATAATTTTATTTTATTGGGATAATTTAGAGCTGGGTGATCACCATCTAAAATTTGAACTGACGAATTCTCTTGAGAAACCCTATTTCTAGATAATTTGAAAGGATATGGAGCAAAATCATCAACATTAATACCTCTTGAGGTATTGTATTGGATAATAACATTACCTCCACCATTCATAAACTTCATTAATTCGGGTTTTATTTCTGGAAGAGACTTGTCTACATTGAAAGCTCTAATTCCAATTATTAATGCATCATATTCAGACAAGTTATTATAATTTATGTCTTCCTTCCCAAGAATATCTACTTCATAGCCAACTAAAGATAAAGAACCAGGTACTTTGTCTCCAGAACCCATTAAATAAGCTATTTTATTTGCTTTAATATTTAAATCAAATTTGATTAGTGCTATTTCGGATTTAGGAAATCTTGTCTGCGGAGTAATATGTTCATATATGATTTTATCAATACCCCTGTCATATATCAATTCATTAACTTTTGCATTATAAGTTATCTTTTTATGTAATTTCTTTTCATTCGGTAAGTTGATTGTAAAAATAAGGGTTTCTTTATCTCCCTTTTTACTCAAATTAATCTCATGAATTTCAGGTTCTGACTTTAAATTATCAGGCATATCTAAATAAATTTGAGCATTTAACTTATCTATGCCAGATTCAACCTCAATCTCAATGTTTTTCTTATTAGAATTAACAAATAATTCCATCTTATTTTTTGGGTTCATATATATAGGATTTCCCACATTAAATGATCTATAATCATCTCCCTTTGTTGGATTATTTGTTTTATAAATAACAGGAGCTTCATAAGTGATTCTCTGTCCATTAATTCTAAAAACAAATTCTGATATCAAAGATGGATCATTGTCTGGTTTTCCTACTAATAATTGATTATTTATATTATAATTTCCAAAATTAGGTTCATCAATAAGCCAATATTTTTCGGAAATTACATCAGAATTTGGTAAAGTAATTTTTTTAGCAGTTCTCAATAATTTATTATTTTCCAAGTTCTTATCAATAATAATATCCTGATCCAATATTGTTATTTTTTCCAATGTTATTTCAGAAGGGCTTCTATTGATTACATCAAAATTTATATTAATTTTTTCACCTCTAGCTACTAACTCAACATCAGATAAAGATTCGAAAAATAGTCCGGAACAAGCTTTTATTAAATTTTTTATTTCGTTTTTCTTTATTTCTCTCCAATGCCTATCGATAATCCTATTTAGCTCCTTATACGCAAGAGAAAGGTGATTAATTATTTTATGCGGCTCCCTTATGTTAAAAGAATCCCTTGCATTTTGAATATGCTTTCTAAGTAATTCGTTAGGTACTACTCTATCCCAAGATGTATCTATGCCCTCCATTAAATCTGATTCAACTGCCTCTCCTTGAGTATGAATTAGCAATTCTATTTCACTACCTCTTCTTTTCAAAGATCCAAATGCCTGACTTTTATGCATAGAGCGGCTTTCCGATGCAATTTCATTGTATGATTTTCCAATCAAATTATTATATATGCCCACATCAATTTTTAACAACTCATCTTTATCATAATTATCAATATTGAAGTATCTTGAAGAAGTATTCCAAAATATTCTCTTGGCTTTCCAAACTTTTAGATGTTTCAATTGTTCTGGGAACGCGCCGGGATCTCCAGAAAGATTGAATGCCTTGTTAGCTAAAATTGCTGAAGATGTATGGTGTCCATGAGTTGTCCCTGGAGTTTGATTAAACCTAGTAATTATGATATCAGGTCTAAATTTTCTTATAATCCACACGAAATCTGATAATATTTTTTCTTCATTCCAAAAATCTAAAGTCTCATCTGGACCCTTAGAATAACCAAAATCAATTGCTGAAGAAAAAAACTGTTTTCCACCATCTATTTTTCTGGCTTCAAGTAGCTCATGCGTTCTTATTAGTCCAAGATTTTCCTTAAGATGTGTTCCTATAAAATTTTGACCTCCACCACCTCTAGTTGCAGAAAGATAAGCAGTTTCATATTTCATTTCATTTGATAAATATGCGATTAATCTTGTGTTCTCATCATCAGGATGAGCAGCAACATAAAGTACCTTTCCAAAAACATCTAATTTATCTAACATTGATATAATATTTGAAGAAGAGTAGAATTGAATCTCTTGTGACTTCAATGAATTAACTGGAAATAATAAAATTATGATTAAGTAAAATAGACTTCTAAAAATCATAGCAAATAATTTATTTTATTTATTTAATTGGGTCGACATCAATATTAACAAAATTAAATATTTTATTAGTCTCTGTGTTTATTAAACCAATAAAGAATATGATCAATTTTAGCAATAAGTTGACTCGGCTTGTTAGAAATATTATGATAGGCACCTGGAATTTCAACATATACTGTCTCAATTTTTCTAAGCTTTAAAGCATGGTATAATTGTTTGGCCTCTGATGGAGGTGTTCTTAAATCATTAGTTCCAACCATTACCATTGTTGGAGTTTCAACATTGCCTACGAGTGATATCGGAGAAAAGCTCCAGTAATGATTAAAATTTTCCCAAGGCTGTCCCTCATATCTTGAATGAGCATATCCAAAATAATTATCTGCAACTAAAGTTTTTGATATCCAATTCATTACAGGTTTGATTACAGCAGAAGCTTTAAATCTATCTGTCTTACCAACTATCCAAGCAGTCATAATTCCTCCAGCGCTTCCACCTGTAACAAATAAATTATTTTTGTCAATATAACCGGTTTTAATCATCTCATCAACTCCATCCATAACATCATCATAATCGTTACCTGGATAATTTCTATAGAGTAAATTACCAAACTCTTCACCATAACTTGTACTTCCTCTCGGGTTTGGGTAGAAAACAACATATCCTGCTGAAGAATAAAGTAGAATTTCTGGAGAAAATCTGTCACCATAATTACTTATAGGTCCTCCATGATTTTCTACTATAAGTGGATATTTTTTATTTATATCAAACCCTGGAGGTCTAGCTATCCATCCTTGAATTTTTCTTCCATCAACAGAAGAATTGTACCATATCTCTTCAAAATCTCCTAAATCTTTATCTTTAAATAAATCATAATTAAAATTAGTTACCCTAATAGTTTCATTTCCATTAAAATACGAAATATCTGCAGGATGAAATGGAGACGTTAGAGTGTATACTAAATCGCCATTATTTGATAAAGAATATGAACCACCAGCATATGGTCTTCCTATAGTAGTACCTCCTAGGTTGTGAACTAAAGTTTTAACGTTTCCGGATAAAGTTGTATACCCAACTTTTGTGTTACCAAAGTTGTCGTAAGAAAAATATATTTTCTTACTATCAGAAGACCATTTTATTGAAGAAATACTTCTGTCAAGATTAGTGTTTATTTCTTTTTTTTTGGTTCCATCAATGTTCATAATATAAAGTTTTGTTATTTGATAAGTTTGCACTTTGTCATCAAATCCCACGTAGGCTACTTTTTTTCCATCCGGAGAAACAATAGGAGAATTATCTGGTCCATTTCTATCAGTTAATTTCTTCAAATTTGATCCATCAACTGAAATAGAATAAATTTCAGAATTTCTAAAGTCATATTCCCAATTTTCAGTATAATTTGATGAAAAAATTAAACTCTCTCCATCTGCAGACCAATCAAAGGATCTATGATTATAGCTCTCTGATGTTACCCTAATTGGGTTACCACCTTCTGAAGAAATATAAAATATATTAGAAAAGCCTTCTCTCATATAACCAGAGCCATCAGATTCATGTTTTAACCTATCCGTAACTCTTGGTTTATCAGCCCATTTTGCATTTTTAGGTTTTTTTGGAGGAGTAACAAGTTGTAATGTTTTATCCGGAACAAACATAATAAAGCCAATATATTTTCCATCTGGGGACCACTTCAGTGATCTAGGAGAACCATCTAACTGAGAAATTGATGAGTATTGTTTTGAATCCATCCAATAAATAAATATTTCTGATCCATTATTATCATCAGAATTAGAAATAAAAGTAATTCGGGTACCATCAGGACTCCATCTGGGATTACTTTCGTTATTTGTAATTGAAGTCAACTTTTGATGATTTGATCCATCAGAATTCATTATCCATAGAGATGAACTTTTACCATCTTTCATAATGTCCATTTTTGTACGTATATATACTATTTTTTTACCATCAGGAGATATCTGAGGGTCACGTGCATACTGTAATTTAAATACATCTAAATTTTTAAAAACGTTTTGGGAAGAAACTGGATATCCAAAAGAAAATAACAGAATATATAAAAACAGTCTCATAATACTACCTTACAAATCCATCAGAGGATTCTCTGTAGTCAATTACAAATCCATTATCACTGGTGAATTTCTTAAATTCATCTGAAGCTGGTCCAATAACTACAAAATTTTCTATAGTAAAAAGATTAAAAAATCTGTCAAAAAATTTACTTTCCATGAAATTTTGACCATGTTTTATCCCGGAGTCACTATTAATATATTTTTCATATAATGTCACTGACTTTCTATCACTTGAAACATAATAAGCATATTCGATACAAAAATCTTCTGTGTTTATAACATTTTCTGTTATTTCTTTTATAAATCCATCTAAATCTTCAGATGTATTATTATTTACATTCAAATCAATAATGAATGCTATATCATCTATTTCTGAGTTTCTTTTTATACCATTATTTAGTTTGATCTCATTATTCTCAACTTTAACACAAGAGAAAAATAATGCTACAATAAAGAGGCTAAAAATTAATTTTTTCATATTTATAAGTTATTTAAGCTCAATTCTTGCTAGATAATCCAATGCGGTTATGTATAGTGATTTTTGATCTTCTCCAAAAGCACAATTTAAAGCATTACTTGTAGTCCCAATTGTTGCAAGGTGCTTCCCGTCAGAGTTTATTATTAACACTCCACCCGGCCCTGTTGAAAATACAGTGCCTGATGAATGAACCTTAAGTCCATCGAACCAACCTTCAGAAGATTTAGCCAATTCTGTTCCATCAAAAAATATGCTTCTATTTTCTAATCCATTATCAGTAATATCAAACTTGGTGATAAACGGATACTCCATATCTGAACAGTTTACATATAATATTTTATTATCCGGAGATATTGCAATTCCATTGGGTAAAGTTATGTCGTCAACAAGAAGTGTGATATTCCCATCTTTTGAAAGTTTATATACTCCATTTACTGCTTGTTCTTTTAATTCACTAGTTAAAAGTTTTTCTAGACCGAATCCATAAGGAGGATCCGTAAAATAAAGATCTCCATTATCTGCATATACAAGATCGTTTGGACTATTAAACAGTTTCCCATCATATTTTCCTGCCAAGGTTTCAAAATCCGGACTTTCTGTATTCCAATCAATAAGTTTTGCTATTCTTCTGTCTCCATGCTGAGCCAGTATTAAATCACCATCACTATTTATTGTCATTCCATTAGATCCTAACAATCCATCAGGTTCTGCTGGAACAATTCCAGTATATCCACTAGGTTCCATGTACACTGAGAACCCTTCATCATCATTCCATTTATATATTTTATTTGTAGGTACCTGAGTGAATAAAAGAGAGTTAATATTCGAATACCACAATGGTCCTTCTGCTAAAAATAAAGAATCTACAAGCAATTCTATCCTTGATTCTGGTGAGATAAATTGATTTGCAGACTCATCTAAAATTGTTACATTTCCTCTTGTTAACCTTAAATAATTTTTTGTTTTTTCTTTTGTCTGACAAGAAAAAAAGAAATTTATTATTATTAGTGATAAAAATATATTTTTCATAAAATTAAAATTTTGTTGTTCAAGTGTAATCTAATATTATAAGGAAATAATTCAAAGTTAGATTAATTAAAAAGAGCTTCTTTCATTAATGAAGGTGGCATATTACCAATTTTAAGAAGTTTTTCATGAAAGTCAGAAATATTATAGTCCTCACCCATCATTTCTTTATATTCATCTCTCATCTTTAATATTTCAGTCATTCCCATAAAATAACCAATGAAATAGCCTGGTCTTGAAGATGAAGAATCAATTTCAAGTTGAGCAGCCCACCTCAAAAAACCAACCCTATCGGTCATTAGGTTTATAGCATCTTCATAGCTGAGTTTTCCGGTATGCATCCCAACATCATAAATAACTCTAGCATTTCTCCATAACCTTAGCTGGAGTTGTCTGAGCTTGATTTTTTTATTCGGATAGAAGCCAGTCTCAAGCATTAACTGTTCATTATAAAGTCCCCAGCCTTCACTAAATAATGATAAACCATTATTTCTTCTCAGTTCTCTAGGGTTATGCATTTGGTATAACCCCTGGATATGATGACCTGCATACGTTTCATGAGGAGCAGTAACAATAATAACACCCCAATCATGCTCAACTAGATACTCATTTTTTGTTTTATCATCCCATCTGTGTTCAAATGGGTTTATTTTCCATTCTGAAGTAAAGAATCCTTCATTATCCTCACCCCTAGATCTTGAAAAATTTCCATAGTATGAGGTCTTTCTTAAATACTCCTCCCTAGGAACAACATTAACTCTCTCTTTCCAAGGAATTGGTATTAGATTATTTGATTTAATGTGCTCCCCAGATTTGTCTACCCAAAACTGATGAGCCTGAATCATACTATCTGGTAAAGGATACTCATTTTTTATATCGATTAATAATTCACTTGTAGACTTATTAGGATCTATTTCTTTTGCAAGTGCATCCATCTTACTTACCGTATTATTAAATTCCTTCCATCCAAATTCCCATAATGTCTCGTCATTATAGTCAAGAAGAAACTGATTTTTTAGCATCTTATTGTAAGTTGCTTTTCCAATTGAAAATGATGATTTTTCTTTTTTTGGAAGCTCATTTTTTAAAAAATCAATAAATAACTCTAACTGACCTATAATTTCCCTATTAAGGCTAGTTATCTTGTTCTCTCTTGGATCTTCTTTCACTGGTACCGTCATTTCTTCCATATCTTCCCAATCCATACCTCCTCCTGAACAAGAATAAATTAATTCACCAATATCAAGCCTGAAAATTGACATCGAGTTCTCTGCCATATACAAACCTAATTCTTGAAACCTTGGAACATAAGTATCGATTTGAAGCATTGCAAACTTTAGGTCATTTAATACTACTGGTAGATATTCTATTAAATAATCATACTTATCTTCACATGTCATCCTACTATTATAAGTGTTTGAAATTTGTCTAAAATTCATATAGTCTCTAGGGTCCCTTTTCCAAGATTGAATCTCTTCATATTCAATTTCTTTACCCACTAATATGCTTTCGATAAACTTATAATCAATTTGACCTTCTTTAGAAAGGTTTCTAATATCAACAGACCTTAAAATCTCGAGTTCTTTTTTAGTTTCTTTGAGTTTTTCAAAAATATAAGTTTCACTGGATCTCTCTAAATTACTTGAAAAATCATTTTTTTTATTATTGAATTTATCGACTAAAGTCTTAAATTTATCTGAATCTGAATCTTCTATTTGATTAAAATATATAACTATAGAAGCAATTGCGATAAGAAGTAAAATAGGTTTTTGAAATTTTTTTTGCATTGATGATATATTTTAGAGTTAAAATTTATTAATCTTGAGAATGAGAATCATTTTATATTTCAAAATTTTCATATTATTACATTTCTCATGTAATACTAATAATTATTATTTACATTCCCCATTTTCTGACTTGGACACCCTCTCAACAAATGACTGGTGGAATCGCCAATCCAACCCAATAATAGATCTAAAGATAGATAGAGAAAATGTTGTGGCTTTTGGTATTTATACTGTGTCAAATAAAATACTTAAAATAACTGCACAGCTTTTTCCATTGTATCCAGATGAAACAAGAGAGGTGAGATTAGAAATTTTTGATAAGAATATCTGGAAAGAGCTACAGATAAAAAAAGTTAATGAGATTGGCTGGGCAACTACTTTTAAAGTTGAAAACTGGGACGACACAAAAGACATAAAATATAGACTAAGGCATGGAGAAAAAGCTTATTTTGAGGGTTTAATAAGAAAAAATCCAATAGAAAAAAACACAATAACTATGGCTGCCTTCTCATGCAACAGCAATAAAGATAGAGGGGATAGAGAAAATTATGTTAATAATATTAATCACATCGATCCTGATATACTGTTTTTTGCCGGAGATCAGTCTTATGACCATAAAGAACATACGGCAGCATGGCTCAAATTTGGAATGCAGTTTAGAGAAATATTTAGAGAAAGACCTTGCATTACAATACCAGATGACCACGATATTGGACAAGGTAATTTATGGGGTGAAAATGGTAAAATAGCATCCTCTCCAGCTGGAAATGATGGTGGTTATTTTTATGATAAAGAATATGTAAAGATGGTAGAAAGAGCTCAAACCAACCATCTCCCTGATCCTTATGATCAAACCCCTATTGAACAGGGCATAAATGTATATTTCACTAATATGATACTTGGAGGTATTGACTTTGCAATTATAGAAGATAGAAAATTTAAATCGGGTCCAAAAGGAAAGATACCTCAACAAGGCCCCAGACCGGATCATATAAGAAATCCAGACTATAATCCGAATTCTATTGATCTTGATGGACTTACATTATTGGGTGAAAGACAATTAAATTTTCTTAGTGAATGGGGTAAGAATAAAGATAACTCTATTATGAAGGCAGTTCTTTCTCAAACTGGATTCTGTGGAGGAGCTCATCTCCACGGTAGTGAAGAAAACAGACTCCACGCTGATCTTGACTCAAATGGATGGCCGCAGAAAGGAAGAAATAATGCCCTTAAACTTATTAAAGATGCTAATGCAGTACACATAGCAGGTGACCAACATTTAGCAACAGTTATTCATCATGGAATTGACGAATATGAAGATGGGCCATGGGCATTCGTTGTTCCTGCTATCGTTAACAACTACTACAGCAGATGGTGGTGGCCGGAAAATGGAGAAGCTGGAAAAAATTCAAATAATATTTTACCATGGACAGGAAGGTATAAAGATGGATTTGATAACAAGATTACAATGCACGCATATGCTAACCCAGACACAGACTCAAATGGAGCTGGCTATGGTGTTATCAAGTTTCATAAAAATGAGAATAATGTGACTTTTGAGTGCTGGCCAAGATATCAAGATGTCACTCTAGACGAATCAAAACAATTTAAGGGTTGGCCTATTACTGTTTCTCTTGATTAGAATCATACCATCTGTTTGGATGAAGTTTGTCATATTCTTTTCCACTACCTAAATCTAAAAAAACAGGATCAATCATTTCTTTATCCCATTCATTAAATTTAGACTTCAATCCTTCATAGATAGATTCTGATGAATTTAAGATATTATTTTCTTCACTTATGTCATTCTTTAAATCAAAAATAAATTCTTCAGATCCGATTCTTAGATATTTATATCTTTCTCCTCTTATAACATCAATATCTTTATCCCTATTCTGCCAATAAAGAAATTCATGGGGCAATCCATCTTTTTTACCAGTTAAGTAAGGAATTAAGTTAACTCCATCTATATCTCCATCAACATACTTTTCAGCATTGGCTACTGATGCAGCAGTCGCAAAAATATCGAGAGCTATTATTGGTTTATCATAAATCGATCCTGGTGTAATTATACTTGGCCACTGCATAACAAATGGAACACGAATTCCTCCTTCAAAAAAATCACCTTTTATACCTCTCAAAGGTCCATTATCAGAAAAATTGTACCATTCTACTCCACCATTGTCAGAAAAGAAAACTACAATTGTATTATCTGATATTTTTTTCTCCTCTAATTTATCTAGGATCAATCCAATACCATCATCCATTGAAGATACCATTGCGGCATATTTTCTCCTTTTTTCTACATCTATATGCATATTTCTTGCTAAATCTTTCTCTGTAGCTTGTAAAGGTGTGTGTGGTGCATTATATGAAAGGTATAGAAAGAAAGGATTCTGTGAATTATCATCTATAAATTTTACAGCATTATCAGATAATTCTTCCGTGAGGTATTTGGTCGTGTTAATTCTTTTACCATTATCATAAATTTTTGTGATATAACCATCCATCTGTCTTCTTGCATCAGTCAAATCATTAAGCGTAAGATCTTCTGGAAAATATCTATGGCCACCAATTAAAAAGCCATAAAACTCATCAAAACCTCTTCTCTCGGGCACAAGAGATTCGTGAGCTCCTAAGTGCCATTTGCCTATAGCTTTTGTCTTATAATTAGCCATTTTCAAAACTTCAGGAAGAGTTTGTTCAGAAAGCGGTAAACCCATTGTAGAGTCTTTAGGAGTTAATAAAATATTTCTAGTATAACCAAACCTGTTTTGATATCTTCCTGTTATTAATCCTGCTCTACTTGGAGAGCAAACTGCAAATGACACATACCCCTCCGAAAACACAACACCATTCTTGGCTATTCTATCAATATTAGGAGTGAATATTTCTTTACTACCGTGAAATCCCACATCTGCATATCCCTGATCATCGCTAATAATAACAATTATATTCGGAGGTTTTTGATCAATATTATTACAACTTATTAATAATACTAATGATAAAAAAAATAAAAGATGTTTTCTCATAATTTACCTTGGTTTAAACACTTCTCTACTGTGAAGGTTTGATTCAATTTTTTCCTTTGAGTAAAGTAATTGAAAATACTTGTCATTTGCCCAGTCTTGGTATAAATTTCTGTAAAAAGGGCTACTAGGATTACCAGATTGTCCAGGAGAATTGGTAGCTATTGAATTATCCCAGTCTTTTGTGTCAATTATTACCCTAAAACTTGCTCCTGATGACTGGCTCAAATTTGAACCTGTCGATCCGGGAGTATACCCATTCCCACCTCTTGGATATGTTTTAAAACTAAGAATTTTATGAATAGAATCATTTACAATATCTTCCAAAGGATGCTTAACTTTTATGTGTTTGTATTTATTTTGACCGTATACCCATTTATCTGTATTATCACCAAATTTTATTTTCAGCTCATTTATTGAAGCAATAAATGTCTCTTTAAGAAATCTATTTTTTTCTCCCTCATCCATGTTATAGAGTTTATTCAATATCCTAAATAACTGAACTCTTATTAGTCCTCTTGCTTCCTCAGGCACATATTTATTATTGAATTCACGAATTATTGCCCTCTCCCAGTTAACATAAATAGTAGCTTCTATTGAATTTTTATCAAGTTTATTATCCCACTCAATCAATTTCCATATATAATCATCATATTCTTTCAAGAAATCTTCATCATAGTCAATTAATCTCCCTAACATACCAACAAAATAAAATGCAGGAGCAGAATAATAGTCAACTTGTAAATCAATCATATCCTCCATTGTAAACTTATTATTGGATGAAAGAACATCATTGACCCTATCACCTCTGAAAGGATCCGACCATGAAAAACCAATAGCATTCCACTTATCATAAGAAAGAGGGGTTACATTTTGATTAGCAGTGGCAAAAAATTCTTCACTAGGATTAAATATATTAGGTTTCTCAATTATAGGTAGGTAACCGTCCCACTCGTATTTACCATCACCCATGACCGGGACCATACCACTATGAGTATTTCTAATAGGGGCTATACCAACTGCCTGCCATCCTATATTTCCGTCTTTGTCTGCCCATACCATATTCTCGCCAGGTATATTACTGTAATTACAAGCATCTCTAAACTCTTCCCATGAATATGACTGGTTCATCCTAAGTGATGCAAGATATGGTGACCCACCTACCTCTAACCATCCACATCTAACAGCATAAGCCCTATTTCTCTCTTCATCTATTAATGTAACAGGACCATGGACAGAATAGTTTAAATCTATTTCATAATTTTTCTTCCCCTTAACTGGAATCAATTCTTTTATTTTATTAAAATTTAACCATTCTCCTTTGTGCCAATACTTATTTGGATCTTCTGGATTTAACTCGTATACATATAAGTCCTCTGCATCGGTTCTAAATACTGTAAGACCCCAAGCACCAAATCCATTGTGACCAATAGAAATTCCTGGAATTTCTGGTTCACCTCCCCCAATCACGTCCCAACCTGGGGCAACCAGATGAGTTATATATCTCAGTGAAGGTGCTACTATTGTTCTATGAGGATCGTTGGCTAAAATCGGAAATCCATTAAATGATTTATTTCCTGATATGGCCCAGTTATTACTTCCGATACTAAACTTATCCTCCGTATCCTCCTCTTTCTCTAAAAATGAAATTTCAATATTTTCATTTTTTCTATACTTTTCGAGTAAATATTCTTTTTTAAACTTTATTGGCTTTCTGAACGCGTTGTATAGTTTTAATATGTCTTTATCTAAGTCATCTTCTCTTATTTTATTATCGAGTTCAAGTGAAGGTTCTTTAGGATGAAACCACAGCAAATCTTTTACTTTTTCCTCACCAATTTTTGATACCGCCCTGCCAATATTTAATTCTTCATCTATATTACCTAATAGTCCTTGATGTCTTGATATCACAATCTCAGGTGTCCAAAATTCAGGTTTCATATTAAGAAGAGAGAACTCTATTGGTAGTTTTTCAGGTTGTTTTCTGACTTCATCTATATATGCATTAACTCCGTCAGTATATGAGTTTATAATTTCATATCCATCTTCGTGGTAATGATTTAACTCATCCTCAATATCTCCTCTAAACATAAAAAGCCTTGTTCCAATATCTCTTTCTAGTTCACTCTCACCAAATATTTCAGAAACAGTTCCTGTTGCTTGTCTTCTCCAAATTTCAAACTGAAAGAGTCTATCTTTAGCTGCAAGATATCCTTGCATGAAGAAAAGATCTCTTTGATTTTTAGCATAAATATGATTAATACCATATTTATCCCTTAATACCTCAACTTTATCACTTAGATCAAGAGTATTGTTTTGGCTGCAAGAAAAAAGAAAAGTAAATAAGGTTACTGAAAAAAATCTCATTCATCTAATCTACAACTATCAAATAAATTTTCAAAAAGAAAGAAACCTTGTATTAATTGTGTGCCTCTATAATTTTTCTAACTAAATCTCCGATTTTCGCAGAATCTATCCACCTTGCTACTATAACAATATCATAATCAGGCACTATAACAACATAATTCCCCCCAAATCCTGAACCATAATATATATTTTCAGGAAGATCTTTCCATCTTCTTTCTCCCCTATTTAACCACCACATGTATCCATAAGAGGGGTTGTTTTCAGATGGGATTGTCATTAACTTAATCCATTCCGATGATAATAGTCTTCTTCCATTCCATACTCCTTCTCTTAAAAACAGCAATCCGAACCTGGCATGATCTTGTGAATTAATAAATAAACCTCCTCCAAAATGCCCACCACCACTTACAGATTGAACTTTAATTCCATCCATAATCACCATTGAGTTTTTATAACCATGCCATCTCCAAGTTGTTGAAGCTCCTATTTCATCCATAATATATTTTTTTAGTACACGAGGTAAAGGTTCTCTAAAAACATTAAGTAATGAAAATGATAATAGGTTTACCCTCACATCATTATACTTATACGCCTTACCTGGAGGTAAAATTTTTAGCTTCTTTATTTCTTCTAGACTTAAGCCTCGAGGTGGTCTATCTGCCCAATCATAAGTACCAAAAAGATTTCCAGACCACTGAGACGATTGATTAAGAAGATGGTTCCAAGTTATGCTGCTGTTATGTGGATCATCAAATTTCCCATCCCACACATAATTCTTTAACTTATCATCAAGTGAAATAAGTTTTTTATCAAATGCAATTGCTGCAACGGTTGAAAGATAACTTTTTGTTACACTAAATGTCATATCTACCCTTTTAGTGTCTCCCCATTTGCCAATTATGTAACCATTTTTAATGATAAGACCATTTGGTGCACCTCTATCTTTAGTTGGACCCTTAATCTCAAAGTTAGGTTCTCTACCAAAAGATTTAATGATAGAAATTCTTAAATCTCTCTCAACAGAATTCTCATTATCTAAAGCAAATTTTATTGCTTCATTAATTTTTTCATTATTTAATCCCTGAGTATTGGGTATTTTCTCTATCCATATTTTTTTAGGAAAGTATAAACTCTGAGAAAAGAGATTTAAGCTAAATAGTAATAACAGAAATATTAACCTCATAATTTGCATCTAATACATAATGATGTTTTAAAAATAATTATATTGTTATTAATAAGAAAATACCTGTGAAAAACATCCTGTTATCTACCTTGATTTTAATAATAACGATTTTTTCCTGTGAAGAAAAAAACAAATACAGTTCTCTTGAAATCAAAGTTAGAGAATTACTTGAGTCTCAAAATGGGACTTTTGCAATTGCGTTCAAAAATTTAGAAGATGGGAATGAAATTTTAATTAATGAAGATGAAATCTTTCATGCTGCTAGTACTATGAAAACTCCAGTAATGATAGAAGTATACAGAAAAAAAATGATTGGAGAAATTTCATTAGATGACTCAATATTTGTTAAAAATGAATTTGAAAGCATTGTGGATAAAAGTACTTTTCAATTATCTGAATTTGATGACAGCGATAAAAATACATACGATAAAATAGGAAGATATATTTCACTGAGAGAGTTAGTCTTTGATATGATAACCATTAGTAGCAATTTTGCCACAAACCTTGTTATAAAGTATATAGGAGCTGAAAATATAAATAATACCATGAGTGATATTGGTGCAAAAAACATAAACGTACTAAGAGGTGTAGAGGATATAAAAGCGTTTGAGAAAGGACTGAATAATACAACATCTGCCCGAGATCTATTAGTTATTTATGAGAAATTAGCTAGCGGAAAAGTATTGAATAGAGATTTGTCAAATGAAATGGTAGAGATATTAAAAAATCAGAAATATGATGATATCATTCCAAAATATCTACCAAAAGAAATTGAGGTTGCTCATAAAGATGGTTGGATAAATGGTGTTCGTCATGATTCTGGTATTGTATTCTTAGAAAATGGAGTATCGTATGTCTTAATATTATTATCTAAAAATTTAGATAATGAATTGGAAGGTGCAGATATGCTTGCAAAGGTTTCTTTAGAAATTTATAACCATATAAAATGAATTTTTTAGTAAAATTAGATAGTTATCAGAAATCGTTACTTTTTACATCATTACTGATAATTATTATTACATCAATAAATACTGAAGCTATAAATATTGGAAATTTTTCATTTCTCTTTGTCTTATCAGTACTCTTTGGAATATATTACTTTACTTATACTCTATTTAATTACATTTCTTATTCTTCAGTTCAGATAAGTTCAATTCTAATTTTAATTTATCTTAAGAAAACAATTTATTCCTCCATCCCAATAGGTATTTATGTATTATTTATATCTATTTTATTTATAACCATATTTTATTTAATAGAAAAAAAACCTTTAAAACTTTTAATTTATGCAACATTTCTAACTACAATGTCAATATTTTTCTTTAATCAAAAACAAATATTTGTAGAAAAAGAAAATGAAGTATTTAAACTAAAAAACAGAGGTTTAGGTTTTAATTATTATACCTACGCTGAAGGTAAGGATAGACACAGGAAGGAATACCAAAATCCAGATTTCATATCACCTGCTATAGACGCATCTAAAATTATGAAAGATGATTGGAATCAATCTAAAATAAAGTGGAGAGAAAAATTTTGGGGCTTTAATAAAAAAAATATTCCTCTTAATGGTAGATTATGGGTTCCAAAAGGAGATGGAAAGTTTCCAATAATATCGATAATACATGGTAACCACTCTATGCAAGAATTTTCTGATGATGGATACAATTACTTAGGTGAATTTTTATCTGAGAATGGATATATAGTCAATTCGGTAGATCAAAATTTTTTAAATGGATCATGGGATGGTGACTTTAGAGGGAAAGAGATGACTACAAGAGCCTGGCAATTTCTTGAGAATTTGCATTATTTAAAAAGTTTAAATGAAGATTCTCTATCAACTCTATTCAATAAAATAGATTTTAATCAAGTGATTGTTGTAGGTCATTCTAGAGGTGGAGAGGCGGTGAATATAGCATCTAGATTTAATAATTTATCTGCATTTCCAGATAATGGAAATGTAAAGTTTAATTACAACTTTAATATTATAGGAATTGTTACAATAGCACCAACTGATTACAGATATGATAGAAATTACGATTTAAAAAATATTAACTATATGAGCATACAAGGAAGTATGGATTCAGATGAAGAGAGCTTTTTTGGATTAAGACAATCCAATAGAATGTCTAATACCAATGATTCTATAATTAATGTAAATATTTTAATAGAGGGAGCTAATCACTCACAATTCAACACATCATGGGGAAGAAACGATACAGGTTACCCTAGTAAATATTTAATAAATAATAAAAATATTATTCCAGACTGGTTTCAAAGAAAAATATTAAAATACTATTTGTACAACTTTGTGGAATATATATCTGGAAAAGACTTAAATGCAGATAAGAAATTAATTAAATCTTTTAAT
>JAYZHZ010000104.1:0-3731 GCA_036166035.1 Bacteroidota bacterium
TTGAATTTATCTTGGATATTATTTAAGTTTATCTTTTAAGTAAATTTTAAATTATGAAAAAATTATTAATATTGATTCCTTTTATGTTTTTAGTGTTTAATTCATTCACTCAAGATATAAAATATGGTGAAGGGTTATTTGAGGCAAATTTTATTGTTGATATGATGTATTCAGATGATCTTAAAAACTATAAATTAACTGCATCCGGAGAAGCTGGACCTTATGGAAGAGCTTATTTGTCATATGAGTTTACAAGTCTTCTAAATGTCGATGGTCAAGGTGAATTTACTGGAACAGCATGGGCTCAAAATGGAGATCAACTTGAGTCTGCTATTTTGAGAGGAATATACAGGAGAAAAGGTAACATTTTTAAATTATATACTCTAGACAACTTATCTAATGGAAAATTTATATTAGCTACCGGCGAATTAGATATGGTTAAAAAAACATTAAACTTTAAAGCTTCATATGTAGAGTAATTAATAATACGCTCTAAATTAAAAAAGCTCTCAAATTGAGAGCTTTTTTTTGTTTATCAAATATAAGTTTATTCAACGAGCATGAGAACTTCGTCATACCATCCGTTTGTGTATTTGGTAATAACATTTCCTATATCCCTTCTAAAAGAACCTATACCATTAATTTTATCGTATTTAGATTGAAAATTCTCTGGAAGACCATTCCCATTACTAAATCTTGTAAAGGATTTAAATGGATATACTAAGGTTATGTCTTCTCTATTTTCACTTCTAAAAATACTTTCATAAACTCTTCTTGGATTTTCAGCATTCATTTCACTTAAAGCCTTTCCAATTTTAGTTACAGCATCTAAAACTTTTCCATAACTATCCATATCTTGTTTGATTTTAAATGTTCTCCATAATAAATATTCAGGGCTTCCCCATGATGGTGGTGTATAACTTGCTTCCCAGTTTAATTTTGCCATTCTAACCTCCTCGCTTGATATGTAACTTCTTACATTTTTTTGCCAATCAGCCAAATGAGTTTCATCTGGAAAATTATCATAATCAGAAAGTGTCATAGGGCCATTTAACCACACATATTGACCAGAATGTGGGCCAATTAGTACAGTATAAAGTGAAGCTCTGGTTTCACCTTCATTATGATATTCTTGATTATGTGCTTTTACTCCCTCTACTAAAAGGGCTTCTTTAGTCTTTTCAGGTACTAAAAAGATGTTTTCATAAACTACTTCTTGATTTTGCGCAAAAATTGGCTGCGAAAACAGAAACGTTAATAAATAAATTTTAATTTTCTTCATTTTAATTGATTTTGGGTTAATAAAGGATAATTTAAAAAAAAATTACAATTAAATCCCTATTTGAATTTATAATTTGTATTTTGAATTATTGACAAAAAATTTAATTATTATGAAAAACTGGAAAGACAAAATATTAGGAATATTTGCTGCTATTGGAGTTATGAGTATATTAATGGGCAGTTATTCTCAGCAATCTGAAACTGAAAAATGGATGATTGCAGTTGGAACTGCTGAAAATAATGAACTTATTCTTAAAATGAATACCAGAACCGGAGAAGTTTACAGGTGGGATAAAAAGGCACTGAAAAGATTTGATGGTAAATGGGTTAAACTGATAGAACACAGATAAAGGAGTTTATTAATTAAGACCTTATTTTATTACTATTTTCTTAAATAAAATTCTTTTTTTATTGCTAATTTTTAAATAATAAATACCCTCTTTGTATTTTCTTACATCTATAGTTTGGGTTTTATTTATTGATTCCTTATAAACTAACCTCCCATAAGTATCAAGTAAAAACAACTCATGCACTTCATTTGTGTTGTTATGAATATTTAATTCATAAGAAGAAGGATTTGGATAAACTGAAAAAAATCTGTTAAAATCTTTTGATTCTTTTATTCCAAGGACAATGTTATTTTCAAGATCAAATATGGTCTGCAAAGAATCAATCGGTTCAATGCCAGAATTCCCCTGTGTTCTCACATATACATAAAAAGATGGATTTCCAAACGTGTCGGTAGGTTTTGCTACCTTCAAAAAAGCAAAAAGAGATGATGTTCCGAAAGGGAAACATCTAATGTCTGCTCCTGGCATATTAGCTCCTTGTAAAGCAGCCATAAGTTTATGCGCTAAATCTCCAGATTCATTAAGAAACCTTGCCTCCATTGAGTCTATGACCGCTTCTTTAAGAAGCACATTTCCTTGAATAGAATAATTTGGACCAATTATTTCATTCCAGGAACCCTCCCAATTCCTAACATCCGAACCGGTGTAAGCTTCAGCCTGAGAGGAACCTTGAACCATTGCTACTATACCATACTGTCTAATGCTTGGATTTCCATCAGCATCATTGTTTTTTAACCAATCTATAATTTGACTTGGTGATTCTCCTAACTCTAGTAAACTTCCTGCATTATTTTGGTTTTGAGAATTAAATACAGCTTGAGTATTGATTGCTCCTAAATTAGGGAATAGCTGTGCAAGAAAACCAGCATCTGAAATATTATAATAGATAAGGTCAACACAAGAAGCACCTGCACTACCTACTTCACCGGTAATGGTATCTATAGCAACAATAGAATAAGTATCCTGAGAATTTCCAACGTGAGTTGAGAAGCTAATAATAAGTATGAAAATACACTTTCTCATAAGTAGATATATATACTTTAATATTAGTAAATTTCAAACACTCGTTTGAATATTATTCGATTTAATATTAGATTGTTGGTATGAAAAAAACTCTATTCTTATGTATATCATTAATTCTATCGAACAGTATTTACTGTCAAAATCATAGAGAGTTTAACAGAGATGCAAATAAAGCTTTTAAGGAACAGGACTATATAAATGCAACTTTATATTCTATTAAATCCTTACAAGTTAAAAATAACTTCAAAGCTGCTGCTAAGCTTTTTGAAAAATCAATAATCTTAGCAAACACAAACAACATATCTAAAATTAACAGATTAGCAGATCAAGCTGTTCCATATAAAAATGAGCAGTCTGCAATTCAAATGAAAGAAATTTATACGACTTACAATAGATTAAATCAAATTCAAAGTGAATTAAAAAATTTTCCTAAAAAAGTAAAACTCAAAAATAAAAATATTATTACTGAGAATACTTATGACTTTACAAATGAAATTAATAATGCTGAAAATCTTTTGAAAGAATACAATAATATAACTGCTGCAAACTTCTACGATGAAGCAAATACAATTTTATCTAAATCAGTTTCACCTACTAAAGATGAATACAGAAGAGCTCACAGACTATATGTAAAATCTGATTCGTATGTAGAGAACTATAATGATGTTAAAGAATTAATCACAAAAACTTTAGAATTAGGAAAAGTAAAAATTGCAATCACAAAAAAGAATTATACAAGCAATAATTTTAATAGGCTCCATGATCAAATTAGAGATAAAGTTTTTGAAAGACGTTTTACAAAAAACATTACTTCAACTATAGTAAATAATGTTCCTATTAACTTACAGGATTCCGACCCAGGTTATATTAAAAGTTTAGTCCAATCTGCTGTTGAAAATAACTATTCTAAAGATCCCATAATTGATGAAATTTTTGAAATAGTTTATATAAACTTTAGAGTTAATAACATAAGGGTAATCAATTCCACACCTTTTAGTAACTCAGTTCAAGTTAAAGAAAAAGTAAATGATAGCACAACTACAACAGTAACAAAAACAGCTGTAGGAACAGTTTATG
>JAYZHZ010000105.1:0-3564 GCA_036166035.1 Bacteroidota bacterium
CAATTATAGAAGTTGGATTGGGAGGAAGATTGGATTGTACAAATATTGTAAATCCAATTATAACTCTAATAACTAATGTAAGTCTAGATCATCAAAATATATTAGGTGAAAATATTACTGAAATAGCAAAAGAAAAGAGTGGAATAATTAAAAACAATTCAATTTTTATCAAAGGTGAATTTCAGCCCGATATTGATAATATATTTCTAAAGAAATGTAATAGTCTAAAAGTAAAATATTATTCCTCCACTGATAAAGTTAAAATTGAGACAAAAAGTAAAAAAATTAATTTAAGAGAGATAAACGTATTAATTGATAAATATATGTTTCCATTAACTGTATCTAATCCAACAAATTATTACTTAAATAATCTAACTGGAATTATTTATGTTTCATTTCAAATATTAAAATATTTTAAAATTAAGATAACAAATAAATCATTTGATGGCTTATCAACTAAGAATGAAAAATACAAAATACCCGGTAGGTGGCACATACACTCAAAAAATCCTATTACTATATCAGATGGATGCCACAATTTTGCTAGTATTAATGAGATTATAAATGAAATAAATCAATATAGCTTTAATAAAATATACTTTGTTATTGGGGGCGTTACTGAAAAGAATTGGAATAAAATATGTTCAATTTTACCTTCAAAATATATGTATATACTTACCGAACCCAATAATTTTAGAGCACTAAAGATCGATAACTTAAAATCTATTTTTGATTCTTATGGATTAGAATATGTAACTGAAAAATCTGTAAATGATGCTATTGATTATGCTAAACGCAAATCAAAAATAAATGACTTGATTTTTATTGGTGGAAGTTTGTTTTTAATCTCAGACTTAAATGAAAAATAAGTTAGAAAGATATGCATACAATATAAAATCACCTTATATAATTCAAGAAGGAAAGGATTTATTTAATCAAACTAAAGGAAATTGGAATAATATTTTTAATAATAACAATCCAATTTTATTAGAACTGGGATGCGGAAACGGAGAATATACGGTAAATAATTCTGAGATGTATAAAAATTTTAACTATGTTGGTATAGACATAAAAGGATCAAGGATTTGGAAGGGAGCAAAATATTTATCAAAAATAAACTCAAAAAATGCATTATTTTTAAGAATACAGATTGAAAGTATTTTAGATTTTTTTGATAAGGAAGAAATTGATCAAATTTTTATTGTTTTTCCGGACCCAAGACCAAAAAAAAGAGATATAAAGAAAAGACTTACAAATATATCTTTCATACAAAAATATTATCAAATTTTAGTTAGAGGAGGAATGCTAAAACTTAAAACTGATGATGACAACTTATTTGATTACTCTATAGATCAAATTAATTCATCAAAATTTAACGATTTAAAAAAAACAATGGATTTATATAATTCTAATAATTTTAAAGAAATTAAAATTGTTAAAACAAAGTATGAAAATAAATTCTTAGCAGAAGGAAAAAAAATAAAATATTTAGAGTGCTTAAAGTAAATTTAAATTTCATCTAATACTGAAGATAAAGAATCATAATCTTTAAAACCTGGTCTGATTTCATCAGATCCGTAAAGATGCAAACCAAGATTATATTTTCTCAAAAACTCCTTTGTTATATTAATCGATTTAATTGGATTAATTAGAACTTTATATTTTTTAGCTAAATCAGCTAAAATCTCACTATTTGATTCACTGAATTTTTCAATAATAAGAATTTTTGTTTCACAAAAGTTATTTTTTAATTCTGATAATATTGAACTATTATAGTTACTTAAATCTTTAATTTTTACTATTATATTTTTATAATCAAAATTTAAATTCGCGCATACATTAGATATGTCAATTTGAATTAATGAAAAGTCAGTTTTCTGTAATGTTTTATTTATGTAACTACACGAAGATCTATTGAATTCACCAACAAGTTTAACTCCATTTATCCATGATGAAATTTCAGTTATATTATCAACAGAAATTTTATTTTTGGAATTTTCATCTAAGTCAAAACCTAAGTAATCAACCATCATTGCAGAACAATATCTAGCATCACTTAGATTGTTTACTGAACTTACATATACAAAATACTTCAAAGACATTTTAATATCTAAATTTAAAAAAAGGTAATTTTACATAAATTATTAAAACTTCAAAAAATTATGGCTAAGGAAGGAAAAGTTCTTGTAGCAATGAGTGGTGGTGTAGATAGCTCTGTAGCAGCAATTTTATTAAAAGAAAAAGGCTATGAAGTTATTGGTTTGACTATGAAAACCTGGGATTACGTAACCTCAGGATCAAAAAATAAAGAAACAGGATGTTGCAGTTTAGACTCAATTAATGATGCTAGAAATATTGCCGTAGATCTTGGGTTCCATCATACAATCTTAGACATAAGAGAAGAATTTGGTGATTATGTAATTGACTACTTTACAGATGAATATATGAATGGGAGGACTCCAAACCCTTGTGTTTTATGTAATACCCATATAAAATGGGAGGCATTATTAAAAAGAGCAGATAAACTTGGATGTAAATATATTGCCACAGGACATTATGCTAATATTAATTCTAATAATGGAAGGTACTTTGTTTCTAAAGGGAAAGATATTAATAAGGATCAATCTTACGCACTTTGGGGTATAAGTCAAAAAAACTTAAGTAGAACAATCTTCCCTCTTGGTAATTTAAAAAAAAGTGAAATAAAAAAGATAGCTACGGATAGAGGATACGATAACCTTGTAAAAAAATCTGAATCTTATGAAATATGTTTTGTACCAGATAACGACTATAGGAATTTTCTAAAACAAAGAGTTAAAAACATAGATAAAAAAGTTAAAAAAGGAAATTTTATTGATGAAAACGGAAATGTTTTAGGAAAGCATAATGGATATCCTTTTTACACAATAGGTCAAAGAAAAGGCTTAGGAATAGCATTAGGTTATCCTGTTTATGTAACAGAAATAAATAAAGAAAAAAATGAAGTAATAATAGGAACATTTGATGAATTAAAAAGAAATGGAATGTATGTTGATAAGTTAAATTTTATGAAATACACATCTATTGATGGAAGGTTGAATTCTATAACCAAAATTAGATATAATGACAAAGGCAATGAATCAATAATCGAACAAATTGATGATAGTATTAAAGTTTATTTTGGTGATGGTGTTAATGCTATTACTCCTGGACAAGCTGCAGTTTTTTATGAAGGAAATGATATTATTGGCGGAGGATGGATAAGATCAAGTTTCAATCTAAATAAAATAACCAAAAAACTAAAAGTTAATGACTAAGACATCTATTTCAATACTAAACTGTGATTTTAATAATATAGATAATGAAATAAAAAGGATAAATAATTCTAGTGCTGATTATATACACTTAGACATAATGGATGGAGATTTTGTTAAAAATAATACGTCTGAATTATTTAACCTGGAAAAAATATCTTCACTTTCTAAAAAGAAATTAGATATTCATCTAATGGTACAAAAACCAAATGAAATCATAGATTTATATTGTTTGCCAACAACTGAAATTATATCAATTCATTATGAGAGT
>JAYZHZ010000106.1:0-20615 GCA_036166035.1 Bacteroidota bacterium
ATGAATTTAGAAACCAGTTAAAGAATAACCTGGAATCTTTATCTGAATCAATATGTGAAGAAAATGGAAAAACAATAGAAGAAGCAAAAGCTGAAATTTTGAAGGGAATTGAGTTAACTGAATTTGCCTGTTCAATGCCTCAAATTATTCATGATGAAATTCAAGAAGTTAGTAGAGGAGTAGAATGCAGATCATCACATTTTCCTATTGGTATTGTTTCGTCTATAACTCCATTTAATTTCCCAATTATGGTACCCCTTTGGACAATACCTAATGCATTAATATTAGGAAATTGCATGATACTAAAACCATCAGAGCAAACCCCTATTGGTGCATACAAAATTGCAGAATTATTAAAGGCATCTGGATTACCAGATGGTGTTTTTAATGTGATTAACGGAGACAAAAAAATTGTTGAAGCTATATGTGATCATAAAGATATATCTGCAGTTTCATTTGTTGGTTCAACCAAAATTGCGAAGATTGTTTATAAAAGATCAACAAAAAATCTGAAAAGATGTCTAGCTCTTGGTGGTGCAAAAAATCATTTGATTGTTTTGCCAGATGCTAATGAGGAAATGGCTTCAGATGATATTTTAGCTTCAATGTCAGGCTGTTGTGGTCAAAGATGTATGGCAGCATCTGCAATGGTAGGAGTTGGAGAAATTCAATCAATTATTGATAAAATAATTACTAAAGCAAAAGCAATATTACCTGGTAAAAATTTAGGTTCTGTTATTTCTAAAGAAGCTCAAATAAGAATTGAAAGTTACATTGAAGAAGCTGAAAGAGAAGGAGCAAAAATTATTTTAGATGGTAGAGATGTTAAGGTTTCAGGAAAAGAAAATGGATATTTCATAGGCCCAACAATAATAGATTATGTGTCACCAGATATGAAAATCGCTCAAAAAGAAATATTTGGTCCTGTTCTAGCTATAATTAGAACAAAAGAAATAAAAGAAGCAATTAAGATTGAGAATAGATCAAAATATGGTAATGCTTCTTCTGTGTATACTCAAGATGGTAAATTAGCTGATTATGTTACAGAAAGAGTGAGTGCCGGAATGGTTGGAGTTAATATAGGTGTTCCGGTACCCAGAGAACCTTTTTCATTTGGTGGATGGAATGATTCAAGATTTGGAGTAGGTGATATAACCGGAAGAAGTTCAATTAATTTTTGGACAAGACTAAAGAAAAGAACATCCAAATGGAACAAGGATGCTAAGAAAAACTGGATGAGTTAAAAAAATATACTATTTTTAGTAAAATATAAAAATTGAAAAATATCACCAAACAATTTAATCTAGATAATACAATTTTTGCTTGGTCAAATCAGAAAGGACTGAATCCACTTCATATTAAAAAAGCAAAGGGTGTATACTTATACGATGATAAGGGGAAAAAACATATAGATTTCTCTTCTCAGCTTGTAAATGTAAATGTTGGACATGGCAGAAAAGAGGTTACTGAAGCTGTAAGAAAACAGATGGAAAAACTAAGTTATGTAAGTCCTCCTTTCACAACAGACTCAAGAGGTCTTCTAGGAAAAAAAATTGCCGATATTACTCCCGATAACTTAAATAAAACTTTTTTTACTCTGGGAGGAGCAGAATCGAATGAAAATGCAATTATTCTGGCAAGATTATATACAAAAAGACATAAAATAATTACCCATTACAGATCTTATCATGGAGCAAGCATAGGTGCAGTAACAGCCGGAGGAGATCCTAGAAAAAATGAAGTTGATAACCAACAAGTTCCTAATTGTATCCATGTAGAAAATCCTTATTTCTACAGATGTCCATGGTATTCATCTAATTTTGAAGAATGTGGAGAAAGAGCTATAAACAATCTAGAAAACACTATAAAATATGAAGGTCCTGAGAATATTGCAGCAATACTAATGGAAGGAGAATCCGGAACTTCAGGATGTATTAAATATCCTCCATTTTATCTTAAAAAAATAGATTCACTTTGTAAAAAATATGATATTCTTTTAATAATTGATGAGGTAATGAGTGGTTTTTGTAGAACCGGAAAATGGTTTGGATTTGAACATCATGATATTAAACCAGACATAGTTAGTATTGCAAAAGGAATCACTTCAGGCTATATTCCTCTCGGTGGAATTATTGTTTCTGATAAAATTATTTCATCTTTTGACGATAAGTTACTTCCCTTAGGACTTACCTACTCTTCTCATTCTGTTGCATGTGCTGCTGCATTAGCAGTAATGGATATTTATGAAAATGAGAATTTAAATGATAATGCTGAAAAAATTGGAAAATATACTGATGATGCCATAAAAGCTCTAATAGATAAACATCCTTCTATAGGAGACTGGAGAAATACTGGTATGCTTGGATGTCTGGAATTAGTAAGAAATAGAAAGAATAAAGAACCTATGGCTCCGTTTAATGCAAAACCATCTGAAATGAAGATGATGAATAAAGTAACCTCTAAGCTAAAAGAATTAGGAATGTTTACTTGGTCTAAATGGAATTATATTTTTGTTGCTCCACCACTTATAGCAAAAAAGGAAGAGATAGATGAGGGGATTAATATAATATCTAAAGCTTTATCAGTTGCAGATGAATTCTGTTATTAATTTAATATGGAAATTAAACTTCTTATATTAATTTTTTACTTTGGGATTTTATTTACGATAGGATGGTGGTCTTCAAAAAAAATAAAAGATATAAAAGATTACTATGTTGGTGGTAAAAAGCTTGGTTATTGGATAGTAGCTTTTTCAACCAGAGCGACCGGTGAATCTGCATGGTTGTTATTAGGACTTACAGGATTAGGAGCAATTGCAGGAATAAGTGCTTTTTGGGTAGTATTAGGTGAGGTTTTAGGAGTTTCAATTGCTTGGATTTTTATGGCCAAAAGGTTTAAAAGAATCACAGACAAATACAACTCTATAACCATTCCGGATTATTTAGTAAGTCGATTTAAATCTAAAAGTAATACTATTAGAATATTATCATCTCTATTTCTCTCTTTCTTCATTATTGTATATGTAAGTGCTCAAATAGATGCAACCGGGTCAGCATTTGAAGCATTTTTAGGATGGAATTACTTTTTTGGAGCAATTGCTGGTTATAGTATTGTTTTATTATACATATTATTTGGAGGTTTTATTGCCGTTGCTTGGTCAGATTTAATTCAAGGATCTTTAATGTTTTTTGCTTTATGTCTGCTCCCTATAATTGGCTTTATGTCCTATGAAATTTCACTATGGGAAAAGATTGAAAGTATTGATTCTGGTTTAGTCTCAATGTGGGGATCAGGAGGGTTTAATTCTATTAATCTTGCAACTATTATTGGTTATCTGTGTATTGGATTGGCTTTTCTAGGTTCTCCTCAAATTTTTGTAAGGTTTATGTCAATAAAAAATGAGAATCAAATTAATAAAGGAAAATGGGTTGCTATATTATTTACATTAATAACTGACTCAGCAGCTGTTATGATAGGAATTCTTGCAAGATATTTTTTTACAGACGCAGGCTCTGATGCTGAAGCTATTTTAGGAAATAATGGACAAAATTCTTTAATTCTAATGGTTGAATATTTGCTTCCAGTGGTATTTGTAGGAATTTATATGGCAGTAGTACTTGCTGCTATTATGTCAACTGTTGATTCTCTTCTTGTTTTAGCTTCAAGTGCAATTGTAAGAGACATTTATCAAAAGACACTAAATCCAACAATTCAAATTAAAAACTTAACTAGAATATCTAGAATATCAACTTTTATTATGGCTTCAATTGCCTTAATAGTTGCTATTTTAGTTGCTATATCAACTCCAGAGCGAACAATATTTTGGTTTGTACTCGTAGGATTTCATGGTATTGCCGCTAGTTTTTGTCCTACTATTATCCTATCGCTCTTTTGGAAAGGATTTACTGAAAAAGGAGCGATTGCATCAATGATTGTTGGCTTTTTAGGAGTACTTTTTTTTAAATTTATTATGCCAACAGTAGAACATATTGGAATCTATTTTGATAAAATTGCAGAATTAGCACCCGCATTACTTCTTGGATTGATTACTGGCTATATAGTATCTAAAATTTATCCAGACAAGGAATTAGAAGATGAGTTCTTGAAAATATCTAAATAAGAATTATATTTAATTAGTTAACCCAAAACCAATGAAAAAATTTAATAGAAGACAATTCATAGCATCGATCCCAGCTTTAGCAATGGTATCCTGCTATAGAGAAAAACCGGATTTGATCTTGTATAATGGAGATATTATAACAGTTAATCCTCTACAACCAAAAGCTGAAGCAATTGCTATATCCGGAAATAAAATTATTGCTGTTGGAAGCAATAATTCCATACTAAGTATGTCATCAGGCATAACAAAAAAAATTGATGTTGAAAATAAAACTATTACTCCTGGTTTTATTGATGCACATTCTCATCCGGCATCATCAGGAAGATCTCACCTGAGAAAGGTTGATTGTGATCTAAGATCCATTGAAGAAATAAAAAATGCTATCCATGATAGAGTTAAGAAAACTCCAAAAGGAAATTGGGTTTCTGGATTTAAGTATGATGATACAAAAACTAAGGAAAAAAGGTTTATAAATAACAGAGACTTGGATGAGGTATCTCCTGACCATCCAGTAATAATTACTCATCGTGGTGGTCATACAGCTTATGTTAATTCATTGGCACTATCACTAGCAAACATAGATAATAATACTCCTGATCCTGATGGAGGTCAAATTGGTCGAGATAAAGAAACAGGAGAATTAAATGGAAGGCTGTTGGAAAGTGCTACATATCCTGTTGAAAGACTTGTTCCAAATGAGTTTACTAGAAAAGACTATCAAGAAGGAGCTAAACTTATCTCAGAAATGATGTCTAAGGCAGGGATAACATCCGTCACCGATGCTGGAACTGGAGTAAAAACATTACAAAGCTATCAAGATGCTTATGATAGTGGGGAATTGAAAACTAGAATTTACTGCATGATTCGAGGATATGCCTTTGATGATGTAAGTAATTCTGGGAAAAAAACAGGTTATGGAGATGAATGGGTGAAAGTTGGTGCATTAAAGTTAGCCTGCGATGGATCTATTTCTGAAAGAACAGCCAGATTATCTGAACCATACATAGGCAGACCTAATGATTATGGGATTATCGTTAATGATGAGGATCAGCTTTATGAACAGGCTATTGAAGCACATCTAAAAGATTGGCAAATTGGAATTCATGCTAATGGAGATATAGGAATTGACATCTCACTTCGAGTATTTGAAAGATTACAAAAAGAAAAATACAGAAAAGATGCAAGATTCAGACTTGAACATTGTACAGTGATTAATAAAGATTTAATTAGTAGAATAAAGGCACTTAATGCAATTCCAAACCCATTCTCAACTTATGTATATTTTCACGGTGAAAAAATGAAAGAATATGGAAAACAAAGATTAGAAAATATGTTTGCGGTTAGAAGTTTCCTAGATGCTGGAATAAATGTCACTCAAACATCAGACTATCCTCCTGGTCCATATGAGCCAATGATGGCAATACAATCCAGTGTAACCAGAACTGATTATAATGGAGAACTTTGGGGATCAAGTCAAAAAATTTCAGTAGAAGAAGCAATAAAAGTCGGTACAATTAATGGAGCATACGCATCATATGAGGAAAATATAAAAGGATCACTTGAAGTTGGAAAATTAGCTGATTTAGTAATTTTGGGAAAAGACCCAAGAAAGGCAGATCCTATGAATATTATTGATATTCCTATTCAAAGAACAATGGTAGGTGGGAAGTGGTCTTATGAGTCTTAAAATGAATATTTATAAATATATTTTATTTTCTTTAGTTTGTTTTTCTATTAAAGTAGTAGGTCAAGATATTACGTTAAATACAGCAAGTCTTGAGTGGAGAAATATTGGACCAGCAAATATGATGGGTCGAATTGCTGCAATTGACGCAAGTAATACTGATTACAGAAAAGTATTAATTGCTTCAGCATCAGGAGGGGTATTTAAATCTAATAATGCCGGTGTTACATGGGAAAGTATATTTGATTATTACGGTGCAGGTTCAATAGGATCGGTTAAATTTGATCAAAATAACTTAAACACTATCTGGGTAGGAACTGGAGAATCAGCAAATAGAAATTCTAGTGCTTGGGGAGATGGAATATACAAATCAATAGACGGAGGAAAGACATTTAAAAATATGGGGCTTGAATCAACACATCAAATTGCAGAGATAGAAATTCATCCTAAAAATTCAGATATAGTTTATGCAGCAGCTATAGGACACTTATGGGGATACTCCGGAGATAGGGGGTTATTTAGAACTGAAGATGGTGGAGAATCATGGGAAAAAGTTTTAGGTGGTTTACCAGATGATGGAAAAACAGGTTGTACAGAGATTATTTTTCACCCAAAAAATCCGGATATAATATTTGCTGGATTTTATCATAGACTAAGACAACCCGCAAGCTTTGTTAGTGGCGGAGAACAAGGAGGATTATTTAAAAGTATTGATGGGGGGGAAACCTGGAGTAAAATAACCAATGGACTTGCTAAAGGAAATAGTGGTATGATAGACATTTCTATCCACTTAAATAACCCAGATATAATGGTGATGGCATATGAAGCAGATGAAAATATTCCTGAGGGTGAACCCGGAACTGGAGTTTATATATCATATGATGAAGGAAATTCTTGGAATTTTATATTAAAACATGCAGTAAGACCATTTTATCATGGACAAATCGAAATAGATCCTGTTGATCCGAACAATATATATGTAGTATCTAGAGGTTTTATGATCTCAAATGATGGAGGAAAAAGTTTTTCGTCTAGAAGATGGAGGACGGATGGTGGTGATGATCATGATATGTGGATAGCTCCCTACGATAATAAAATTATGTATTTAGCCACAGATCAAGGTTCAAGATTATCAGTAGATGGTGGTGCAACTTGGTTATCACATAATAATATGGCCATTGGTCAATACTATGCTATAGGTGTAGATATGAGAGACCCGTATTATGTAGGAGGAGGGCTGCAGGATAATGGACTGTGGATGACTCCAAGCAATAGTAGAGAATATAGAGGAATATTAAATATGCACAGTACATGGATTGCTGAAGGGGATGGATTTCATACTCAAATTGACCCTGAGGATTGGAGAACGGTTTATACGGTTAACCATGTAGGCTTTGTTGCCAGACAAAATATTGAAACAAGGAAATATACTTTCATTACTCCTACACCTGAAACAATTACAAATTTTGAAGACTTTGTGGATTATAATTATGATGAAACTAGAAACAGATATACAATTGATCCAGGAGAGCATTGGTTCTTTAGGGAAAGACCTGATAGACCTTTATTACCTCCACAATTTAGATTTAATTGGAGTAGTCCATTTATTATATCGTCCCATAATTCAAAAAAAGTGTTATTTGGATCCAATCATCTTTTTCAATCATATGATCGAGGTGACAATTGGAAAATTATCAGTCCAGATTTAACAACAAATGATAAAAGTCTAAGAAATACTTCAGATGGCGGTGGCCTGACCAATAGCAATACTGGAGGAGAAAATCATTTCACAATTATAACAATTAGTGATACTCCTCTTGATACAAGTGTTATTTGGGTTGGAACAGATGATGGTAATGTTCAAATTACTATGGATAAAGGAGTCCATTGGAAAAATGTAAAAACTAATATTAATGGAATTCCAAAAAAAATATGGGTAAGCAGAGTCGAAGCTTCTAAACATGAGAAAGGAAGAGCTTTTGTGTCTTTTGATAATCACAGGCTTGACGATAATAAACCATATGTTTTTATGACTAACGATTATGGAAAATCCTGGACTAATATTAGTTCAAATCTTCCAATAGACTACTCTGTATATGTTATTAAAGAAGACCCTATTGATGAAAATTTACTTTTTGTTGGAACTGAAAAATCAGTTTACTTTACTATAAATAGAGGTGAAACTTGGGAAAAATTAGGTTCTAAACTTCCTAGTGTAGCAATCCATGATCTCGTTATTCATCCTAGAGATGGAGACTTAGTTGCAGGTACTCACGGAAGAAGTATATGGATATTGGATGACATTTCTCCACTTAGAAATTTAGATAGAGGATCAAATACTTTTCTCCCAATAAGAACGTCTACTAAATGGATAAAAATAAATACAGGAAGGAAGCAACCTTTTTTTGAATTCAGAGGAGAAAACCCACCAGATGGAGCAATTATTAATTTTTATAGTAATACAAATACTAATGGAAAATTAATTGTAACAAATATGTCAGGGTTGAATATTTATTCAAAATCAATTTCATTAAATAAAGGTATTAATAGATTTATTTGGCCTTTCGAACTTGAAAGAAATAAAGATGAATTAAATAATTACAAAACAAAATTTATTAACTTAATTGATTATTTGAATGGTATTGTTACAGATAAGAAAATTCTAATGTCTTTAGATTTTAATAAAGCTAAATCTTTTTATGAAATAAACAAATTGAGAAAAGTTCTTCTTGATAATTATGGCATGTATGCATCTGGTGAAAAAATTTTTGGTGAAAAGGTTTATATGAAATATGATGCATCACCAGGAAAATATAATATTTATATAGAATTAGATAATGGAGAAGTATATTCCGATAAAATTGATGTTAGAGATGATCCTATTAAATCTAATTAATATCTCCTTTTGAAAGCCTTATTAAAAAGTCAGCAGTAGCTTTATTTACTTTCATTTGATTATCAAACATCATAAAATGATGAGTATCATCAACAATAACCATTGTTTCCATATAAACTTTTTTGTCTCTTAACCTCTGAACTAAGTCTGTGCTTTGTCTAAAGTCTACATTTCTATCATCATCAGCATGAATTATTAATACAGGAGATTTCCAAGTATCTACATTCGAAACGGGTGAAGATTTCCATGCTGTTCTTCTACCAAGATTATAATCAGAAGGTTTTTCATAAAAATTAGAATTTAAGTAACTATACCTTGTTCTATCATGAACTCCGTGAATATCAACACCTCCTGAAAAAATGTCAGAATTTCTTCCAAGTGCCATAGCAGTAAGATAACCACCATAACTTCCGCCATATACATATATTCTATCATTATCAACATTAGCATGATTTCTTAACCATAAACCAGCAGCCTTAATATCTTTATATTCTGAAGCTCCCCTAGTCCCTCCATCTATTGGATTATGAAATTCATATCCATAACCTATTCCTAGCCTATAATTAACAGAAATAACCACAAAACCCTGATTTGCTAGATATTGATTTAAAGCATATGCATTAGAATAATAAGAGGAATAGTGCCATCCTAATAACATTTGTCTTGGAGGCCCACCATGTATATAAATAATAGCTGGTTTATTATCAACATTATCTTCTTTTTCAAACATAGTCGAGTGAATTGTAATTCCATCTATAGATCTGAATTTTACTTGAGTTGGGACTACCATTTTATCTGATGGAAAATCCTTAGGTATCCTATTTTTCCCTATAATTTTAATATTATTATCAGCTAATCTCATAACCGTTGGAAGAGGTGGTCTAGAAGATGTAGCACTTATATAAACAACAGAAGAATTATCTCCAGTTATTAATGGGGTCCATTCTAAACCAACTCCTTCAGTTAAAACCTCCATATCAGAATTATCAACAGAAACTTTCACTATATGTCTTCTATCTATATCATATTTATCATTACCAGTGTTAGCAGTAAAAACAAGTGAAGTTTTATCGGGAGATAATTTTATGTATTCGCACATAAATTCACCTGGTGTAAGCAGCAACTCTTCACCCCCATCCTCTGAAATCGAATAAAGATGAGGCCACCCATCATGATAAGAAAGGAAAACAATTCTATTTTTTGCCCAGTGCAAATTTGTTCCTCCATGAGTTCTTGGTAATGAACCTCTTAAAGTTTTAGGTGCTTCCCATAAAACTTTAGATTTTAAAGAGTTCAAGTCACCCTTAACAATTTTCCATGGTATATGTCTCCCTCCTAATATTGGATTTGGTTTTCCTGCAGCTCCTGGTTGTCTGATAAAAACAATTTCATTGCCATCAGAGGACCATCTTGGAGAAGAGTCTCTATCGTAAGAGGGATCTAACCATTTCAAAGGAATATTTTCATCTTCATATATTCCTATAAATGATCTATCCCCTCTATTAGATCTAAAAGCGATTTTAGATCCATCAGGAGACCAAACCTGAGAACCATTTGTCCCTCTTGAATGAAAAAGCTTTTTTGGATTACCATCTCCATTTATCGAGGAAACCCATAATTGACCATTTTTTATATAAGCTATTTTATCACTATTAGGAGAAATCACTGGATTAATTCCTTCATCAATCAATACAGGTGTTTTACCAGAAAAAGGGAAACTCCAAATTTGTACTTTAGGTGGAAGTGGATCAAAAGTTGGATTTACAGGTAGCTCATCATCCCAATTTGATCCAAAATCACCTCCTCTAACATAAACAACCCAATTTCCATCTGCTGAAATTGAAACACTTGAAAGTTCTTGACCGGTATCTTCCATATAAGATGTCAATCTTCTTGAAGTATATTCAGGTCCTTCAGCAACATAAATATTTCTTAAGCCTTGTTCATCAAATGCCCATGCAATTTTAGAAGATTTTGAGGACCCTGTTAATTCATTCGGGAAAGGATACGACTTAATCTGATCTAAACTAAAATTCTGTGATTGAATATTTAAAACATAAAAGAAAAAAAATAATGATAGACTAATCTTTTTCATTCCATGAAATATTTATATGAGCATACAAACTAACAACAAATAAAAACAAAGCAGCCCACATCACATATATAAAATGAGAGCTCGGAATCCAATTATATGCAACTATTAAATTTACTACTAAAAGACTTCCTAAAACACAATATATACGTGTTCTTACAGATGAAATTTTTAATACTTTTTCAGAAGAAAAAGCAAGTAAAAACATTCCTATTCCCACAACATATAAACCCAAAAATCGATATATCTGAGTTAAATAGCCTGATAGTGTAAAATTCTGCTCAAAAGATAAAAGGTCTTTGAATGTCATATTTAACCTCTCTTCATTTGCTATCTGGTCTAACATCCAAGGTTCATCTGATATCATCCATCTAATTCCTGAAATAATTAAAGAATAACTTATTAAAACAAGTGGAATTCTTAACATATAATTTTTCATACTATCTAATATTTTGCTGATCCCTTAGGGGTAGTTTTAAGTATAAAATTTCTAATATCATCATTTGAATTTTTCAAATCTTCTCTTCTTAAATACATCATATGGCCACTCTCATAACCTTTAAAAGATAACCTATCTTTCATTTTCCCACTAGGATCAAGATGCCACATAGTATATTTAGCATTGAAGTAATCAGTTGCTCCATCATAGTATCCAGATTGAATGAAAACATGCAAATAAGGATTTTTTGCCATTGCCTGTCTAAGGTTTTCTCCTGTTCTGTCATTATCTCTATCCCAAGGTCTTACATTACCCCATACATTATAATTCATATTAGTCTCATACTTCAATTCATTTTTCAAGTAATACTGCATCGCGGGTGTAAAAGAATGATCCCATGCAGCCATCGCAGGATCATAATCATATGAAGTCCCTGCATCTGACTTATCAACCCCTCTATATCTTGAATCTAATCTACCAATAGTAAGTCCCTGATCATATAATAATTTTTTCCAATAATATGACTCTGAGACATTTAGATTATTATCAAGATAATCTCTAGCACTTAAACCAGAATATCTTCCAGCAGCTTCTGCAATCTCATTTTTTTTAGATTCAGATATTGAATTTCCTAGGGCAATTGCAGGTAAAAACTTATTAATTGTAAAGTCTTCAACTTCATAGATTAGATTTTCTAAAGTCTTACTTTGAAGATCTTCATCTAACTGTTTGTGATACCATGCTGTAACTGAGTAGTAAGGTAGACTTAAAGCTGCTGAAACTGGTCCATCTCTTTTTATACCCAAACCTGTTGGTGAAACAAGAATAACTCCATTTAAATATGTTGTGTGCAACCTATTTTGAAGTTCTAATGCTAATCCAGAGCATCTAGTAGTCCCATAGCTCTCACCAATTAAGTACTTAGGTGAAGTCCATCTATTATATTTATTAATAAAATCTTCTATCCATTGAGCAAGATATTTTATATCAGAATTCACTCCAAAGAAATTAGATCTGTCATAATCCTTGTCTAATATTCTAGAAAGTCCCACATTAACTGGATTTACATAAACTATATCTGCTACATCAATTATAGAATAAGGATTTTCTTTTATTCCATAAGGTTGTACAGGATTTCCTTCATCATCAATATTTAAAGTTCTTGGACTGGTATAACCCATATGCATCCATATTGATGCTGCACCTGGTCCACCATTAAATGAAATGAAAAGTGGTCTGCTATCAATATCTTTTACATCAGTTCTTTTATAATATGTATAAAATAATGTTGCTACTGCTTTATCTTCATCACTCCAAACAGGTAGAGTACCTGCAGTAGCAGAGTATGGTATTCTATTACCATTTACTGTAACATAATGGTTTGTTACAACACTACTTTCTGCTTGAATAGTTCGAGTTTGAGCGAAAGAATAAAACGAAAAAAATATTAATAGAGTTAATTGGATTAAAATATGTTTCATAATTATATAAATTAAAGGCCTTTAGTTTAGACCTTTAATTTAATAATATATTTTAATAAAACTTATTTCATAATTAATAGATTTAAAAGTTATGTTTGTTATATCATGAAAAAAATTATATTCATTTTAATTATATCAATTGGATGTTCTACAGAAAATATTGATTCGAATGAAAAGAAAGTAGATAATCTAATATTTGATGCTATTGATTCAAATAATTTACCTGGATTATCGATTTCAATTATGAAAAATGGTGAAATGGTGTATTCTAAGGGTTTTGGATATGCAGATATTGAAAGCAAAACAAAAATTATTCCTTCATCCACAAAATTTAGAATTGGAAGCTTTTCAAAAACATTAACTGCTAGTGCACTTATGAAACTTGTTGAAGAAAAGAAATTAGATTTAGATGAAAGCATTCATACCTATGTCCCAGAATTTCCAAAAAAAAATTGGGATTTTAGTTTAAGGCAAATGGCTGGACACTTATCCGGTATAAGACATTATAGAGGAAGTGAGATGTACATAAATAAAAATTACAGCAGCGTTCTAGAAGCTTTAGATGTATTTAAAGATGATCCATTATTACATAAGCCTGAGAGTAAGTACCATTATTCGACCCATGCCTGGACACTAATCAGCTCAGCTATAGAAAAAGCTTCTGAAGTAAATTTTGTAGAATACATGGAAAAAAATGTGTTTGAACCACTTAAAATGGAAAATACATATGCAGAAAAAACAGATATTGATATTCAAAATAAAGTAACATATTATGAGAGGGATAATTCAGGAAAAATTATTGTAGCTACTCCAGTTAATAATAGTTGGAAATGGGCTGGCGGAGGATTTATATCTACTACTGAAGACATTATAAACTTTTTATATTCTCATTCAAAGTCTGATTATCTATCAGATGAAAGTTTAAATCTTCTAATTTCTCCACAAAAAACTGTAAATGGAGAAAATACAAATTATGGAATTGGATGGAGAACTAGATATGGAAATATAGGAGAAGTCCTTATTGGACACACAGGAGGATCTATTGGAGGGACTACATTTGCATTTATGTCTATTGAATATAATGTGATTCTTGTTATAACTTCAAATATCAGTAGTGCTTCCTTTGGAAAATTACCAAATGATATTTTTGAAATTTATTATTAATGAAAATAAAAAAACTTGAAAAAATAAATAATCATATTCGAGACAAAAGAATTGATTTTGATGAATTAAATCATACTTATACAATTGATAAAAAATTTCAAGCTATTTCAGTTACTCAATTAGTTAATAAATTTTTTCCAGAATTTGATAAAGAATACTGGGCAGAGAAAGAAAGCAAAAAAACTGGGATCAAGAAAGAAAAAATATTAAATAAATGGAGAGAATTAGGAGAAAAAGCCAGAAATCTTGGAACTGAACTCCATTCACAAATAGAAAATTATTATAACAGTTTAAAATATGAAAAATCGAGAGAATTTGAAAAATTTATAAACTTTCATGATAAATATATTTCAGATAAATATGAACCTTATAGAACTGAGTGGAGAATCTTTGATGAAGATAAATTATTGGCCGGGACTGTTGATATGGTCTACAGAAAAGAAAATGATGATCTCTTTATCTTTGACTGGAAGAGAAGTAAAAAAATTATCAATTCTAATGGAACTGTTGAGAGAGAAAATCCTTTCGAAAATGGATTGAAAGGGTTAAGTCATTTATCGTCAAGTGACTATATAAAATACTGCCTGCAACAAAATATTTATAAATACATAATAGAAAAAAATTATAAGAAAAAAGTTTCTAGTATGAATTTGTTGATCCTTCATCCAAATTATAATACTTATCACATAGTACAAGTAGATGAATTTTCAATTGAAACAGAATACTTGATTAATTCATTATGAAAAATCAAATCAAATTACTTGATGGCAGTTTATCATACCCACTAGAAAATATTGGTTATAATTTGAATACAAAGTTATGGACTGCTGATGCATTAGTTAATAATCCTTCATTAATATCTAAAATTCATGAACAATATCTAAGATGTGGTGTAGATTATATAAGCACATCAACTTATCAAGTTAGCATTAAATCCCTCAGAGATTTAGGATACAAAATATCTGAGATAGAAAAAATTTTTCACAGGTCAGTAAAACTAGCAAAAAATGCTATTAAGGAATTCAATACTAATAAAGAAATAAAAATTCTAGGAAGTTTTGGGCCTTTCGCAACTTACCTAGCTGATGGTTCTGAATATACTGGGTTATATAATTGTTCTGATGAAATAATTAAAAATTTTCATAACGAAAACTTAAAAATTATTAAAAAATTAGATCTTAATGTAATCTTATATGAAACCATTCCTAGCTATAAAGAGGTTATGATATTACTAGATATATTAAATTTTTGTGATAAAGAGGTTTGGATTTCACTGACTTGTAATCATAAACTAGAATTGAGAGATGGATCTTCATTAAAAGAGGCATGCATGGAAATTTCTAAATTAGAAAATGTTTCAACAGTAGGAATTAATTGTATAGAACCTCCTTTAGTAGCTGAAGCAATAAGAAAATTAAAAAAATATTCAACAAAAAAAGTATTGATTTATCCTAACTCAGGAGAATTGTATAATAGTAATACAAAAGAATGGACTGGTCAAAAAAAATTAAGTAAAACGCATATAAAAGAATGGCTTAAACTATCCCCTGATATTATAGGTGGATGCTGTAGAGTTGGGACTGATACTATCAAAGAAATTAATAACCAAATAAACATATAGAAGACAAACTCTTTTTCTTATGTTAAGTTTATTCAGGATGTCTTATTGATTCAACAAGCTCAGAAATATGTTTGGGTGGAGCATCAGTATATCTTGAAACAGTCAAAGAAACAATAAAATTACATATCATAGCGACTGCACCAAAACCCTCAGGAGATATTCCAAACCACCATTCAGATTTAGGTGGTATCTCACCCAACCAACCCAATTTGAATTTCATCATATAAAATAACATTAGACTTATACCGACAAGCATTCCGGATACAGCACCTTCTCTATTTATCCTTTTAGAAAAAATTCCAAGAATTATAGCAGGGAAAAATGATGCTGCAGCTAGACCAAATGCAAGAGCAACTACTGCCGCAACAAAACCGGGCGGATTTAGTCCAAAATAACCAGCAACTAGTACAGCAAAAAAAGCAGATATCCTCGCAATGACCAGCTCTCTTCTATGACTAATATTTGGAAAAAATATTTTTTTCACTAAATCATTTGAAACTGAAGTTGATATTACAAGAAGAAGACCTGCAGCAGTAGACAATGCTGCAGCCAAACCTCCAGCAGCAACAAGAGCAACTATCCATGCCGGAAGATTTGCAATTTCTGGATTCGCTAAGACCATTATATCATTATCAATAGTTAACTCATTTTCATTTGAATTAAAATAATTTATTATTCCATCTTCATTTTTATCTTCAAAATTAATTAACCCTGTTTTTTCCCAATTTTTGAACCAACCAGGCATTGAAGTATATTCTTTATTACTCACAGTTTCTATAAGATTAAGTTTTGAAAAAACTGAAACTGCGGGTGCTGTAGTATACAGTATTGTAATAAACAGTAATGCTAACCCGACAGATTTTCTAGCATCTTTAACTTTTTTTACAGTAAAAAATCTAACAATCACATGAGGTAGTCCTGCAGTTCCAACCATTAATGCCATAGTTATACAAAAAATATCTATAACTGATTTTGAACCTTTGGTATATTCATTAAATCCTAAATCTTTGGATAGAGTATCTAGTTTATTTAACAAATACGTACCCGAACCATCATTAAGAGTTGACCCCATTCCTATTTGTGGAATAATGTTGCCAGTCATCTGAAAAGATATGAAAAAAGCAGGAACCATAAATGCAAAAATCAAAATACAGTACTGAGCTACTTGAGTATAAGTTATACCTTTCATTCCACCTAAAACTGCATAAAACAAAACAATTATCATCCCAACAATTACACCCGATTCTATTGGAATCTCTAAAAATCTTGAAAATACAATTCCAACACCTCTCATCTGACCAGCAACGTAGGTAAATGATACTATTAATGCACAAAAAACAGCAACAAGTCTTGCTTTATTTGAATAATATCTTTCACCTATAAAGTCTGGAACAGTGAATTTTCCAAATTTTCTTAGATAAGGAGCTAGAAGAAGAGCTAGCAAGACATATCCACCAGTCCAACCCATAAGATAAACTGATCCATCATATCCCGAAAATGCAATTATTCCAGCCATTGATATAAATGAAGCAGCAGACATCCAGTCAGCTGCTGTAGCCATTCCATTAGCAAGAGGAGAAACCCCTTTTCCAGCTATATAAAATTCATTCGTGGAAGATGCCCTCGTCCAGATTGCAATTGATATATAAACAAGAAATGTTAAACCAACGATTATATAAGTCCAAGTCTGTACATCCATGTGTTAATCATTTTTTCCATACCCATGTTTTTTATCAAGCCTATTTATCAAAAAAACATAAATAAAAATTATGATGACAAAAACATACATGGACCCTTGTTGTGCAAACCAAAACCCTAGTTTAAATCCACCAATTAATATATTGTCAAGATATTCCTTAAATAAGATCGAAAAACAGAATGATACCAGAAACCAAACAGACAAAAGTATTGCAACATATTTCAGATTCTGATTCCAATAATTACTATTTTGATTATTCATTATGATTAAAAATGAAAAATATATAAATTCTCAAAAATAAAAATTAAAAGATATGAAGATAATTAATTTAATTGTATTACTCTTATTTACATCACAAATTCAATCTCAAGATATTCTTGGTCTGAAAGAAAGAGCCAGAGTTATAGAAAAATTACAGAAAGATAGATTTGATAACCTCCTTCCAAAGCTTATGGAAGAGACAGGTATTGACATGTGGATATTAATAACAAGAGAGTATAATGAAGACCCTATTATTAAAACACTCTTACCTCCAACCTGGTTAAATGCAAGAAGAAGAACAATTCTTGCTTTCTACCATGATAAAAACAATAATAAAGTTGAAAAGGTAGCAATTGCAAGATATAGTTTTGGAAAAAACATTCCTTCAATTTGGAATAAGGAAGAGGAACCTAATCAGTGGAAAGCTCTGTCACAATTTATTGAAACTAAAAACCCAAATAAAATAGGACTTAATTATTCTGAGCATTTTGCTCTTGCAGATGGTATTGTTAAAACCGACTACGAACTATTTATGAAAAATATTTCGACAAAAATGTCAAAAAAGGTAGTGTCTGCTGAAAATCTTGGCATTAGATGGATTGAGACACGTACAGAAAAAGAAATGATAATTTATGATCAGTTAGTTGAAATAACCCATGATATAATAAGAGAAGCTTTTTCTACTAAAGTTATTACACCAGGAGTAACTACTACTGATGATGTAGTGTGGTGGATGAGAGAGAAAGTCAAAGAACTAGGTCTAAAAACATGGTTCCATCCAACAGTAGATGTACAAAGAAATGAAGAAAGTGATTTGTATGCATTTGATGGAGAATCCAAGTTTGATATAATATTACCCGGAGACTTATTACATTGTGACTTTGGTATAACATACCTAACATTAAATACTGATTGTCAAGAACTCGCATATGTATTGAGGCCTAATGAAACCAAGGCTCCTAATTATCTTGAGAATGCTCTTAATGAAGGTAACAGGGTACAAGATATTTTTACCGATTTATTTGAATATGGTAAAACTGGAAATGAGATATTAGAAGAAGCACTGCTGTTAGGAAGAAAAGAAGGATTAAAACCTCAAATATATACTCATCCTCTAGGTACTTTTGGTCATTCTGCTGGTACTACACTTGGAATGTGGGATTCTCAAGGAGGGGTACCCTTTAATGGGGACTTCCCAATGAATTATAATACTGTTTATGCAATTGAATTAAATACTAAAGTATTTATAAAAGAGTGGAATAAAGAGATTAGAATAATGTTAGAGGAAGCGGGAGCTTATGAAAAAAATGGATTTAGATATGTTAATGGAAGACAAACCAAACTAATTCTTGTTGGAGATCAAAAAAATCATCTTGGAAATTAAAATGAATCAACTTCTTTGTATGCATCTATAACTGCTTTTTCACCATCTTTACCTGGTAAAGAATTTCCATGTTCCATTCCTAATATACCATCAAAATCTCTAGAATAGATATATTTAAAAATATTTTTGTAGTTGATCTCACCAGTAGTTGGTTCATTTCTACCCGGATTATCTCCAATCTGAAAATATCCTATTTCATTCCAAGTATTTTTTATATTAGGAATTAAATTACCTTCTTGAATTTGCTGGTGATAAATATCAAAAAGAATTTTACATGATGGCGAATCCACTGCTTTACATATCTGATACGCTTGAGGACTTTCAGATAAAAAAAGGCCAGGATGATCCCTGAAATTTAGAGGTTCAAGAACCATAACTAAACCATGAGGCTCTAGTATTTCAGAGGCTCTTTTTAAAGTATCAACAACATTTGCAGTCTGATAGGACATATTTTTTCTCAGATCTACAAAACCCGGGACTACAGTCATCCATTTTGCATTTACTCTTTTAGCTACTTCTACTGAATCTGATATGTGTTTTAAAAACTCATCTCTTAAATCTTTATCTCCACTAGCAAGATTAGGTTTTTGCCAATAAATTTTATGAGCAACAAAAACCCCCATAGATATCCCCCTTTTTACCATAGTCTTTGATATCTTATCCTGTAATGATTTATCTCTTCCTTTCATACCATTGTCTTCAAAAGCTGTAAACCCTTGATCTGCCATAAAATTTAATTGATCAATAGGATCATTTCCTGCAGTATTTTTAAACATTCCTACATGGGGAGCATACTTTAGATTAAATGAATTAGCAAAATTATTATCTATAGAAAATAATGATTTAGGAGCCAATACCGTTCCAAATGAGGTTAAAGTGACATTATTAATAAAACTTCTTCTTATCATAAGATTTTAATATTAACAAAAAGAAATTAAAAAAAGATTAATCCTACTAGATAAATTTTGTTATACCTGGTTTAGCTATTGTATAATTTCCATCAGAATCAGGAATTGTTGGAGGAACTGAATCCCACGATAAATTTTCTGGTATAAGAATTTCTTTAGAATTCATAACATCATCCCATTTTAATTTTTTCCCAGTATAAGTTGCCATCCTTCCCATAATTGCAGCTAACGTACTTTTTGCTCCATATTCAGCATTAGAAATTACATTTCCATTTCTTATTGATTCAAAAAGTCTATCATGTTCCACTTGATATGGATTTGGTTCAATATCTGAATCCCAATAATTAGTGTTTGGATATGAGTAGGTAATATCTCCTGAAATATTTTTTATTTCTCCCTTACCCATCACTATTGATCCTTTTGTTCCCTGGAACGCTTCATCAACTCTACTCATGGTTCCTTTTTGATGTCTACATTGACTAGAAATTACAGCACCACTAGGATAGGTAAACTCAACAAAATGATGATCAAATATTTGACCATGATCTTTACCATTTCTAACTTCCCTACCACCCATTCCTTGAGCGAAAGCAGGATACTCACCAATAAACCAATTTGCTACATCAATATTATGAATATGCTGTTCAAGAATATGATCCCCACATACCCAAGTAAAGTAATACCAGTTCCTCATTTGATATTCCAACTCCGTTTGAGATGATGTTCTTTTGTTTACCCACACTCCACCATCATTCCAGTAAACCTGTCCAGAAACAATTTTACCTATATCTCCCGAAATTACTTTATTATTTAAGGCAATATATTTATTTTCATAGCGTCTCTGGAGACCTACAACAACGTTTAAT
>JAYZHZ010000107.1:0-5355 GCA_036166035.1 Bacteroidota bacterium
TAATGTTGCACTAAATGCTGACGGGACTTTTGAGAGTTTGGCCGGCATTGCCTCTGGCTCTACTTTAAATAGAAATGTAACTGCAGGTGGTTGGACTAATGGTACAGGGACCGCAGACTCATGGATATCACCACTTCCAAACAATACATCTTCACTCTATGCTGCCGGAATGCCTTCTTCACCAGACGGTGGAATTTTTGCCGGAGTTTGGAGTAGTGGAGGAACTAACATGTCTTCTCCTGAGACTTTTTTTAGTACACTGATTTTTTTGGAAGTTGGAAAAAAACATATTTTAAAATTTTATGTTGCTAATGCAGGTTATCAGAGTGTTAACGTTGGCGACTTAGCTCAGATAGCTATAACTTTTGGTTCTGAAACTAAGTTGTCTCCAAAAATGCCATTTTTAGGTATAGGAAATCAGGTATGGGCTCAAGTTACAATGGAATTCTTTCCTACTGCTACTACTCAGCAACTTACTATAGCTGCTGTTGCTGATGGAAAAACAAATTATATGGCTATAGATGGTATAAGCATGGTATATGAGACAGGATCTACTAATAATAAACCATTAGCATTAGATGATGGGAATAGTTTAGATGAGGGTGGTATAACTTCTGGAAATGTATTAAATAATGATTCAGATTCCGATGGTGATGTTTTAGAAGTGTCTAGTGTAATATTATTACCTTCTTATGGTACAATTACAATGGAGAAAAATGGTGATTATGTTTACCAACATGACGGAGACGAACAATATTCAGATTTAATTACTTATGTTACTACAGATGGAGTATGTTTTGACACAGCAGATGTTGTATTAAGTATAAATCCTGTAAATGATCCTCCGGTTGTTGTTCAAGATACCTTTTACGTTAATGAAGGTGATACTTTGACCATTACAAATTTAGATTCAACTCTTATCGTCAAAAACGATCTTGATCCAGATAACACAAATAACGAGCTTTCCGCACAGCTTATAATACCACCAATCCATCATGCAGGAGGAGTATTCGCAATTGGATCCAGGGGAGCATTTCAGTACATACATGATTGTGATGATAAAGATAGTGTTGACATATTTCAGTATAAAGTAAGTGATGGTTTAGCGACATCTCTTATGCAGGATAGTGTCATAATAATTATAAGAAATGAGGCACCTTTTGGAGAGCCTGACTACTATAGTGTTGACAATGGTGCAACACTATCGATTGATTCGTTAAGTGGGGTTTTGGCCAATGATTTGGATTCAAATTTATGTGATGTGCTTAGAGTTACTCTTCTTCAAGCTCCAACTAATCACCTCGGAACATTTACCCTTGATCCTAATGGCGCTTTCGTGTACATACACGACGGAACATTTTTGAATGCTTTAGATTATTTCGTGTATCAATTATCTGATGGTGAAGATGATGCAATAGAAACAGATACTGCTTTTATAACAATTAATATGCCTCCACCAACTTCTCCAGATACACTTACATATGCTGTAGATGAAGGAAAAGAACTTGTAGTAGACTCAATTCAGGGTCTTTTGAAAAGTGCAGTAAGTAATATTGGTTTACCACATACCCTAACTGCTGAGGTTATACAAGGCCCTCTGAGAGGGACTATATTACCCGCAGGAGATGTAAACCCAAATGGTTCATTTGTTTATAAGCATGACTGTACGGATATGCCAAATGCTGATTATTTCCTATTTAAAATAAGAGACTCATTAACAGTTTCTGATACAATCACTGTTTTCATAACCATAAATAATATCTGCCCTATTGGACAAAATGATGAGTATACTATAGATGAAGGTCAAACTATAGATATTGACACCACACTGGGAGTTCTGGTCAACGATACAGATGATAATATTTGTGATCCACTTTCTGTTACTCTTGTGACTCCACCTCTATATCACGTAGGAGGTTTTACTCTTAACTCAGACGGGTCTTTTCTCTATACGCATGATGATAGTGAAAACTTCCAAGATCAGTTCTCTTACAGACTCTCTGATGGAGAATGTACAGGTGCTATATATACAGTTACTATCAATGTAGATTCAATTAGTGATAAACCACCAATAGCTAATGACGACGGTTACATTCCTTGTATTAAAGAGGGAGAGACACTAGACGTTACAATGATTGATAAAGGTGTTTTAGGAAATGATACAGACCCAGATGTTAAAGATAGTATTCTAACAGCAGTTCTTATTGAGTCTACCTCACATGGTACTCTTATTTTTAATGATGATGGTACATTTACCTATACCCATGATGGTGGAGAGGATATTGTAGATTATTTTACTTACGTAGCATATGACGGTGATTTCTATAGCTTAGATACAGCAGTAGTAACAATATGTATTGACCAGGTAAATGACTGTCCTCAAGCATTTGATGATATTTTCTTCATTAATGAGGGACAGGTACTAGACTCTACTGTTGCAAAAAATGATACTGATGGAGATATAAATACAGATGATAATAACTATGCAGTTACTGTTGCACCATCAGTAGGAACACTTGACCTAAGATCTGACGGATCATTTGTTTATACTCCACCAACTCAGATTACTCCGCCTGGACCTGAAATAGTAACTTTTGAGTATCAAATTACAGATCCTGATCCTTCAACATCTTGTTTAACAAGTGCAACGGTAACTATAAGAATTAATTCAATAAATGATTGTCCTATTGCTAACGATGATACAATAAATGTAGATGCTTTGAAACCAGGTGTTATCATTAAAGACATAATAGCAAATGATACTGATATAGATAATTCTCTTGATTCATCCAGTATTTTTATTGCTGATCCACCATTATATGGTGATCTTGTTGTGAATAATGACGGTACAATATCATATAATTATATTGGATCACCGAGCAAAAGAGACAGTATAACTTATGCGGTACAGGATTCTGTGGGTTGTCTATCAAATTTTGCAAAAATTTGGATAAATATTGAAAATATTCAGTTTCCTGAGTATGAATTACCATCATATTTTACACCTAATGGTGATAGGTTTAATGACTATTTTACTATAAAGTATAAGAATATAATTATTGAAAACGTTAAATTTGAAGTTAAGATTTTTGATAGGTATCAGAGAATTATATTTGAGGCTGTAAGATCTAGTGATATAATTTGGGACGGTATTGATGAAAATACGTCTGGAGATGCCAAAAAAGGATTTTATTATTATGAAATTACACCAATTGAATATGGAGACACTAGGACAAAGTCACTGGTTGGTGTTATATTTTTAGATAGATGATGAAAAAGGTTGTACTTGTATTTTTTATTTTATCTGCCTCAATAAATGGTTATTCTCAGGAATATATAGAAGTTTTAAGGGCATCAGATAACAACATCCTTGTAAACCCGGCTCTTGCTGGTATAGACGGAAGAAATTCTTTGACCGTACTCGATACACGTTCTCTCAGAGGATCCAGATTTAATTCTTCACTGTCTTATATCTCTGCTAGTTTTAGAATGACTGATAATTTAATATACTGTCCAGCTCCAGGATATTTTTCCAGTAACAGCGGAACAAGAAGCTCAAAAAGAATAACAAATAACCATTTCCAGACTAGTGTTGATATGCTAAACTATTCTAACGATATCTTTAGAAGATTATCTGCTGGTGTAACGTTTGGCTATAGACAACAACTAAATAGGGAGATGAATGTTATGTTTGCTATGAAGGGTTCGTTTTCTCAAGATAAATTTAATCTTTTGGCTTGGGATACTTCTGATCCGCTCTATCAGAATTGGGCAAGTAATGGTTTTAAACAGTCAATTTTTGGTCTAACACCAGGAATAACAATTTATACCAGAAATTTTCTTGTCGGAATATCTACAAAAATCGGACTGATAGGTCAAAATAAATTTAGTTATCAAGATAGTAAATTTGATCCTTTCGGTAACGCAACTATTGCAACTGTATCCTACGATGTTCCAATAGGAGAGAATATTCTATCAGTTAGTGGAAATTATGTTCTGATTGACGATGAACCTAATTTCTATTCATTTGGTGCTAAGATACCTTTATCAAGTTCAATAGCGATAATGGGTGGTTCAAGAGATCTTGTAGAAGTATTCGCAGGAGTAAGCCTTACCTTCTACGATCAGACATCTCTAGAAATTTATATTAATAATTTTATTGGTGATAATGTTAGAACTAACATACCGATTTACTCTATAAGACTAAAAGCTTTCGATATTTTTTAGTTAAAAAATGAAATTATTATAATCTATTCTTATATTTAATTCCTTAATGGAAAATAAGAAAAATACGTATACTGAGGATAGTATTAAGTCTCTAGATTGGAAAGAACATATACGTACTCGTCCTGGGATGTATATTGGAAAATTGGGGGATGGATCGGCAAAGGATGATGGAATCTATGTATTAATTAAAGAAGTAATTGACAACTCAATTGATGAGCATCTCATGGGTCATGGAAAGACAATAAAAATTAAAGTGAGAGATCACATGGTTGAAGTAAGAGATTATGGTAGAGGAATACCATTGGGAAAAGTTATTGATTGTGTTTCAAAAATTAATACTGGAGGAAAATATGATTCAGAAGCTTTTCAAAAATCTGTAGGATTAAACGGTGTAGGACTCAAAGCTGTAAATGCTTTATCAACAAAATTTCATATTGAATCGTATAGGGATGGGGAAATTAAACACGCTGAATTTAAGTATGGAGACAATATTTTGGATAATAATATTGAGAGAACTGAACAGAAGAATGGTACCTATATCATGTTTAAACCTGATGAGTCTGTTTTTAAAAATTACAATTATATTCCTGAATATCTAGAAGACCAAATATGGAACTATGCATACCTAAATTCAGGTTTAACATTAAATTACAATGGGAAAAAATATCACTCTGAAAATGGTCTTTTAGACCTTCTTGAGAGCAAGACAGAACCAGAGTCAATTAGATACCCAATCATTCATTTTAAAGGTAAGGAAATAGAGTGCTCATTAACTCATACCAGTAATTATGGGGAAGAATACTATTCTTTTGTTAACGGACAATACACAACTCAGGGAGGAACACATCTAGCCGCATTCAAAGAAGCTATTGTAAAGGCCTTAAGAGACTTTTTTAAGAAAGATTATGATGCTACAGATATAAGGGCAAGCATCGTAGGTTCTGTTGCAATTCGAGTTCAAGAAACAGTTTTTGAGTCACAGACCAAGACGAAGCTTGGTTCGATAAATATTAGTCCTAAGGGTCAGACAGTTCGTTATTTTGTTAATGATTTCTTAAAAAAAAAATTCGATAATTATTTACATAAGAATCCAGAAACTGCCGATTCTATTCAGAAGAGAATAATACA
>JAYZHZ010000108.1:0-9255 GCA_036166035.1 Bacteroidota bacterium
ATGTCGTGATATTATGGATTTTTCCAAGGAAATCAACAAACTCAAGTCTTTCAACTTCATAAACATCATTAAGTTCAACTATAAGCTCATCCTGAGCTGGATTTGGGTAAACTTTTACTACAAAAGAATTATCTTCAACAGATAATGGAATCGGACAACCATTAGCATTAACACTTTCTCCAGATGGTGTGTTAGGACAGGTATCCTTATCATCAGTAACACCATCACCATCAGTATCTTTCTGCGAATCAGAACAACCATTAGCATCAACCGTTTCTCCGGTTGGTGTGTTAGGACAGGTATCCTTATCATCAGTAACACCATCCCCATCAGTATCTTTTTGAGAATCAGAACAACCATTGGCATCAACCGTTTCTCCGGTTGGTGTGTTAGGGCAAGCATCAATAGCATCATTAACACCATCTCCATCAGCGTCAGTAGCAGTTGCTTGAACTTGAATATTTAAATCATCTATCGCCCATCCCCATCCAATTACTTCCTCATCCGAATAAAGAATAAATCTTATCATTACAGTATCACCCACATTAAATGTCGGAGAAAGATCAATTTCTCTGTCTTTATACATTGAAGAGTTACCGAATGTTGCGGAATTATATGCAGAGAGCCAGTCAGCGTGTGCTCTGGTATCGTAGCCAACCAAATCAGACCAATTCGAAGAACCCTTTTTCCTTGCCTGAACAGCTGCATAATCCCAGAAACGTGCATCTCCAAAAGAAGTACCAGGGTCACCAGGTTCAACCAAAGCAACCTCTCTAAATCTAATTGAAGGTGAAATATTATTAACTATTATTGGCACATTTAATTCAGCAGTATACGTAGTATTTTTTTCATAAGGAACAGTTTCATTAATAAGATGTTCGTCATCAAAACCATTTTCAATTTTAACTACAAAGCCCTCAGATGTAAAATCATCCGGTGCAGGAATAGATGTGAAATTAGTCGAATACGATGTTTGAGCAGTTTTAGCTGAAACAATAGTAATTTCCTTAATATTTGAATGCAAAGGATAACCATTAATATAAGCTATACCCTGAATATCAAAATTTCCTGTCGAAGCTACGCTAAATCCTGAAGATTTTTGTCCGACAGTTAAACCCGACAAAATGGTAGTATTTGCAACTCCATTCGCTGTAATAACCAAAGAATCATAATTTGATCTTAAATTAAATTGTGCTGACGGATCTGTTGATACAGATAATAATTCAGGAGCAAGTCCATGACATGATTTCGGTGTAAAACCAACCAAATCCGGAATAGTTGCCGTCCAGATGCCCCTTCCGTGGGTCGCTATAACAACCTCTCCCTGATCTTTAACTTTTAAATCCCATATGCTAACATGAGGTAAATTACTTTGAACCAAATTCCAGCTGTTTCCACGATCAGTAGATTCAACTAAACCGATATCTGTACCTGCCCATATAACATCTTTGTCATATGGCATAACTGCTAAAGAATATACTGCAACATCCGGGAAACCTCTTGAAGAAACACCGCCAGAAAATCCTGTTATATCTTCCCAGGTTTGACCCAAATCTTTTGTTTCAATAATTTTTCCAACACCATGTTGTGCAAACAAAACATATACTGTAGAATCTTCTGTTGGATGAGAATAAATTCCAGTGATTTGAGAACCTGAATAATTTGAAACTTGCGAAAATGATGCTCCGTAATCCGTGGATAACTGCAGACCACAACCTCCCCCACCATACATATACGTTCCTGCCCAAACATATCTTGGATTTGCCATAGAAACCTCAACATCTGTCATATAACTAAAACACCAACCAGAAGGTATAGGGGCAACATGCCATGTTTCTCCATAGTTGAATGTTTTCCAGACTCCATCTCCTGTTACAACATATACGTTATCAGGGTCTTGATAAGAGTTAGAAAGCCTTGAAACAAATTGTCTAGATCCGGTAAGTGACGAATTTACGTTTTGCCATGAAGCTCCTCCATTAATGGTCCTCTGATGACCATTATTTTGCCATGAACCCATCATTTTGTCTGGATCATCCCAATGTGTTATGGTTTCAAAACCATCTCCACCAATTGCAAAGTTATATTGAGTAGAAGCTGAAGCGTCTACACCTCTTGTTGAAAACCACGTGCCATTATCTTGAAGACCGCCATTATACTGATGATAACCCTTTACCTTATCTGCACCGTAAAATTGTGAAGTATTATAACCATTTCTAAAGGCTATAAAATCACCATTATCAACTCCTGGATCTGAACTTGAATTTGAAATAGCAACACCACCATCTCCTCCATGCATTATCCTAAAAGATGTATTACTATCTTTTATAGTACCTAAAAAGTGATGATCAACATGGACATTACTATTAATATATCTGTCTGCCCCAGGGGCCTCACCATATCCATCAGTAATCCATTTTATTTCTTTTTTAAGATCAGAAAAATCTACTGTAAACTTATACGTGTGGGTTGCTCCGACATAAACGACTGCATCATCAAGTGGACTTACGGTAATGCAGTTATCATACCATCCCTGTCCATTTAACCATGTGTCTTGTGTGCCATTTCTGTTTTGAATAACATTCCATCCCACTCCTCCATCATTCGATGCCAGAAAAAATGACTGACCACATCCCCTTGTTGATGAATATACAATATCAGGCGTGGAATGAGAAACAGCAATTTCTGATCTACCAAAATTAGAACAGTAAAAATCCATAGTACCTCTCAAATTTGTTTCCTGCCACGTTTGACCGGCATCGGTAGATTTTATAACACCTCCACCATTGATTGTAGCATATAGAACATTTGAATCACTTGGAGCAGAAACAATCTGTTGCACTACACCTGAAGCGGAATACACAGAATTCCATGTATCTCCAAGATCAGTGGATCGATATATTTTTCTGGAAGCTGCTGCAACTACGTAAGGTCGAATGAACCCCGATTGTTGTGGTTCAACAACTATTCTACTCATCGTTTTAAAATCAGAATTCATAATACCTGAGTTATTGACAGGAGTTACATTAGTCCACGTAGCACCATAATCATCTGATCTAAAAACACCACTACCATCAATAGCATCTATATTATTTGACCAGGACTCGCCTGTTACTGCAAAAAGATATTTAGTATATGGATCAACATTAGACATTGCAATACTAGAAACAGCAATATTTTCCATGTCGGGACTCAAGTTTGTCCAGGAACCACCTCTATCAGTAGATTTCCAAACTCCTCCACCTACACTGGCAGCATACCAGACCGCATCCGGAACCAAAGTACCGGGATCAGAAGCTAAGTAACCTTCCCCCCAAATTATAGACCTTGTTCTTCCGGGGACATTATAAGGTCCTCTTTCCTTAAAAGTAGCAGTTGAAGCCGCAGAAGCTCCAAAAGTTGGATTATTGCCAGAACCAGAAGCAGATAAATTTACTCTGGATTTCATTTTAGCTAATTCTCTTTCCTTGTATCCATATGCATATCCCTCTTTCAACTCAGAATGAATACGTGCAAAAATTTCAGGATCATCATACTTTTCTTGAAATTCAATTTCATATTTACTGACTCTTTTAGTATCAGAATCAACATCAGATGTGCGTTTGTCAGAACATGAAATAGAGAAAACAAAAAGCAATAAGAAGAGTATTCTAAGTGGCATGAATTTTTTTATTTTTTCAATATAATAAAATTATAAGACTTGAATATAACCTAGGTTATATAAATTTCCAGACATGTATTTGTGACCGTTGGATTCTAGATACTTGATTACCTTATTTTTCATCCTGGAAGAATTTCCTGATATTATTTTAAATGGTGGTTCATTGCGATAGAAATGATTATCCAATACATTTTCTATATCATCATAAAATTTACCATGAAGATCAATATCGTCAGATTTTAACATTTATTTGATTTGTTGGTACAACATCAGACTATCTATTACTCTCTCATACACAACATCCAACTCTTTGGGATCAAAAAAATAGTATGAGAAGCTTTTCCTGTAAAGTTCTTCATCTATAGAATATTTGTCAAAAATTTGATCTTCTTTTATCTTAAAAAGAGCTCTTGAGGTGTCGGCGTCCAACTTTAGATTATCAATAGATTTTTCAACAAGATGCATTTCTATCAATATTTTAACCATATCTTCTTTATCAATAATCTTTTCTTCTACTTCACTGCCACAAGAAAAAATTATAAAAATTGTTAAAAAAATGAAATACGTATGTACAATTTGACCCATTTACTTGTCTATATTCTAGCTTTGTATCTTTAAATATAAAATTATAGTGAAAGAAATCTTAAAGAAAGTAAGAAAATACGAAATTGAAATCAGAAAATTTCTCAACAATTCTAATCAAGGCGATTACAAATCTATCTTTAAAGGAACTGGACTGGATTTTGATGATTTAAGACCCTATCAATACGGAGACGATTACAGATCAATAAATTGGAACATTACAGCAAAAGAAGATAGATTATATACGAATACGTATAAGGAAGAAAAAGAACAGTCAGTATTCTTTCTATTAGATGTCAGTGCTTCACAAAACATTGGAAAAAATAAAGACAAAATAAATATCACTAAAGAAATAGCATCAGTTTTAACTCTCTCAGCTTTAAACAGAAACAGTCAAGTGGGTTTAATCTGTTTTTCGGACATTAAAGAGTTGTATATAGACTCAAAAAAAGGAAATTCCCATGGATATAAATTAATCACTGAACTATATAAGCTTAACAACAAATCATCAAAAACAAACGTCTCAGGAATGATTAAATATTTCATGAGCACCATAAAGAAAAAGAGTTTGGTTATTGTTATAAGTGACTTTATAGATAAAGATTTCATTCCTAGTTTAAAGTCTCTATCAAAATCGCACGACGTTATTTGTTTGCATATTTTTGATAAAATTGAATCATCTATTCCAAAACTTGGAATTATTGAGCTTGAAGACAAAGAAAACAAGTTCAAAAAATGGATAAATACTTCTTCAAAAGAATTTCAAGAACTAACCAACAATATTTATGTGAATCAACCTCAGGAATTTAAAAAACAGCTTAATAAAATAGGAATTACCTATCTGAAAATAGATTCGAAAGAAAATTATGTAAAAAACTTAATCAAATTGTTTAAGTATCGAAAAAAACAGAAATGAGAACATTTTTTTTATTTTTTTTTACTGTTAGCTTCAACTTAAAATCTCAGGAAATAAATTTTAAAAGCTACTTTCTTGAAGATTCTATAAAAATTGGTGATTCTATTTCATTTATTTCCACATTAAAATACCCTATAAATATTGAAATAATTCAACCCGATTCATCATATGACTATACACCCTTTGAATTTGTGGGTAAGAAAATATTTCCTTCAATAGCTAAAGGAGATATTATTTATGATAGTACCATATACACGCTGAGAACTTTTGAGTTAGACAGTATACAAAGTTTATTATTGAATTCATACATACTTAGTGATGAGGACAGTCTTATTATTTCATCAAAAAAGGATTCTATCTTATTGATAAGTCAAGTTGAAGATTTAAAAGCAAAAACCAAAAATAACACGCTTTATGAAAAAATATTATCAATCTTAAATACGAGAAAATTATTAATTATAACGTGCATTATTGCTGCTACAATTCTTGCATTATATTTGATATTCAGAAAAAAAATTAACAACTATTTCAGAGTGAGAAGATTAAAAAATAGCATAAGACATTTTTCAAAATCTTTTAATGCTTCCACAAAAGAATACTCAATTAGCAATAAGAAAAAAAGTCTAGAGCATTCATTATTAGTATGGAAGCGATTTATGGAAAAGAATTCTAACATGCCATATTCATCATCTACAACTAGTGAGATTTGTGAATTTACAACTGAGAAAAACATAAAAAAAATATTATTGGAAATCGATAAAATTCTTTACTCCAATACTGATGAAAAATACTCCATTGATAATTTAGACAAACTGCATAATAAGGCAATAGCAGTATGTAAAAAAATAATTAAAAAAATAAATGATGAATGACAACTATTTAGAAAATTGGTTTTCATTGAAATGGTTTACCATAGAACAACTAACAAGTTTCGAATGGGAAAATCATCTGTATTTATACCTATTATTCCTTATACCAATATTTTATCTATTAAGAAATATTTTAGCAAATAAGTCCAGCTATGAAGTTACAATCCCAAAAAGAAACCTTACCACGTATAAATTTTCTATTCTTCGATTCATTCCAAATATTTTAATAACAGGATCAATTATTCTTATAATTTTATCCGTTTCAAGACCACAGAAATCAAATGAAAGAATTGAAAGGTGGTCAGAAGGTATTGATATTATGTTAGTTATTGACATAAGTGAATCAATGCAAATAGAAGACTTTACACCAAATAGGCTTGAATCTGCAAAATCAGTAGCAAAAGACTTTATAAATGGCAGATTTCAAGACAGAATTGGATTGGTTGTCTTTTCAGGAGAATCATACTCCAGGTGTCCACTGACTACTGATTACATTTTATTAAATAAATACATCGAAGAGATAACTTTTGATCTTATAAGTACGAGAGGTACTGCAATAGGAAGTGCAATAGCCATTGCAACTAATAGAATGAGAGAATCAAAGTCAAAAACAAAAATTTTAATCCTTTTAAGTGATGGGGATAATACTGCAGGAAATATAGATCCTTTAACTGCATCTGAAATTGCCAAAGCATATGGGATTAAAATTTATAGTATTGCTATTGGAAAAAATGGAAAAGTTCCTTTTGGTAAAGACTATTTTGGCAGACCAAGATATGTTGAAAACTCACTGGATGAAAAAAACCTTAGAGATATAGCAAAAACAACTGAAGGAAAATTTTACAGAGCTTCTGATAACAAATCTTTAGAAAATATTTTCAGAGAAATAGATACATTTGAAAAATCTGAAATAAAAGAAAACAGATACAAAAACACTATTGATTACTATCAATACTATTTATTATGGGGAATAATTTTATTCTTAACATATTTATTATTAAAATCTACTTACCTTAATAACATCATAAAAGACTAAATGAAAGATTTACTGTTTAATAATAAATTTACTTGCGTTGCTGTAAGTAAGACCAAACCCATTGAAGATATTGAAAAAATATACAATCTGGGCCACAAAGATTTTGGTGAAAATAAAGCTCAAGAATTAATAGGAAAACATCAAAAACTACCAAAAGATATAAGATGGCATATGATTGGACATTTACAAACTAATAAGGTTAAAAAAGTTGTGCCAATCTCTTATTTAATTCATAGTGTTGATAGTTTGAAACTTATTAAAACCATTGATAAAGAATCAAAAAAATTGAACAAGGTAACCTCTTGTTTGTTACAAATTAATATATCCGGAGAAGATTCTAAATATGGATTATCTGCTGAGAATTTAAAATCATTAGTAAATAACAATTTGACTAATGATTACAGAAACATACAATTTAAAGGATTGATGGGCATGGCATCATTTTCTAACGATACTGATTTAATCAAAAAACAGTTTAAAAAACTCAAACAGTTATTTGATGAATTTAAAGAAGAAATAAACGATTTTAGTATTCTTTCAATGGGAATGAGCAATGATTATAGAATTGCATTAGAAGAAGGAAGTAACATGATTAGAATAGGATCTAAAATTTTTGGAAAAAGAAACTATTTATAGATATCTTTTAATTGTAAAGACAATTATTTATAATAGCATTCTAAAATTTTATTATGAGCAAACTTAAGATATATACCTACCTAACATTATTTCTTGCTGCCTGTCTTGCTTTTTTTCTTGTTAGCAGAATTAAATACAGTATTGACGAGGAAGCTAGAATTACAAAAGCTGAAAATAAAGTAATAGACAAACTCAAAATGATAAGAGATGCTCAGATAGCTTATCAAAATGTTAAAGGAATGTATTCTAGTGATTGGGATACCCTTTTAAATTTTGTTGAAAATGGTAAAATCTATATCATTCAAAGAAGAGAAGAGACAAAACTTCTTGATTATGGAGCAGAAGAAACTACTCTTTACTTAGACACTTTAGGAAGTGTTTCTGTAATGGACTCAATTTTCTCAGGATACTCTAATTTTAGTGCAGAAAATCTAATGTACGTTCCTGGTTACGAAAATGTTAAATTTGAAATGTGGGCAGGAAAAATTGAAAAAGGAGGAGTTCCAGTAAACGTTGTTGAGGTAAGAAATCCAAAACCATTTGATCCGGACAGAAAAGAAACTAATGAAGCCAACATAAACAAACCATTAAGGTTTGGGTCCAGAACAAGTATAACTACGGCTGGTAACTGGGAATAATTTTTATTAATTGTCAAAACTTAATTCAGAAGAAGTTAAATTATTTATTCTTGAGTCTGAAGAAAAAATTCTTTCTTTTTACTATTCTTTAAAAGAAAATAGGTTTAAAAAAACCAATATCAAAGCATATAAAATTCCAGAAGACAAATGGAAATCAGTAAATTTCATATCTATTACAAATAACTTTAATTTATCTCCAAAAAATCTACCCGAATTATTTGAAGATATCAATCTGGAAAAAACATTTTCTGATTATCAAAGCAGGGAATTTGTTAGAAAAAAAATTGGTGATATTAATTTAATGTATAAGGCAGATAATTTAAAACACAACACTCACATATCTGAAATTTTAATTTCTGAGTTTCTTTGTAATAAATCAACAAAAAAAGAGATTTTTATTCTCTTCATCAATAAAAAAATTATAATAACAGTGAAAGAAAGAAAGAAATTACTTTTTTATAATCAATTTGAATATACAGTGAGAAAATATGTAAAGTATATCCTCTTAGTAATGGATGAATATAAAATTGATAGAACATCAATTAGTTTAATTCCATCACCTGAGTTAAGTAATAATCATAAAAAAGAATTAGATAATTTTTTTAAAAAAACAATTATCTATAAAAAATCTATATTTGAGTTAACTAATGACTATTATGAGTAAAAAAATTGCAATATTTCCCGGAACGTTTGATCCTTTTACTTTGGGGCATCACGATATTGTTAAAAGAGGATTAAAAATCTTTGATGAAATTCATATAGCTGTTGGGAATAATCCAAAAAAGGAGAGATATTTTGATGTTAATATAATAATTAAAAAGATTGAAGAATTATATGTTAAAAATCAAAATATTAAGATTTTATCTTACAATAAACTAACTGCTGAGATAGCAAAGGATTTGAATGCAAATTACATA
>JAYZHZ010000109.1:0-2956 GCA_036166035.1 Bacteroidota bacterium
TGATGGAAAAAAGAAATTTAAGTGCAGCTTACAAATTTTATTGCAATAAAAATCTAGATAATGCTCATGATTCTTATGCCGATACAATTGCTACATTAGAGATAATAAAAAAACAAATAGAAAAATATGAAAATCAAGAAGTAATTGACAATAAAGGAAATATATTAGGTACTATTTCTCAAAATGTGGATTCTATTTGGTCAATAATTAAAACTAATCTTGTTGATATATCGGGAAGAATTATTAAAAATTCAGAAAATAAAGAGGTCTTTAACTTTGGAAAATACAAAAATCAAATCGTATCAGAAATATTTAAATCTAACCCAGAATATTATCATTGGATAATGAAAAGTAATTTTCCTCTACACACAAAACAAAAATTTACAGAGATTAAATTAAGAGATATTAACAAATAGATATCAATAAATTTCTTGTTGAGTCATCATTTATTTCAAAATCAATATAAAAGAATTTGTCTTGAATATAATCTAGTGCAATCTTAGGCCATTCAATAAAACAATAATTATCAGATTCTAAATACTCTAAAAATCCTATTCCAAAAAGTTCTTTTTTTGATTTTAATCTCAACAAATCAAAATGATATATGCTTAAACCATTTTTTATCTTATACTCATTAATTATAGAAAAAGTAGGACTTAATACTTTAGAATCAACAGACAATCTTCTAGAAAAATATTGAATAAGAGTTGTTTTTCCTGCGCCAATTTCACCATTAAAAATAATAATCTTGTGATTATTTTCTATAAATAAATACTCAAAAACTTTTTGGTATTCATTCAATTTTAATTTATTAAATTTTTTCATTCTTTTAATTTTGGAGATAACTCAATAAAAGGAATAATCATTTCTTCCATAGAAATTCCACCATGCTGAAAAGTATTCATAAAATTTTTTAAGTGATAATTATAATTTTTTGGATATAATAAATATTGATTTTCCACTGAGAAAATATATTTTGAAAAAATATTACTTCTAGGTAATTTTATTTTTTCTCCATTATCACAAATAAACAAGCTTTTTTCATTTGTATTTATATTCTTTCCATGTTTAAACCTTATGTTATTATTTGTTTCTTTATTTCCTTTTATTTTAACAGGTTTCTCTACTCTTACTGTTCCATGATCTGTTGACAAATAAACAATAACATCTTTCGAGGACAAAAATTTCAATAATTCATTAAGAGGTGAATTTTTTAACCAAGATAAAGTAAATGATCTAAACGATTTCTCATCATATACTAAATTTTTAAATAATTTATTCTCAGACCTTGCATGTGATAACATATCTATGAAATTGAATACTATAGAATTGAAATTGTAATTCAATAAATCAGAAAATTTTTTTACAAATTTTACTCCATCCTCATGACTTACTATTTTATTATAAGAATGTTTAACTATTAAATTATTTCTTTTAAAATTATTATCGATAAAATCAAATTCATTATTATTAAGTCCATTCGACTTATCTTCCCATAGTTTACTCTCAACATTACTCATTTCCAAAGGACTTAATCCCGAAAATATTGAATTTCTTGAGTATTCTGTTGTAGTTGGTAATATTGAAAAATAAGGATCATCATTTTTTATAAAAAAATAATTTGAAATATAATTCTCAATTGCTTTCCATTGATCATACCTAAAATTATCTATTAAAATAAAAAATATAGGTTTTGAACTAATACTTGGAAAAATTCTTTTTTTCAGTAAATCAAAAGACATAGTTGGTCTATTATTTTCATTACTAATCCATAGTTTATAATTTTCAATTATATATCTAGAAAAGTTCTTATTAGCTTCTTTTTTTTGAGAAATCAGAATCTGATCGTATTCATCATCTGAATTTTTTTCAAGACTAATTTCCCAATTAACAATTTTCTTATAAATCTCTACCCATTCAAAAAAATTGTTATTTGAATTTATTTCAGATGAAAGTTTATTAAAAGAATTAAGATAATCAGTCTTTAATTTATTTTTTATTATGCTATTATTCTCTAAAACTTTTTTAATAGAAATCAATAACTGATTTGGATTTAATGGTTTTATGAGATAATCACTAATCATAGAACCAATTGCTTCTTCCATTATATTTTCCTCTTCATTTTTTGTTATCATAATAATTGGAACAATACCAAAATTTATTTTTATATCATTAATAAGATTTAATCCTGTTTTACCAGGCATATTTTCATCAACAAGGACTAAATCAAAATCAGTATTGTTTTGTATATAATCTGTTAATGAGAAAGGATCACTGAAAGTTTTTACAATATATTTTTTTTCTTCGAGATAAAGAACATAAGGCTTTAGCAATTCAATTTCATCATCTACCCATAAAATCTTATATCTTTGCATTTCTATATATTTATATCAAATATAATTTAGATTATGGTTAATAATATTGATTTTAAAATCAAAAATCTTGCTGAGATATTTGAGGGAAAGATTATCGGCAATAATAATCTTAGTATCAATGGTATTAGTACTATTGAGAATGCTAAGAAAGGAGATATTACATTTCTAAGTAATAACAAGTATGTTAAACATATTAAAACAACAAAAGCATCAGCAATTATTATTGATAATAAATCATTAATAACAAAAAATTCAAATACTACATTTCTTATAGTTAAAGACGCATATGAATCATTTGCTATTTTATTATCTGAAATACAGAAAATGGATGAATCAAAAAAGTCTGGTATAGAAAAACCATCATTTATTAGTAAAAGCTCTATAATTAATAAAGATATATATGTTGGAGCATTTTCTTACATTGGTGAAAATGTAATTATTGGCAAGGGATCAAAAATTTACCCATATAGTTATATTGGTGAAAATACAAAAATCGGTAATAACACTATTATCTATCCAGGTGTCAAGATTTATAACAATTCAATAATAGGCAATAAATGTATTATTCATGCAAATGCTGT
>JAYZHZ010000110.1:0-3231 GCA_036166035.1 Bacteroidota bacterium
ATCCATTTCTTCATCATCTGGAATTATTATTAATAATAAATTATTCTGACATGTACGAATTGATGATTGTTGTTTTTGTAATCGGATACGCTTGTATAACAATAGAACACCAACTAAAAGTTGACAAAGCAGCAATTGCCCTTGTTACCGGAATATTATGTTGGACAATTTATGTTTTTGGAAAAGAAGAAATAGTTCAGATTGAAAAAGTTAAAAATTATGCAGAAACTGAATTTTCCAATATCTATCCAGATGAAATAATAGAAACTTCTAAAAATGTTGATAAGTCAACTTATGACATCATAAGACATTATGTCACTGAAGTGCAACTCTTTGAAATTTTATCAGAAATTTCTAGCATACTTTTCTTTTTAATGGGAGCCATGACAATAGTAGAGATTATAGATCTTCATGGTGGATTTAGGGTGGTAACAGATAAAATTAAAACTACCAGTAAGCTTAAACTATTTTGGATAATAGGTTTTATTTCTTTTTTCTTTTCAGCACTATTAGACAACCTTACTACTTCAATAATTATGGTTTCTTTGACAAGAAAATTTATTGCTGATAAGAAAGACAGATGGTTCTTTCTTGGCATGGTTATTATAGCAGCTAATGCTGGAGGGGCATGGTCTCCAATAGGTGATGTAACAACAACAATGCTTTGGATTGGTGAACAAATAACTACTGTTCAGGTTATTTCTCAACTAATCATTCCAAGTTTAGTATGTTTAATTATTCCGCTATCTATTATGTCATTAAAAGTAAAAGGGGAATTTATAAGGCCTGAAACAGATTCAATGGAAACCTCTCATCATACTTCAGCTAAGCAAAGAAATTTAGTGTTTTATTGTGGCCTGGGAGGATTAATCTTTGTGCCTGTCTTTAAATCTATTACTCATTTTCCTCCATTTATGGGAATGATGCTCAGCTTAGGATTTCTATGGTTATTAACTGATATAATGCACAGAAATGATGTTAAAGATGAAAGAAAATATTTTTCTGCATTTCATGCTCTTGAAAGAATGGACGTTCCTACATTATTATTTTTCTTAGGTATTCTTCTTGCAGTAGGCAGCCTTCAAAGTGCTGGTCAACTTAATGAAATGGCATTATACCTGGAAAATAACATCGGAACTGATACTGAAAACGGAGTATATTCTATTGCATTTATTATTGGTTTATTATCTGCAATAGTAGATAATGTTCCTCTTGTAGCCGCAGCTATTGGAATGTACCCTCTGGAAGGAAGTGGATTTTTCGAACAAGATGGATTATTTTGGCAGTTTCTTGCGTACTGTGCTGGTACAGGTGGCAGTGCATTAATTATAGGGTCAGCAGCAGGTGTTGCTATAATGGGTCTTGAAAAGATACCGTTTTTCTGGTATGTTAGAAAAATATCATTCTATGCCATCATTGGTTACATCTGTGGGGCAATTACATATATAGTTCAAATGATGTTTTTATAGTTCTTTTCTAAGGTTTAACATTTTTAATAAAGTATAAGCAGATTCTAAGCCTTTATTACCTTTCTTCCCATCACATCTATCAATAGCTTGTTTCATATTATTTGTTGTTAAAACCCCAAAAACAACAGGTTTTTTATACTCTAGCGAAACATTAATTAATCCATTAGAAACAGACTGAGCAATATATTTATCATGATCTGTGTCTCCCTTAATTATGCTACCCAAGGCGATAACACCATCAACTTTTTTTTTATTTAACAGAAGACTAGCTCCCAGGACTAATTCCATGCTGCCAGGAACATTTATCTTAATTATGTTGTTTTGTTTTATTCCAGAGTCTAATAAAAAACTCATACACGAATTTATAAGTGAATCAGTAATATTATTATTCCATTCCGATTTTACTATTCCAATTTTATACTTCTTAAAATTGGATTTATCTAATTTACTATCAATACTAAAGTTAATACTCATAACATAAGGCCCTCAATCCTTGATCTATTTTTGATGGATATTTGGAATTCAGATGAGTCTTTAAATTCATTAATAATAGTTATATAGCAATCTAAAGCAGATTCTAAGTCATCAACCTGTTCATATACCAAAGCTAATTTCAACAAATATGATGGGGTAAAATATTCATTTGGACTGTTTGAAGATGCTTTCTCAAAATATTTTATAGCATTATCATAATCCATCATTTCAACATAGGCATCTCCTATTAAAGAATATGCTCTAGCTTGAATTAATAAATCTGAAGATGAAAAACTTTTTAAATAGTTGATTGCATTTTCATAATTTCCAAGTTTCAAATACGAAGACCCCGCATAGAAATTGGAAAGGTTTGCGGCTTCTGAAAATCCATATTCATCAATTATCTCTAAAAAACCATAATTGTTTCCATCCCCATTTAGAGCCTTTACAATACTATCTTGCTCATAGTAATATACAGCCTGAAACATTTCTTCTTGAGCGTTAATATTCTGATTTTCTTTATAATAATTAAATAAAGAAAAAGATAATAAGACAATTATTATTGTGCCCAAAACACCTATAATTAGGTTCTGGTTTTTTTTAACGAATTCTTCAGATTGAGAAATCTGTTTTGAAAGCACATCAGCATTTTCTATTGGCAAAACTTCTTCTTTAATTTTTTTAGATTTTCTAATCTTAACCATAATTACATTTTATTCTCTTATAAAAGGATAATCTTTCTCAACATAAATATCTGAATAAACATCTTCCTCTCCCGGATACGAAGATTTTTCTGAAAATTCAACAGATTTTTTAACTTGATCTTTAATTTTTTCATCTATTATACTTATTTCATCTAAAGATAAAATTTTCTTTGAAATAATGATTTTTTTAATTTGTTCAATTGGATCTCTCTTTTTATAACTTTCCAATTCATCTTTTGTTCTATATTTTGCAGGATCTGACATTGAGTGACCCTTATACCTATAAGTTCTAAATTCTAAAAGAGAAGGACCTTTCCCACTTCTGGCTCTATTCGATGCTTTAGATATAGCTCTGTGAACCTTAATTACATTCATTGCATCTACTGGCTCTGAAGGAATGTCATAAGCTAGTCCCATCTTATATAGCTCCGTAACATTAGATGTTCTATCGACAGAAGTTCCCATGGCATATCCATTATTTTCAATGATAAAAATTACTGGAAGTTTTAAAAACATCGACATATTAACTGCCTCATGAAATCCACCAATTCTAACAGCTCCATCACCAAGATAAGTTAAACATA
>JAYZHZ010000111.1:0-6421 GCA_036166035.1 Bacteroidota bacterium
ATCATTTTAATATCCACAAAATTAGCAAATTGAATAAGATTATTAGTTTTTAATTTATTTATTATATCAAAAGATTCAAATTCAAAAAAATTTTCAGAAAACTGAATCAAATAATCAAACTTTGATAAAGATGAAATTAAATGTGTTTTTGCAAGATTATTTTCTAATTTATTTGATATTAATCGTATGTAATTTTTATTTTTTTTAAAAATTAATTGTGATATTTCAATCCTACGGTTATTAACTAAATTAATCTCTTCATTCTTATCTTTTCTGAGTGAAATTCCCAATAAATCATTAATTATCCACCCTATTTTATACTCTTTACATGTTGAAACAATTCCAATTAGTTTGAAGCTTTCCTCATTATAATTAATTCTAGAATTAATATTTTTTACCATTAATTTAATTTAATTAAAGTATAGTAAATTATATAGTTTAAGAATCGAAAAAATAAATTATTTTTGCATCATAAATAAAAATACCTTTATGGAAAATTTAGAAAACAAAGTAAAAGAAATTATAGTTGATAAGCTTGGTGTTGAAGAATCAGAGTTAACTGATTCAGCAAGTTTTACAAATGATTTGGGAGCTGATTCTTTAGATACAGTTGAATTAATTATGGAATTTGAAAAAGAGTTTAATGTTTCTATTCCTGATGAAGATGCAGAAAAAATTAGTACAGTAGGTGACGCAATAGTATATCTAAAAGATAACGTCAAATAAGATTTATCCCTTAAGATGGGTAGTAAAAGAGTTGTTATAACTGGGATGGGGGCAATTACCCCTATAGGAAATACTTTAAAAGAATATAAGAATTCTCTCAAGAATGGTATTAGTGGTTGTAAACCGATACAATCATTTGATTCCTCAAACTTTAAAACAAGATTTGCATGTGAAGTAAAATCATATAATCCGCTTGATTACTTTGATAGAAAAGAATCAAGAAAAATGGATATTTATGCTCAGTTTGGTATTATTGCAGCAGATGAAGCATTATCAGATTCTGATCTTAATTTTGAAAAGATTGATAAAAAAAGAGTTGGTGTAATATGGGGATCTGGTGTTGGTGGAATTGAAACTTTTCAAAATGAATTGATAAATTTTAGTGAGAATAACAAACACCCTAGATTTAATCCATTCTTTATCCCAAAACTTATACCAGACATCTGTCCAGGATTAATTGCAATTAAATATGGTTTTAAAGGCCCAAACTTTGCAACAGTTTCAGCATGTGCATCTGCTTCTAATGCAATTATAGACTCTTACAATTACATTATGTCTGGGACATCAGATATAATTATAACAGGTGGCTCTGAGTCTGCTGTTAATGAAACTGGAGTAGGTGGATTTAATGCCATGAAGGCACTATCAGAAAGAAATGATTCTCCTGAAACGGCATCTAGACCATTCGATAGGGATAGAGATGGTTTTGTTTTGGGTGAAGGAGGAGGAGCATTAATTTTGGAGAATTATGACCATGCAGTAAAAAGAAATGCAAAAATATATGCTGAAATTATAGGATTTGGTATGTCATGTGACGCTCATCATATAACTGCACCTCATCCCGAAGGAGAAGGAGCTAAAATAGTAATGCAAAATGCAATAAAAAACTCTAATATCAATCTAAATGAAATTGATTATATCAATGTTCATGGTACATCAACACCATTAGGTGATAAAAGTGAAATACTAGCAATTGAAAATGTTTTTGGTAAGAATGCTTATAATTTAAATATAAGTTCAACCAAATCTATGACAGGACACTTACTAGGTGCTGCAGGTGCTATTGAATCAATTGCCTCTATTATATCAATAAATGAAGGTTTCATTCCACCAACAATTAATCATTTTAATCATGATGATCAAATTAACCAAAAACTTAACTTAACATTAAATAAATCTCAAAATAAAGAAGTTAAGATTGCAATAAGTAATACATTTGGATTTGGGGGACATAATACCTCTATTGTATTTAAAAAATATGTCTAAAAATGATTTTATTTTTTCAGAGTAAAGAAAATAAGCAATTAATAAATGCAATAAATTTCATTCTAGGTTATAAAACAAAAAAGCCTGATTTATTTAAGTTAGCTCTTTTACATAAATCTATTAAATCTGATGAATCAAATGAGAGACTTGAGTTTTTAGGAGATGCAATACTTGGTCTAATTGTAGCAAAATATTTATTTAAGTTATATCCTTTTAAAGATGAAGGGTTTTTAACTAAAATTCGATCAAAAATTGTTAATAGAGATTCATTAAATAATATTGGAAGAAAAATTGGACTAAAAAATCTTATTAATGTTAAAAGAATAAAGTCTAAATCTTATGACTCAATATATGGTGATGCTTTAGAAGCAATAATTGGAGCCTGCTACCTTGAAAAGGGTTTTGATTTTTGTGAAGATAAAGTAGTACAAAATATTATTGTTCCTTATTTTGATCTTGATAATTTAACCACTCAAACACATAATTTTAAGAGTAAAGTTCTTGAGTGGGCACAAAAGGAAAAAATGAAAATTAGCTTTATTGTAGAAAAAACATCAAAATCAAATAAATTTTCTCAATTTAAATCAATTCTAAAATTAAATGGCAAAAACATATCTATTGGGTATGGTAAAAGCAAAAAAAATGCTGAAAAAGACGCTTCAAGATTAGCTTGCGATAAATTAGAGTTGAATTAGATGAAAATTAAATTAGCAAGCTCAAATCTGAATCAAACCCCACTCAACTGGAAAAGAAATTATAGAAATATTAAAACAAGTATAAATGAATCCATTAACAATAAGATTGAAATTCTCTGTTTACCAGAACTAGCAACTACTGGATATGGTTGTCAGGATTTATTTTTTAGTAATTGGTTAATAAAAAAATCTGATGAATTACTAATTAAAATATCAAAACTATGTAAGTCTATAACTGTTATTATTGGACACCCATTAATATTTAAAGGTAAAATTTACAATTCATGTTGTATAATTAGAGATTGTAAAATACTTGGATTCTTTGTTAAAAGTAATCTACCAAATGATGGAATTCACTATGAAAAAAGATGGTTTGAACCCTGGATTTTAGGAAAAAAAGATGAAATTAAATTTGACAATAAAAAATATCCGATTGGAACAATCGAAATAAAATACAACAAAAAAATAACTTTGGGTTTTGAAATATGTAGAGATTCATGGGATAAGGAGAGACCTGCAAATTATATAAAATCTAATAATTATTTAATCATTTTCAATCCAATAGCAAGTCATTATGCTTTTAAAAAATTTGAATTTAGAAGAAATCAAGTAATTCAAAGTTCTAAAAATTTCAATTGCACCTATATGTCTGTGAATTTACTTGGCAATGAGTCAGGAAAAGTAATTTTTGAAGGTGATACAATACTTTCACAGAAAGGAAAACTACTTGATATAAGTAAAAGATTTTCATTTAAGAATTATCTACTTAATTGTTATGAAATTGATTTAGTAAATGATAAAAAAATATTTAATTACAAAAAGTTAAATGAATTTGAAGAATTTATTAATGCATTTTCCCTTGCAATTGTAGATTATCTTTCAAAATCAAACTCAAATGGCTATGCGCTTTCATTAAGTGGTGGTTTAGATTCTTCTTCTATTGCTATTCTAATATATGAAATGATAAAAAGATATATTATAGAAATGGGGAAAGAGAAAACATTAAAAAGATTTAATTTAAATAAAATAGATTTTTCCAAAAATATAAATCAAAATGCAAAAAATATCTGCAAAAAAATTTTTTTTACAGCATATCAAAAAACAAAAAATTCATCCAAACTTACTTTTAAATCTGCTAATAACATTGCAAAATTTATTGGTTCAACTCATTATACGTGGTCAATTGATGATGAAATTGATAGTATTATTGAAAAAATATCAACACAAACTAAAGTCAAATACAATTGGGGAAAAAATGATATAGCTCTCCAAAATATTCAAGCAAGAGTTAGATCACCTTTTATTTGGTTCATTGCAAATACGAATAACTTGTTATTATTATCTACATCGAATAGAAACGAATCAAGTGTAGGTTACTCAACTATGGATGGAGATTCTAGTGGTTCAATTGCACCCATTGCTGGAGTAGATAAAATTTTTTTAAGAGATTTATTAACATATCTTCTAAAGAAATATGATTATGAACCCATTTCAAATGTTTTATCACTAAAACCAAGTGCAGAATTAAAACCACTAAAATTTGATCAACAAGATGAGAAAGATTTAATGTCATATAGATTGCTATCAAAAATTGAGAGATATGCAGTTAAGGATAAATTAAGTCCTAAGGAGATTATAATAAAAATGAAAGGTTATAAAAAATATTCTAATAAAGATTTGGTTAATAGCATAAAGATTTTTTTTACTCTTTTTGGTAAAAATCAATGGAAAAGAGAGAGGACTGCACCATCATTCCATTTTGATGAATACAGTGTTGACTCATCATCATGGCTAAGAATGCCTATACTATCTAATAATTTCAGAGAAGAAATAGAAAATCTTTAACTTATTTTATAGGATCATAACCACTATCACCCCAAGGATGACATTTTGATAATCTTTTAAGACCCAAAAAAAATCCTTTTAAAACACCATATTTTAATATTGCTAATTTTGCATATTCTGAGCAAGTTGGTTTAAACCTGCATGAACCAGGGAAAAGAGGTGAAATTAGATACTGATATAGTATTATAGGCAACATTAATAATTTCCTTATATTCATCTATTTAGTAATATATTTGCATTTTTAAACCAATAATGAAAAAAATAAAACTTTTCTTACTATTAATTATTTCAATCAACTTAAATAATAATAATGAAATATTAGCAAAGGGAGACACTATTTTAAATAATAATTTGGAAAAATTGAGATCAATCCTAAACGATAAAGTTATAATTGATCAAATAAAAATTTCAGGGAATAAAAAAACTAAGGAAAATATAATAACCAGAGAATTATCTCTTAAAAAAGGTTTAAAACTATCTAAAGAAGATTTAATATCAATTATTGAAGAAGACAAAAGAAAAGTTATAAACACCGATCTATTTAACGAAGTTAATTTTTCAATAAAAATAATAAGAGAAAATCATTTAGAAATTATCATTGATGTTATAGAGTCTTTTTATTGGATACCTAATTTAATTTTTGAACTTTCAGATAGAAATTTTAATGATTGGTGGGAAAATTTTAATCATGATTTCAAAAGAATAAATTATGGAATGGGATTGTTACAATATAACCTTTCAGGAAGAGGTGATGTTATGGAAATATTATTTCGACTTGGATTTATTAGAGAAATTTATGCTTCATACTATAAGCCATATCTCTCTAAAAAGCAAAAAGGTGGTATAGAAATAGACTTTAATTTTATTGATTATGACCACCTTGAATATAATTTTGTGGATTATGTCCCAGTATTCTATAAATCTAAAAACTCATTAAAAAAAGAATTATCAACTTCTCTTGTATATTCTCATAGAGAATCATTCTATAATTATCATTATTTTGAGTTAGAGTACTATAATATAAATTTGAATGATACATTATCAATTTTAAATGAAGATTATTATTATAGTAATAGGATAAAAAACTCATTTAATCTAAGTTATGAATTTGATAGAGATTTTAGAGATATTAAAAACTATCCACTTAACGGATTCAGACTAAATATAAATATCGAAAAAAATGGATTGAAAATTTTTAATGATATTAACAAATGGAAAGCAAGAATATATTACTCTAAGTATATAAACCTTAAAAATAATTATTACTATTCATTCAATTTTTCTTCTTATAAAAGTAGCAAGAATCAACCATATTATTTATATGAATATACCGATCAAATTAGAGGATTTGAAAAATATTTAATCTACGGTCACTCAAACATTACATATAAGAACACTTTTAAAAAAAGACTTTTTTCAACAAATTATAGTAGAAATAATAGTAATCTCTTTAAAAGAATAAAAAATATACCTTTTGATTTTTATTTGAAAATACTTTTTGATTCTGGAGTTATTTGGAAGTATGAAAAAACATTAAATTCAAACTTGAATAATAGATACCTTTATAGCTTTGGAATTGGACTTGATATTGTGACAATTAAAAATTTTTCATTTACATCTGAACTATCTAGAAATTCAAATAAGGAGTTAAATTTGTCATTTAATTTGGGCGCTGATTTTTAGACTATGAGCACTGTAGCATTTCACACTTTTGGTTGTAAACTCAATTTCTCTGAAACTTCATCAATATCTAGAATGTTTGGGGAAAAAGGATATAAAAGAACTACTCTAAATAATAAGCCTGATAATTTAATAATTAATACATGCTCAGTTACTGAAAATGCAGATAAGCGATGTAGAGAATTGATAAGAAAAATAAAAAGAAAGTC
>JAYZHZ010000112.1:0-4343 GCA_036166035.1 Bacteroidota bacterium
ATAAACGACAATTATGAATGTTCAACAGAGATAGAATGGGAATCTCCTGATTGTGGAGGAGGAGATTGTGAGATTGACAACGTATCTGTTGAAGTAGGGGATTGTAAAAACGATAGTACCTACAGCGTTACTTTAGATTTTGACTATGCTAACACAAACAACGAGTATTTTGATTTGTTTGTTAGAGATAGTGTGCTTCTTGGATACTATGAGTTATCTAAATTGCCGTTAACGATTGATGTAGCAAAGAGCGGATTGGAAAATGATTATTTTAAGGTTGTTATAAACGACAATTATGAATGTTCAACAGAGATAGAATGGGAATCTCCTGATTGTGGTTAAGATTATTTATCTTAAGCCATTTATATCATATTTAGAGACAAATTCCCAAATTAATTCACTGGTGTTTTTGCCATTGAAATTTAGATCATCATCCCAGACATGAAGTCCTCCAATAATTTTATAATGATTAACATATGAGTATTCATTATCATCGAAGTAAACATGATTTTCAACATTTGATTCATAATTTATTTCTACATTATTACAGTTGTTGAGATCTGCCCAAAATCTAATAACATCTTCTATTGGGGTATATCCATAAGCTCCATTATAGGGAACTATATAATCTGAAGTTCCATGAATATTAATTGTTGCTTTAGGAAAAGAAGCTTGACATGAGTTATACGTTCCTGTGAGCATAGTTCCAGCAACAGAACCTACGGCTGCTATTTTATCAGAGAAGTGACATGCAAGCCCATACGAAAAAAATCCTCCATTAGAGTAACCACATGCATATACTCTATTAAGATCAATATTGTATGTCTCTCCCAATGATTTAATTAACTTATCGATGAAACCATAGTCATCAGCACTGCTCTTATTCCAGGAACTATTAATTCCTGGGTTCCAGTGTTGGAATCCATCAAGCAAAGTTCCTTCTGGATAAACTAATATAAAGTTTTCTCTTTCAGAGAGATCTCTCATGTCAGCATTGTTTAGGTGTCTAAATGCTGACCCTCCAAAACCATGAAAATTTAGCATAACAGGAACTTCTGTTTTATCTTCGTATGACTCTGGAATATATAAAATATATTCTCTATCTACTCCATCATGAAAAATAGACTTATTTGAGAGGCCATAAGTTACAATAGGATCATGGACTGAGTTGCAAGAAGAATATATAATTATAAGAAAGAGGAAATATTTATTGGTAGACATTTTATTTTATCTTATCCGGTGATTTTTCAAGAATCTCGGATCGCACAAGACTTATTGGAATATTGCCAGCCTCATTAAATTTTTTAAAGAAATCTTTTAAAGTAAATTCCTTGTTTTCTTTCTCAAGTTTTTCTGCGAACTCTGCAACAATTCTTTCCGCCATGTATTTTCCTGTTATATAGGATGTCCCATATCCAGGTTGTCTGAGATAGAGATGTTGCTCAAATTTTAGGAGATGTGGCTCTCTGTTCATCCATCTTCTTGGTGTCCACTTAACATGAACACCTCCTGCTTCTTCCATAGTCATCTCATTAGCATGCGCATATAACGAACCTAAACCTCTTGCTGCTCTTTGCGCTATCATTATCCAGACAATTTCTCTAGATCTTGGGCTGTCATTATAAAGTCCTGCATGCATAAACATTTCTTCTACTCCTGTTGCAATTCCCTCATTTTTCGTATCAAATATATTATATAGCAGAGCTTTTCTTCTTATAGGACTTTCGTGAGGATTATCTCTCATTTCTGCTAAGTCGAACCAGTGTACAAAATGAGAATAAAGAGGAAGCGGATCTAGGTGCAGCCCTATATTAAAAAAGTTTCTCTCATTTTCAGGAACATATTTCCCAATGTGTTCCCTAAGGGCTGGTTCCATATTTTCCTTAAATGGCATTATCTCTTTTTCTTTTATAAAATCAATAAATCTCCTTACACCTTTCTCAGTTAGCTCTCTAAAGTCTCCGGGAGAGTTAGCTGGAATAAGTTCGGGTAATCCTTTATTATTATGCTCTTCTAATTTAAGTGAAGACCATGCCCTGTCTAACTCCCGTTGTAATAATCTAACTTCATCTTCCCAAGTCATCGGTAGCAGGTGTACATTTTTTTGGTACCAAGTATAGTTTTCTTTTCCAATACCTGATGGACCTGTTTTATTTTTGGATTCTTTCTCTAACCACGTAATAAAATCTTCTGTTGATTTAATTGCTGTATTTATTTCTTTATTAATAGCATGATTATCTTCAAGATTTAAAGATGTATTAATCACTATTAAATTATCTCTCTGTTTTCTCAGATTTTCAATTCCTGCCACCCAAAGTTCCTTAGCATTTCCAGTTAAGTTGATTCTAGCTTGTTCTAGAAATGGAGTTATCGATTTTAACTCTTTAAGTAATTTTTTTTCAGACTCTTGATTTAATGGTATGTCATACATCCAAAACTCAAGAACTCCGTGATTAGTTGGTCCCTCATGTGCTGGTACATCACTCTGGTACATCCAAATTGTCTGATAGAATGCAGGGTCTCTCTGCCATGGTCTTAAAACTCTGTAATTAAAATCATATCCATTCATCTCTGCTCTTACAATATGCCAATCAATTTGATTGCTTATTGACCATTTATTAATATCAAAATTGTTTAGTTTATCTCTGAGTTCACTAAATTTTTCTTGGTCGTTGTTAAATCTTTCTTGTGTATAATCAGGTGCTCCATTGAGGAGTGGAGGTGATTCAAATTTCCTCCAATCTTTAAATAAGTCTACTAAATCTTGATAATTGTTTGTTTTTCTTTCTGAATATGTCTCATTCGTAGTTACATTACATCCAAATAACAGTAATAAAAAAAATAAATTCTTCATTTTATAAACTTAAACATTTCATTTCAATGGAAAAATATAAATTGTTTATTTTGTAATTATGAGAATATCTCACAAACATAATTTTATTTTTTTCTGTAATCCTAAAACTGGTTCTGAAAGCTTCAGGGAAATGCTAAATCCATACTCTGATTTAAAAGTCAATAATAACGTTAGAAAACAGAGTAAATCATTACCATTTTACACTCATATTTCACCAAGTGAAACGAAAGAAATTTTTAAAAAATTAGGATGGAAATTTGATAACTACTTCAAAATAATATGTACTAGAAATCCATATCATAGACTAGTATCTTTATATGAAATGATATATAAGAGAAGACCGGATTTCTTAAAACCATCTTTTAAAAATTGGTTAAAAAAAACAAACAATAAGGGAGATGGTGGTGGAGGTAAAGATTATCATAGATGGAGGAAGTATGGTACATATTCTCTCGATAATTTAGTTTTAGATGAAAATCGAAATTATTTGGTTGATAAGATTATTAAACTTGAAGATTTGGAAGAAGAAGTCCCTGCTCTTTTTTTAAAATTAAATCTTCCCCAATTAAAGAGTATAGTAAAGAAAAATGTAGGCAGAAAATCAAAAAAAAACCAAGAATATTATGATGATGAATTAATTTCTGTCGTACAGGAAAGATATTCTTGGGAACTTAAAAAATTTAGTTATAAACTAATCTGATCCATTTATGGATTTAAATAGATGTTTTGATGTTAATTTGACAGCTGCTTCGTCATCCATTAATGCGAGTTTTTTGTTGAAAGGTTCTGCTCTGACTGATCCGGAATATTCGATTCTAATCAAAAAATTTATAAATTCTTTAATATTAATTACCCCTGTTGATGCTGGTAGTTCTCTTTCATAATCTAACTGTGAATTAGGATCTCTACCAATAACAGCATCATTTAAGTCTACAGTAATTATATCTTCATTATTTAAAAATTCATAACTTTCAATAGTGTCTTGAGAACAGTACCAGTGAAAAGAATCAAGTTGGTATCTTATATTATCCAAACCAACATTTTCAATTAAATCTCTAACTTCATTTATCGTATGAATAAAAGGATACTTATCCCTGTTCATTAGTGTTCTTACACCTACATACTCAAGTCCAAGTTTAATTCCAAATTTATTTATTATGTCACCAATTTTCTTTAGTCTAGTTGAATGTAATTTAAAATTTTGATTATATGTTAATTTATCATTAGTTGGCATAATCCAAGTATTAAGTTTATTAATATTAAACTTTTTCATTGTTTTACAATATCCTTCTAAATTATTCAGATGATTTAGAAATTTTTTTTCATCAGATCTGAAATCAACAGGTAGTCCTGCGGAATCCCAATGAATATTGTTAGAAATTATTTTTTCAATTATTGAATTTGATTCATTTTTATTAAAACTTTGAAGCTCTGATACATTTGGGGAAATTCCCTCAAATCCATACTTTATTGCTACATCAATTAATTC
>JAYZHZ010000113.1:0-4087 GCA_036166035.1 Bacteroidota bacterium
TCATCTTATGTTGGTTCTTTAGGAACTTCTCTAGCTGGTATGGTAGCAAATTTATCCTGTAATACAAGGGGTTGGGAAGATAAGGTAGACACTTTTAGTGATATTGCTTATAATATCAATAAGATTAGGGAAGAGTTACTTTTTTTGGTGGATGAAGACTCCAACGCATTTAACAAAATTATGAATGCTTATAAACTTCCTAAAAATAATGATAAAGAATCAAAAGCAAGATTAGAGGCTATTAATAAATCAACTTTATATGCAGCAGAAGTTCCACTAAGAGTTATGAAGAAAGCATTTGAGTGTTATGAATATATCAGTAAACTTGCTAAAGATGGTAATCAAAACTCAATATCAGATTCTGGTGTAGCATGTCTTTGTGTATACACTTCAATTTATGGTGCATATTTGAATGTAAAGATTAATTTAAAAGATATCTCTGACGATGATAGTGGGATTGTAGAGAATGCAGAGAAATTATTGAAAAAATCAGAATTAGAAAAAGAAAAAATTCTTAAATACATACAAGGAAAAATATAATCTATTATACTTTTAAGTAAATTTAAGCAATGCAGGAATTTAATGAGTTATTAATATTTATTGACCAGTATCTAGGAAGTTCTTCATGGTTTGTTCCTCTTTTACTTGGAACAGGAATATTCTTTACCATTTACCTAAAATTTCCGCAGTTAAGATATTTTACTTTTGCTCTAAAAGTTGTAAGGGGAAAATTTGATAAAAAGGAAGATCAAGGTGACACTTCTCATTTCCAAGCTTTAACAACTGCCTTGTCTGGTACAGTAGGGACTGGAAATATTGCTGGTGTAGCTTTTGCTATTCATCTTGGCGGTCCTGCTGCATTATTTTGGATGTTGGTAACAGCAATGGTTGGTATGACAACTAAATTTGTTGAGGTTACGCTTTCACATAAATATCGAGAGAAAATTTCTGATGGAACCATGTCAGGAGGACCTATGTATTTTATGAAAAATGCTGATTTTAGGTTATTTGGAAATAAAATAAACTTAAAGTGGGTTGGTATTTTATTTGCATTTGCAACAGTACTTTCATCATTTGGAACTGGTAGTCTCCCCCAAATTAATAGTATTTCAAATTCTATGTTAGCTTCATTTGGTATCGATAAAATGTTAACAGGTGGTGTCCTTGCAATCCTGCTAGGCGCAGTGATAATCGGAGGGATTAAGAGAATAGCCAAGATAACAGAAAAATTAGTTCCATTTATGGCAGTTATATATATAATAGGGGCGTTCTCTGTTATTCTATTTAATTATGAGAATATAATACCATCGTTTATTTCAATTTTTGCTGAAGTGTTTTCTGGAAGTGCTGCAGTAGGAGGTTTTTTGGGAGCTTCTGTCGCTTTTGCAATTTCTAGAGGTGTTAATAGAGGATTATATTCTAATGAGGCAGGACAAGGTTCTGCACCTATTGCACATGCATCTGCAAAAACTAATGAGCCAGTTTCTGAGGGTCTTGTAGCAATTTTAGAACCATTTATTGATACAATTATTATTTGTACAATTACTGGATTAGTATTGTTATCCTCAGGAGTATGGAGTGAAAAACATCAGAATACATTTGCTGAAGCAGACTTGATAGTATTAGATAGAATTTATATGGAAGAAAATGCTGATGATATTAAGGTATTATACAACTATCTAAATGGAAATAATACTATTAATACATTTGATGGTCAAATTCAAGTTAACTCAGGGGTTTTAAGTGATAAATTGTCTATTATTCATGCTAGATCAATAGCGGAAGAGGTTCTGTTTTATGATAATAACAAAAATTTATTATCAGGTACTATATCTGTTAAAGCAGGAAAGATTCAAGAAGATATTATTGTTGAAGGAAAATCTTTAGTTCATAGTGCTCCTCTAACTGCTATGGCATTTGATAGAGGTTTTCTTGGAAACTATGGAAACTATATTGTAAGTATTGGATTATTATTGTTTGCGTTTAGTACAGCTATAGCCTGGTCATATTATGGAGATAGGGCAATGACTTATTTATTTGGTTCAGGTTCTGTTATTTATTATAGAATAGTTTATGTTATAGGTTTTTTCATAGCATCATTTGCAGATACAACAATAATTTGGAATGTTTCATTGATTACTATAGCTCTTATGACAGTGCCAAATTTGATTGGTTTACTTTGGTTAAGAAAAGAAGTTAAGTCAACAATAAGTAAGTATTGGGTTGATTTTAAAAAGGAATGGCCAAATGAGAAGACTCCAGAATAATTTATTCTAATTTCTTATCTATTTCATTAATGATATTATTTATTTTTTGATAAGCATTGTCAGTTTCGCTTCTAAGATTTTTATTATCTTCAATTTCAACAGATAGTTTAAATGCAATCATTGCAAGAACGTCTTGTAGGTCTTCAATATTCATTTGATTCTTTATCTCTGAAATTTTTTTATTTAATTCTTTTCCAATGTTTCTTATTTTTTGTTCCTCTTCAATAGGTACTTTCATAGGATATGACCTGTTACCAATTACTAATTTTATTGAAAGATTTTCCAAGATTAATTTTTTAAATTTTTTATTATTTCATCTAGTTCATTGATAGTAGAATCTATTTCATTTTGCAATTCTATATGACTGATTGATTCATCATTTGATAGTTTTGATGTATTTTTTAATTGATAATTTTTAATTATAAGTTCAATTTCTTTTTCAGTTAACTCTTCATTCAATTTGTTATTTATGCTGTTTAGTTCATTGTATTTTTTTATTAAAATTGAAAATTTGCTTTCTAATTCAATTATTTTTTTGTTTAAATTTTCAGACATATTATTTTCTTATTTCTGCACCTAAATCTTTTTCAAAAGAATTAATTAGATTTTTCATTGTTCCGTTAATTCTTTTGTCTTCGAGAGTTTTGTCGTCATCTTGCAGAATAAATCTTAGAGCATAAGCAACTTTATTCTTCCCTATGGTATCTCCCTGATAGATATCATAAAGTGTCACCTTTTTAATAATTTTTTTCTTATTTCTCTCTATTATACCCATTATCTCAGAAAACTTTTTGTTATCAGAAAGTATTATAGAAAGGTCTCTTTTTACCTCAGGGAACTTAGGTATTTTTGAAAATGAAAATTCTCTATTAAAATATTTTAGATAATTTTCCCAGTTTATTTCAGCAAAAAACACTTCTTGGTCAATTTCATAATTCGTTAGTAAATTATTATTGACTTTGCCAATTTTACATATGGTATTATTTTTAAAAAGAAGCTTAATGCAGTTTTCTAATGACTTAGACTCTGATTCTTGTATATCACAATTTTTAATGTTTGCTATAATCAAAAGTCTATTAATGAGGTTTAGAACGTTATAAAATTTTACGTAAGAAGTCTTGCTATTGAAGTGTTCTTCATTATTAAGTCCAGTCATATAAATTCCTATTTTTTTAATTTCTTTATAAGAATTTTTTTCTTTTAAATAAACTTTATCAAATTCGAAAAATTTTAAATTATTTTGTTTTCTATTGATATTATACCTTATAGTTTCAAGTCCAGTAAATAGTAAATTTTGTTTTAATATTGCGTGTTCATCACTAAGCTTATTTATCATTTCGATTGTCAGTAAATCATTCCACGATTTATCAGTTCTGTGTCTAGATGAAGTTAAAGAATTGGTTGTTATCTCATAAAATCCATTTCCTACCAATAAATTCATAACTTTAGATAATACGTTGTTTTCGTAAGACCCTATGCTCTCATCAGATAGATAATCACTTTTATTTGAAGAAGATGTCCCAATGTTATTGTAACCATAAATTCTAAGAATTTCTTCAACCAAATCGGCTTCTCTTGTGACATCTACTCTATATGGTGGAACACTAGCTACATATTTATTCCCTTTTTTAGTAACATTAATATCTAATAAATTTAAGATGTCAGAAATCTTTTTATCTCCTATTTTCTTACCAATTAAACTATCTATTCTCTCATAACTAAATTCTATTTTGTTTTCATTTATTTTTTTTGGATATAAGTCATAGACTTTAGACGAAACAATTCCATTACAATATTTAGCTATAAGAACTTATTAGTAT
>JAYZHZ010000114.1:0-12625 GCA_036166035.1 Bacteroidota bacterium
GAGGGATAATTAACGTTGAGTTTCATCATAAATCTATCTCTTTGAGCTTCTGGCAGAGGGTATGTCCCTTCTTGATCAATAGGGTTTTGTGTTGCAAGAACCAAAAATGGTGTGTCCAAATTAAAAGAAGTCTCACCAATAGTAACTTGCCTTTCTTGCATAGACTCAAGAAGTGCAGACTGAACTTTTGCCGGAGATCGATTAATTTCATCAGCTAATATTATATTAGAAAAAACAGGCCCCTTTTTTACTTCGAAAGCAGTCTTTTTTTGATTATAAATCATAGTTCCAATTACATCTGATGGAAGTAAATCAGGCGTAAATTGAATTCTTTTAAAATCTAATTTTAAAACATTTGATACCGTATTGACGGTAAGAGTTTTTGCTAGACCAGGAACACCTTCCAGAAGAATGTGTCCTTGAGTAAAAAGCCCCATCAACAACCTTTTAACCATATAATCTTGACCAACAACAACTTTGCTGACCTCAGAGATTACTTTTTGTACTTTCAAATAATTATTAGACATAAAAAAATTTTGACAAATTTAACTATTAAATAACCTAACAGAATGTTTATTTGATGCAAAAAAATGTTAAAATTATGTTCAGTTAATTATGAGCACTATACTAACATCCTATATAAAAAAAATTAATGCGTTTTATCCAGATAAAAATAACAAGAGAAGACTTGATAATATCATTGATATTCTTAACGACTCTACAAAATCCACTAAGAATATTGTTTTCATCTGTACACATAATGCTAGAAGAAGTCAGTTTTGTGAAATTTGGGGAAATGTTTTTTCCAAAATCTATAATAAAAATCTAAATCTTTATTCTGCAGGTATAATGAAAACTGCTGTATCTAAGGAGGTTATATTTTCTCTCTCAAGAACAGGGTTAAAAATTAACAGAGATGGAAAATTAAAATATGAAGAAAATGAAATAACTCTGACTTCTAAAACTCTAGATCAAATTAAAGAAAAAAAATTTATTGGAATTATGACTTGTTCGGATGCTGAAAAATCGTGCCCTATAGACCAAAGATCCATAAGAAATATAAAAATGTTTTATAGTGATCCTAAAGATTTTGATAAGACCAATAAAAAAATCCGAGCATATGACGACACATGTCTTAAGATCGCCCAGGAGCTAAATTATGTGATTAAAAAAATCAATTAATTCTATCTGAAACCGGAGGATTTCTCTTAATAAAGATTGCGGATATTGCAGAAAAAAATAGTAAAAAGAAAATTCCCAATGGTGCTGATTTAATCATGCCCATTGGTGTTGTGGCTTCATCTATACCATCCTCAACTCCAATAATTGCGGCGTCTAGTGCCTCATCAGACAAACCAAAACCCTCCATCATCTCTACAGTTTTTTCTACAGTTAATTGTTTCATAATTTCCGGTAATTCAGGATCTATAACCGTATACAAAGCAATCTGAAAAATTATTCCAACAACGTAAGAAACAAAGAAGACTAGAAATGAAAATTTAAAAGCATCCCCATAAGAAAGTATGCCTCCTATATCATTCCTATAGTTTATTCCTAAATAAATAAGAAGCCCCATTGATATCAAAATACTAACAATTCCAAACCACCACTCTACCATTAGACTTACATCAATGACGTACGTAAGCATGGTTAGTAGAATAGATACTCCTGCTAAAATCAATCCACCTTTTAGCCATTCTTCATTGTAATTAATGTTTTTATCTTCCATACGTTTATTTTATTTAAAAGGCAATATAATCTATAATTATAAAATAGACTATTTTCTTTTTTCTATTCTTTTTTTTCTTGCCATATCTTCAACTTCTTTATCTATTTTATCAACTTCTTTGAAGACCATTCTTAGTTTTTTTTCTAATTCTTTTAACGTTTTCCTTGAATTATCATCAAGATCATCTGATTTGTATAATCTTAATAAATTATCAGCTGCTTTTGTTATTTTTTCTTTACTGGAATCGACATATTCATCAAAAACCTTGAATATATCTTCCTCGTCTTCACTATTTATTTTAAATCCTATTCTATTCATAACATATCATGATATATTTATATTTAAGTACAATTTATTATTTTTTTTGTTTTAATCAATAATTAAAAACATCCCAATTATGAAAAATTTTCTCTTATTATTTTACTTTTTTATACTCTCATCCAATATTTATGCTAGAGTACTTCCCCAAGATATCATATGGAATGATGATGAGTCTGGATATTATATAATTAAAGATAATAGCATAGTGCTTGTTAGTACTCAGGGAGAAGACGATAAAACCATTCTTGCATCATCGTCTGTAAATAATGTGGATTTTAAATCTTTTAATTTTTCAGTGAGAAAAGACAAGCTATTAATTTTTACAAACACGGTAAAAGTGTGGAGATATGAGACCAGAGGTGACTATTGGGTTTATGATTTTAATACTAGAAAAGCTACAAAAATTGGAGCAACAATGCCAGAGTCAAGCTTAATGTTCGCAAAGTTTTCACCTGATGGAAGCTCTGTAGCATATGTCAGTAAAGAAAACTCTTCTTCGGACAAAATAAGGAATAGCAGTACGAGTGTTAATATCTATATAGAAGATCTTAAAACTAATTCTGTTAAACAGCTCACAAGTTCAAATGGGACTAAAAAATTGATCAATGGTACTTTTGACTGGGTTTATGAAGAAGAATTTGGTTGTAGAGATGGTTTCTTGTTTAATGATTCCGGAACTAAAATTGCCTTTTGGCAAATTGACGCTAATCAAGTCAGAGATTTTTTTATGATAAATAATACTGACTCAATATATTCTTATACTATACCTGTTGAATACCCAAAAGTTGGCGAAGATCTTTCACCAGCAAGAATTGGAGTAATTGATTTAGCAACTGACAAAATCTCATGGATTAAAATACCAGGAGAATCTAATAAATTTTATCTTCCTAGGATGACATGGCTTCCAAATAAAGATGAATTAATGATACAACAGCTTAACAGAAAACAGAACCATAGTAAAATTTTTATTGCCGATTCAGAATCGGGTCAAAGTCGATTACTTATGGAAGAAACCGATGATGCTTGGGTTGACTTAAGAAGTTCTTGGCCATATCAAGTACAAGCCGGTTGGAAATTTATTAATAATGGGAAAGAATTTTTATACACAACTGAAAAAGATGGATGGTCACATATATATAGGTTTAATATAAAAAACAAAAAAGAATATTTAGTAACAAAAGGCAATTATGATGTTGTGCGTCCATTAGCATATGATGAGCAAAACAAGGAAGTATATTTTATTGCATCACCAGAGAATCCTACAGAAAGATATTTATATAAAACTTCTGTAAAAGGAAATGGTAAACTACAAAGGGTAACCCCATTAAATTTGGAAGGATCACATAATTATCAAATCAGCACAAAAGCAAAATATGCTTTTCACTCTTTTTCAAACTATTATACCAAGCCTATGCAGGCAGTAATATCATTGCCTAGTCATGACTTTATCTATAAAGAGCAAAATATGGTTAGTAAATTTGATTCAAGAAAGAAAAAAGATCACCCATTAGAATTTTTTGAAATTACTACTGTAGACAATGTTACAATGGAAGGTTGGATTGTAAAGCCTAAAAATCTCGATGTTAATAAAAAGTATCCTGTTCTTTTTTACTTCTATAGTGAGCCAGCTGGTCAAACAGGAGTAAACAGATATGGTGCCGGAAACAACGGTCTGTATGATGGTAATCTCAGTGAAGACGGGTACGTCTATGTAACTTTTGATGGAAGAGGAACACCCTCGCCTAAAGGAAGAGCATGGAGAAAAGCAATTTATAGAAACATTGGAAGAATAAATGTAAGAGATATGGCTATGGGAGCAAAAGCAGTTTTTGAGAAATATGATTTTATAGATACAACAAGAGTTGCTGTTCACGGTTGGAGTGGTGGTGGGACAGCAACATTAAATTGTTTATTTCAATATCCAGAAATTTTTCATACTGGAATTGCTGTTGCTGCAGTAGCTAATCAATTAACTTATGATAACATTTACCAAGAGAGATATATGGGAGATCCTAAAGAAACCTATCAAGATTATGTTGATGGCTCTCCAATAAAATATGCGAAAAATCTAAAAGGTAATTTATTATATATTCACGGAACAGGTGATGATAATGTTCACTACCAGAACGCAGAGATGCTAGCAAACGAACTTATAAAACACAAAAAAGTTTTCTATATGTTATCTTATCCTAATAGATCACACGGAATCCGAGAGGACAATGCCTATCCTCATGTTAGACTAATGTTCACAGATTTTTTAAGAAAAAACTGCCCACCAGGAGGGAAATAGGAATACTATTTTAAACCAGCATTTATTTTACTAATTTCTGATTTTCCTGGACAGAGGTCTTCTTCTTTTAATGCATTAAGTGGTTTCTCAATTATATTTAATGTTTCAGCAAGATCCTTTGATTTTGGATTTATATATAATAATCCCGTCAATACTTTTCCTTTTTCATAAGATTGTTGAATTTTTTTAATGGCTTCAATTTTATTTTCTGGATTATAATTTTTTGAAATTTTTTGAAGAGAGATTATTGAACCATCGTGTAATTTTACGTCAAGATTTTTCCCTGATCCATAATTAGCTTTTATGGTACTTTCAATTGGGACAAAATCCGTTTCAGAAGATACAGCATCATTATGTTCTCTGATATAATCATAACTTTTGGTAGAATTTTTGTGATTATTGAATGTTACACAAGGAGAAATCACATCAATAAGAGCAAACCCTTTATGTTTTAAAGCTGCTTTCATCAGTGGGACTAATTGGTTTTTATCTCCAGAAAAACTTCTTGCTACAAAACTTGCTCCTAAATTAATAGCTATTCCCACTAGGTCAATAGGTGAAAAAAGATTATCGTCTCCATATTTACCTTTAGACTCAAGATCATTGGTTGCGGAAAACTGACCCTTAGTAAGGCCATAGGTTCCATTATTTTCAACAATATATACAACGTTTAATTGTCTTCTTACAGCATGCACAAACTGACCTATACCAATAGAAGCTGTGTCTCCATCTCCAGAAACACCAAGATAGGTTAATTCATGATTAGCAAGATTCGCTCCTGTGGCAATCGATGGCATTCTCCCGTGAACAGAATTAAATCCATGAGACTGCTTTAAAAAATATCCAGGAGTTTTAGAAGAGCACCCAATACCTGATAATTTTGCAACCTGATGGCCCGCAATATTAAGCTGAAAACAGGCTTCTACAATGGCCGCACTTATTGAATCATGACCACAGCCAGCACACAGAGTTGAAATAGGCCCTTCATAATCCCTTCTTGTAAGACCCAGCTTGTTTTTTTTAAGCTTTGGGTGATAATTAGCAGGTTTTTTTATGTAAGTCATATTATTTTGTATTTAAAATTTCTTTTATTTCCTTTTCCGATAAGAATTTGATTATTTCAGAACTAATAAAATCTGCAGTTATTGGCATTCCATCAAAACAAAGAACTGAGATCAGTTTATCAGAAGACAGATTGGCTTTTGATTCAGCTAATAACAGTTTTTTCATTTGTGCATCTCTATTTTGTTCAACTACAAAAACCAGATCATGACTTGTAATAAAATTATCAACTTCATCATTGAAAGGAAAAGATCTTATTCTCATAGAATCCAGTAATATTCCTTCAGAATTAAGATAATCCAAAGACTCAATCATTGAATATTCCGAACCACCAAAGTATATAACTCCCAAAGAGTTATTATTCGATACAACAACAGGTTTTGGAACGTGATTGGAGGCGTTCTCATGCTTTTTCAATATTCTAGATAAATTTCTTGCATTTACCTTCCCGTCTTCCGTGTACACAGCATATTCATCGTGAGAAGAGCCTCTTGTAAAAAAAGCTCCTTTTTCTGGATGGGTCCCAGGGTATGTTCGATAAGGAATGCCGTCACCATCAATATCAAGATACCTTCCAAACCTGTCTATATTATCCAAATCTTCTTTGGACAAAACCTTTCCTCTGTCATAATTGTGATTATCATTCCACTCAAATTTATCTGTACTGAAGTCATTCATTCCAATGTCTAAATCTGAAAGAACTATTACCGGAGTTTGAAAACGATCAGCCAAATCAAAAGCCTTAACTGAAAACTCGAAACATTCAGTAGGGTTAGAAGGAAATAAAACAATATGTTTTGTGTCTCCATGAGAAGCATATGCACATAATAATATATCCGATTGTTGTGTCCTGGTAGGCATTCCGGTTGAGGGTCCTCCCCTTTGAATATCAAATAAAACTACTGGAACTTCAGCAAAATAAGCTAATCCCAAAAATTCAGACATTAATGATATTCCGGGACCACTTGTTGCCGTAAAGGCTCTCGCTCCATTCCAATTTGCTCCTATAGCCATCCCTATAGCAGCCAACTCATCTTCGGCCTGAACAATCGCAAATTTGTTTTTATTTGTTTTTTCATCTACTCTTAACTTTTCACAATATTTTGTAAATGCTTCAGCAACTGAAGTGGATGGTGTTATTGGATACCAGGCACAAACAGTAGCGCCAGAATACACACAACCCAGTCCCATAGCATCATTCCCATTTGTAAGTATCATCCCCTTAGTCTTATTAGATTTTTTGACCTTAATTTTACACTGATTCTTAAAGTTTTCTTTTGCGTAATTAAATCCGATTTCTAAAGCTTTAACGTTAGGGGCAATAAGTTTTTCTTTCCCTTTAAATTTTTCTGAAATCAAATCAATATAGACTTTTTTACCAATCCCCAAGAGATATGACAAAGCTCCAACATATACAATATTCTTAAATAGAAGTCTTAATTTTGGATTTGAAAATGCTTCAACACACATATCGGTTAGAGGAATCCCTATAACATTAATGTCCTCTCTTCCAAAATCTCTTTTCCAAGAAGAATCATATAATAAATATCCCCCTGTTCTTATTTCGGCAATATCTTCAGCATATGACTGAGGGTTCATAGCAACTGATATATCTATTCCCTCTCTTCTACCTAAATACCCTTTTTCTGTTACCCTTATTTCAAACCAAGTAGGCAATCCTTGAATATTTGATGGAAAAATATTTTTTGGACTAACAGGGATACCCATTCGAAAGACTCCTTTAGCAAACATCTGATTAGCGCTTGCAGAACCTGATCCATTAACATTTGCGAACTTAATCACAAATTCATTTTCAGCTTTTATTTTACGCATGATTAAGTTTCTTTTTTTTAATATCCATCGTGGTGCAATTTGAATACGTTCGAGCTTCCTCATATAAAAAGGTTTGCATATCCCATGCCGCAGTAGGGCATCTTTCAGCACACAAACCACAATGAACACATAAGTCTTCATCTTTTACCATCACTCTTTTGGTAGGTAACTCTTCTGACACCAACAAATCTTGATTCTTATTGGTTGCTGGTACTCTTAATTTTTCTCTTAAGTTATCCTCTGAATCATTATATACAAAATTAATTGTGTCTGTGGGACATATATCAACACAAGCATCACATTCAATACATTTACTTTCAGCAAATACTGTTTGAACGTCACAATTGAGACATCGCTGTGCTTCTTCAAAAGCTAATTTTTCATCGTATCCAAGCTCTACTTCAACTTTTAAATTTTTTAATGATATTTTTTGATCCGCATGTGGAACTAAAAATCTTTTCTTTTGTGATATATCATTATCATATGACCATTCGTGTACCCCCATTTTTTGACTTACTAAATTAGTCATAGGGTCTGGCCTAGAATTTAAATCTTTTCCTTCACAAAGTTTATCTATAGATATAGCTGCCTGATGCCCATGAGCAACAGCCCAAATTATATTCTCCGGTCCCCATGCTGCATCTCCTCCAAAAAATACTTTCTCGTGTGTTGATTGAAATGTTTTTTTATCGACAACTGGCATATCCCACTCTCCAAATTCAATACCAATATCTTTTTCAATCCACTTATACGCATTGTATTGTCCTATAGCAATGATTACATCATCACATTTTACTATAACAGGATCTTCTCCGGTAGGAATTAAAGATCTTTTCCCTTCTTTATCGTATGATGCCTTAACTTTTTCGAATTCCATACCAATCAATTTTCCTTTTTTATGTAAAAATTTCTTAGGCACATGATTTTCAATGATTGGAATGTTTTCTTCCATAGCATCTTCAATCTCCCACTCAGAAGCTTTCATGTCAGTAAAAGGACTTCTTACTATAACTTTCACATCATTAGCGCCAAGCCTTAATGATGACCTACAGCAATCCATTGCAGTATTACCACCTCCTAACACAATAACTTTCTTGCCCACTGAAGAGGTGTGTTCAAACGCAATGCTTGTTAGCCAATCAATTCCTATATGAATATTTTTCTTAGCCTCTTCTCGTCCTTCTATATAAAGATCTCTTCCCTTAGGAGCTCCCGTACCAACAAAAACAGCATCAAAATTCTTCTCCAATAGACTTTTCATGCTTTTGATTTCAGAATTATATCTTACCTCAATTCCCAAATTAATTATTTGATCAATTTCTTCATCTAACACTTTTTCCGGCAACCTAAATGCTGGAATATTAGTCCGCATTAACCCTCCGGCTTTTGGATCTTTTTCAAAAAGAACTAATTCATATCCCAAAACAGCTAAATCTCTTGCAACTGTTAATGACGCTGGGCCAGCACCAATTAAAGCAATTCTCTTACCATTCTTTTTTGGGATTTTTGGTAAGCGATCTTGAATATTGCCCTTATAGTCATACGTTACTCTTTTAAGCCTACAAATAGCAACCGGTTTTTCGTGTGTTCTTGTCCTCCTGCAAGCCGGTTCACATGGTCGATCACATGTTCTGCCTAAAATTCCTGGAAAGACATTCGATTCCCAATTAATCATATAGGCATCCGTATAATTCCCTTGAGCTATTTGCCTAATATATTCTGGGACAGGGGTATGAGCCGGACAGGCATACTGACAATCAACTACCTTATGATAATACTGAGGATCACTAGTATCTGTTGGTATCATTGGTGCTTCCTTAGCTAAAAATCCCTCTATCTTTTTTTTATTTTCAAGAGATTTGACCTTAAGATCATTGATTGTATTTTTGAATTTTTCAACAACCGCCCATCTGCGTGATTGTGCCAGTTTTAAATCTTTGGTTTTTAAAGACTCTCTCAAATCAAAACCTAACTGCGAACGTAAAGTTCTAGGAACAGCAACTTTTACCCACCAAGTATTTTGTCTTTTAAAAAGATATCTTTTATCCATCTTTACGCTATTAAATAGTTGTTTTTGTACCTTACATTATCAATATAACTATACAATAATAATATTCTTTTAAAAAAAAACAAACGTATGGTACATTATATGTTTTGTACCATACAAACGAAAAATTTGTATTTTATATTTTACAAGAAAAATTTTGTAAGGTACAATTACTGAAAAATTGTTGGGTTATTCTTTCCTACAGGGAGGACATGTCTATAACAAAACGATATCTGACATCTTTATTAATGGTTCTATCAAACGCCTCATTGATTTTTGAGATTGGAATAATTTCTATCTCAGGGTAAATATTTTTTTTGAAACAATAATCTATCATCTCCTGGGTTTCTTTTATACTGCCAATCGCTGAGCCAACTATTCCCTTTCTTTTATCAATTAATGAGAAACTGGATATAGCGAGAGGTTCCATTGGAAGGCCAACCAACATAATAATGCCATCTGTTTTCAAAAACGAAAATACTTGAGTCATATTCCTATTGACAGATACCGTATCAAGTATATAGTCGCAAGAATTTTGATGTTTTGCAATATCATCTTCATTATTAACATTAACAAAATGCGTTGCCCCCATATCAAAAGCTTCATCTCTCTTAGAATCAGATGTGCTAAACACAACGACCTCTGATCCAAATGAGGCGGCAAATTTCAAACCCATGTGTCCTAATCCCCCCAGCCCCGCAATGCCTACTTTGTGGTGTTTGTTAATTTTAAAATGTGTGAGCGGTGAGTATGTTGTTACTCCGGCACAAAGTAATGGCGCTGCTTTTGGTTTATCCATTCCCTGGGGTATTTTAATAACATAGTTTTCTTTTACAACTATTCTTTTTGAATAGCCCCCATAAGTTATATTTTGAGTTCCATACTCATACGAATTATAAGTCAAAACAATACCTTTTTCACAGTAGTGATCATTACCAGACTTACAATTAGTACAGCTTTCACAGGAGTCAACATATACTCCTACGCCAACGTCGTCTCCTGTTTTAAATTTTTTGACATCTTCTCCAACACTTTCAACAACTCCAATGATTTCATGGCCGGGGACCATCGGATATATAGAAGTATTTCCCCACTCATTCCGAGCCATATGGATATCAGAATGGCAGACGCCACAGAAAGATATTTTTATTTGAACGTCATCTTTATTCAAATTTCTTCTTTCTATATCAAATGGCTCAAGTGATGAAGTGGCTTTTAAAGCCGCGTATGATTTTACTTTGGTCATAAAATTTATTTAGACTTATTTGATTTTAAAAATTCTTTCCTGCTCAATGCCTGATATTTTTTTGTGTCCCCCAAAAGTATGAGCTCATCATTATCAACAATTCTATCGGTATAAGAAGCCATTTTGCCACTTTTTGAACATATAGCATGAACTTTTGTTACATACTCTGCTATAGCAAGCAGATTTGGCATTGGTCCAAAGGGCTTTCCCTTGAAGTCCATATCCAGTCCTGCAACTATAACTCTTTTTCCAGAATTGGCTAATTGATTACAGACGTCAACTATATTCTCATCAAAAAACTGAGCTTCATCTATACCAATAACCTCAAACTTTTCTGATAGTTTTAAAATGTGAGAAGATTTAGATACCGGTTTAGATTTGATTGAATTTAAATCGTGGGAAGTGACTTTTTTCCTTCCGTATCGTATGTCTTTTTTAGGTTTGAAAATTTTAATTTTTTGCTTTGCTAGCTTTGCTCTTTTTACTCTCCTAATTAGCTCTTCCGTTTTACCTGAAAACATTGAGCCACAGATGACCTCAATCCATCCGATTCCATCTGCTTGATTAATTGACCTCTCTAAAAACATAATTTTTTAATAAATATATAGTAGAAACAAAGATTATAATAATAGATGCTAAAGCCATTACATATTTAATTGTTTGAGATGATTCACCATAGTTTATCCAATAGTATAAGTAAGAAGCAGAAATAAATAGCATCAAATAAATGAAATATTTTATCACATTTACAATCTACAATTATTTAAAGAAACTTCAAAAGTGAATTTTAAGGTTAATAGTACATCTCACACAACTAAGATATGGCTATGGTTTAATTAATATGAAAAATCTGCTTCTTCTTGAGCTTTAGCTCTTTTATAAACATTGATTCTCTTTATTTTACCATTTTCAAACAGAATGTCGTGAACATTATATTCAAAAATTTCATTACCATTCTCAACATCAGTATATTCATTTCCCGTAGTTAGCCACTGTTCAATAACACCATCTTTATTTTTTGCAGCATTTGCAATCATCCATTTTACTTCCCATTTTGGATTAGCATTTTTGAACCAATTATCTAAAATCTCTATGTGTGCTTCATTACCTTTTACTACACTACCGTCTGCAGTGTAACCTTCCCAATCTTCGGCATTTATTTCCGCAATAATATTTAAATTTTTATCATTGTGTGCTTGAATATATTTAAGCCAAATCTCTTGATTTGAAGTTTCTCCAGCAATTATAGGAGTAATTTCAGTAGTCCCCTCCATTATGGCAGAACCAATTTCTAAGTCAGAATTATCTATAGAGTTTTGTTGTTGATTGTTTGTACAACCGATTAAAAGCATAACAAGCATTATATAAGCAAAATTATTTTTCATTTTTGTTAAGATTTGATTTATCACAATATACAATTTTTATTGCTGAATTAAAATAAGAGAATATTCCTATGGTTTAGTTAAAATCTATTAACAAGGCCCCTCGAACCCAACATAATTTGTGATTAAATCATATATAAAAAATCCATTCTCATTACTGAAATAAATTGTTCTTCCGAAAATAATATCTAAAACACCATCATTATTAATGTCTTGAAATCCTTTTATCTCATCAGAAAAATATTGAGATAATAAAGTTATTTTCTCGTTTTCAATGTAATAATACGCACTAAATGTATTTGTATCAGGAAGATAAATATCACAATTATATGCATATGAATCATCTTTGTCTTCTGGGCTACAACCTCTCAATGTATTAATAGACCCTGAAACAGATGCAATAAAAGCATTATTATTCTTTCCAAATTTATATAATGTAACATTTTTGTTTTCAGAATTTGAAGGAAATAGTAAAGAATCATTATCATTTGCCCATTGTTTGTCTTTTAAAGGGGATGCCTTAATAAATGAATTTTCAATCGGCAAATCAGCACTAGATATAAATAATATTTCCGGCTCAATTTTTTTATAGCTAATTTCTATTTGCTTTGATAAATTATCAGTACAAGCATCTAGCAAGCTATTAATCTTTGCATCTATTATTTCTAGCAGAAACCTTCCTTCTCTTGTATATGCATAAAGCTTTAGGTTATAT
>JAYZHZ010000115.1:0-19184 GCA_036166035.1 Bacteroidota bacterium
ACACTTTTAAAATAAATTCCTTTTGAAGATGAAGGTTTAAGTTTTTGGATAGTATTTAATAATTCTAATGCATTTTCATGAATCTTTTTAGAATCAAAAGAAACTTTTGCAACAGATGCATGAATTATTCCACTTTTATCAACCTTAAAATCAATTTTACCTTTTTTCACATCTTTTATTGCTTTACCAATATCATTAGTAACTGTACCTGATTTTGGATTTGGCATTAATCCTCTTGGTCCTAAAACCTTTCCTAGTTTTCCAAGTTTTGCCATTAATGAGGGCATTGTAATTATCACATCAATATCCGTCCATCCATCACTAATTTTTTTTATATATTCATCAAAACCAACAAAATCAGCTCCAGCTTTTTTTGCTTCATCTTCTTTATCTGGAGAACATAACGCTAAAACTTTAATTTCTTTTCCAGTACCATGTGGTAAAGAAACATTCCCTCTAACCATTTGGTCAGCCTTCTTTGGATCAACTCCTAATCTAACATCAAGATCAATAGAGGCATCAAATTTTGTAAAAGATATTTCCTTAACTATTTTTGATGCTTCCTCTAAAGAATAGATCTTTTCAGAATTATATTTTTCTTGAACAGATTTTTTATTTTTTGTAATTCTTGTCATTTTAATTCAAATTTTCTGGAAATGATCCCTTAACTCTTACACCCATGCTTCTAGCGGTACCCGCAATCATTTTCATTGCAGAACCTACCTTAAAAGCGTTCAAATCTTTCTTTTTTGTTTCTGCAATCTGTTTAATTTGTTCCCAAGTAATAGATGCAACTTTATTTAAATTTGGTTGATCAGAACCTTTCTTTTTATTAGCAGCTTGCAGAATTAGTACTGATGCTGGAGGAGTTTTTATAACAAAATCAAAAGACTTGTCTTTATAAATACTTATAACTACAGGCAATACCTGTCCTTTTCTATCTTCAGTTCTAGCATTAAACTGATTACAAAATTCCATTATATTAATCCCTTTACTTCCCAATGCAGGGCCAACTGGTGGAGCAGGATTTGCTTGACCTCCTCTTACTTGTAATTTTAAAAATCCACTTACTACTTTTGCCATCTTAATTAGATTTTTCTACCTGATAATAATTTAATTCTACAGGAGTATTCCTACCAAAAATTTTAACTGTAACATTTACTTTCTTTCTATCTTCAAAAATTTGAGCTATTGAACCAGTAAATCCACTAAATGGTCCGTCCATAACCTTAATATCTTCACCAACTACAAATGGAGATATCATTTCTTCATCACCATTATTAAACTCATCAAATTTTCCAAAAAGTCTATTAATTTCAGATTCTCTCAGAGGAATAGGAACTCTAGAAGAGCCAGTTCCAGATCCAAGAAATCCAATAACTCCAGGCACATTTTTTATTACATGTTGTACTTCTCCATGAGAAAAATCAGCTGAAACTAAAACATATCCAGGAAGATAATTCCTCTCTTTTATTTTTTTCTTTCCATTTCTCATAACATACACCTTTTCATATGGAATCATTACCTCAGGAATGAATTTTTGAAGTTTATTTCTATTGATTTCTTTTTCTAAATAAGTCTTAATCTTATTTTCTTTACCACTTATAGCCCTTAGAACATACCAATTTAAACTCATGCTTTTATAACTTATTTAAAAAGTCTCATAAAAAAGAGACATGACATTTTCAAAACCTAGATCTATCAAACCAATAAATAGAGCGAAAATTAATGAAGCAATTAATACTAGAACTGAACTGCTCTGTAAACTACTTAAACTTGGCCAGGTAACTTTATTTACCATTTCTTGATAAGATTCTGAAATTAAAACAAATAATTTATTCATATCAAAAAATTAAAACGGCCCTAGCACGGGTGGAGTGACTCGAACACCCAACCAACGGTTTTGGAGACCGCTACTCTACCAATTGAGCTACACCCGTAACAAAAATGCAGGCCAACGGCCTGCAAATTTAGAATAATTGTTATTATTTAACAAATAAATAAGTTAAATAATTAGTTAAAAAATTATCTTTAAAATTTAGTCTAAAATCTCTGTTACCTGACCTGCTCCAACAGTTCTTCCACCTTCTCTAATTGCAAATCTAAGTCCTTTTTCAAGAGCAACTCTATTTATCAGTTTAACCTCAATCGTCAAGTTATCTCCTGGCATAACCATTTCAACTTTTTCAGGCAGCATAATTTCACCCGTAACGTCAGTTGTTCTCATATAAAATTGAGGCCTGTACTTATTAAAGAAAGGAGTATGTCTACCTCCTTCTTCTTTAGATAACACATAAACTTCTGCTTTGAAATGAGCATGAGGAGTAACAGAACCAGGCTTACATATAATCATACCTCTTCTAATATCAGTTTTTTCAATACCTCTAAGAAGTAATCCGGCATTATCACCTGCTTGGCCTTTGTCTAAAATCTTTCTAAACATCTCTACACCTGTTATTGTTGATTTTAAATCCTTAGCACCCATACCAATAATATCAACTGAATCTCCAGAATTTACAATTCCTCTTTCAATTCTTCCAGTTGCAACCGTGCCTCTACCAGTTATAGAGAAGACATCTTCAACTGGCATCAAGAAGTCTTTATCAGTCTCTCTTTTAGGTTCAGGAATGTAAGAATCAACATGATCCATTAATTCCATTGTTTTTTCTACCCATTTTGCTTCTCCATTAAGAGCACCGAGAGCAGATCCCTGAACAATAGGGATATCATCTCCAGGAAATTTATAAAAACTTAAAAGTTCTCTAATTTCCATTTCAACTAACTCAAGAAGTTCAGCATCATCAACAAGATCTACTTTATTTATAAAAACAACTAAAGCTGGGACACCAACTTGTCTAGCAAGTAGTATATGCTCTCTCGTTTGAGGCATAGGCCCATCAGTACCTGCAACAACTAGGATTGCTCCATCCATTTGTGCTGCACCAGTAACCATATTTTTTACATAATCTGCGTGACCTGGACAATCGACATGAGCATAATGTCTTTTATCGGTTTGATATTCAACATGTGCTGTATTAATTGTTATACCCCTTTCTTTTTCTTCAGGAGCATTATCAATCTGTTCAAAATCTCTTTTTTCTGCTAACCCCTTATCAGCTAAAACTTTAGTGATAGCAGCAGTAAGAGTAGTTTTACCATGATCAACGTGACCTACAGTCCCAATATTTACATGGGGCTTAGATCTATCAAAGGTTTCTTTTGCCATAATTTTAAAATTTAACTCAAATTTAACTTATTTAAATAATATTTCAATTTTTTACTTTTATTTATGAGCCGATGACGGGAATTGAACCCGTGACCTCTTCCTTACCAAGGAAGTGCTCTACCTCTGAGCTACATCGGCATATGAGCGGGCGAAGAGATTCGAACCCTCGACCTACAGCTTGGAAGGCTGTCGCTCTACCAACTGAGCTACGCCCGCTTATTATCATAAAATTAAGTGGGGGGAGCAGGATTCGAACCTACGAAGACATAAGTCAACAGATTTACAGTCTGCCCCATTTGACCGCTTTGGTATCCCCCCAACATAAAATCTACAATATTTTGCCAATAGAGCTCAAAGGTCAGCAAAATTATATTCTTTTTTAATTATTACAAATTTTTAAATGTAATTTGTATTTTTAAAAAATTACTTTAAAATGATGTGCATATATCATATATTTTATATTTACTTTTATAATAAATCAATATGAAATACAAAAGAATTCTTTTAAAATTAAGTGGAGAGGCACTAATGGGAGAAAAGAATTATGGTATTGACTCATCTTTATTGGAAAAATATTCTCAAGAAATAAAAGAAATACACAATAAAGGAATAGAGATTGCTATTGTGATTGGAGGTGGAAATATCTACAGAGGAATAGAATCAGAGGAATCTGGAATAAATAGAGTTCAGGGTGATTATATGGGAATGATGGCGACACTTATAAATAGCATGGCTCTTCAGAGTCATCTTGAAAAACTTGGATGTGATACAAGGCTCATGTCTGGATTTAATGTAGATCAAGTATGTGAACCATTCATTAGAAGGAGAGCTATAAGACATTTAGAAAAAGGAAGAATAGTAATTTTTGGAGCTGGTCTTGGAAAACCATATTTTACTACAGATTCTACTGCTAGTCTAAGAGCAATTGAAATTGAAGCAAATATTGTTTTAAAAGGGACAAGAGTAGATGGAGTTTATGACTTTGATCCAGAGAAAAAGAAAGATGCAAAAAAATTCAATGAAATTTCATTTAATGAAGTCTATGAAAAAAATCTGACTATTATGGATATGACTGCATTTACTCTATGTAAAGAAAACAATTTACCTATTATAGTATTTGATATGAATAAATCCGGAAATTTAATTAATCTTATTGAAGGTAAAAAAGTTGGTACTTTAATATATTAGAATATGGAAGAAATTGATTTGATATTAGAAGATACAAGAGAAAGAATGGAAAAATCGATTCATTTTCTTATCTCAGAGTTGAAAAAAATTAGAGCTGGAAAAGCAATGCCAAATATGCTTGATGGTGTAATGATCGAATATTATGGTGTACCAACACCTCTTATACAAGTAGCCTCAATAACAACACCTGACAGCAGAACTCTTTTTATTAGACCATGGGAAAAATCAATAATTCAAGATGTTGAGAAAGCTATTATAAGTAGTGATTTAGGATTAAATCCGCAAAATGATGGAGAAAATATAATTATAAACATTCCACCATTAACCGAAGAGAGGAGACTTATTTTAGTCAAACAAATAAAAGGTGAAGGTGAAAAGGGTAAGATTAGTATAAGATCAGTAAGGAAAGAATCTAATGAATATTTAAAAAAATTATCTAACGAAGGATTATCTGAAGATGCAATTAGAGATGGGGAAGGTGAAATTCAAAAAATAACTGATATAAAAATAAATAGGATAGATGAAATAATTAAAACTAAAGAGACAGAGATTACAACTATCTGATATAATAACCGTTTTTTATAATCTCCTTTTCAACCTCAACTGGGACCATACCTGATACTTTTTTACCACTTTTAATTCTTTCTCTTATTTGTTTAGAAGAAAAATCTAATAATTCTCCATTAAAAAAAAATTTATCAATAGAGTTTTTATTTCTGGGATAGACAATAATTTCAAAATTATTCTTAATATAATTACTTTTAATCCATGTTTCTAAACTAAGATAGTTATCTTCTCCCATTATTATTACAAATTCATTTTGAGGATATTCATTAACTAATTTTATTAAGGTTTTATACGTATAATTTGGAATACCCATATTAAATTCAACTTTAGAAGGCATAATATTGTTATACTTTTTCAAAGCACGATTCATCATTTTAAATCTCAAATTTTTTTCTAGAATTTTATTCTTTTCTTTATTTGGACTCTGAGGAGATATTATCATCCATATTTTTTCAAAATTAGTATTACTTAATATTTGATTAGAAATACTAATATGGCCGCAGTGAATTGGGTTAAATGTTCCAAAAAAAAGACCTACTTTCATGTTGATAAAAAATTATTAACTTCATAAAACATTTTTTCACAGGCAGAACCAATCTCTTTATTCATTATAACAACATCAAACTTGTTTTTTTGTGAAACTTCTATTTTAGCTTTGTTTAGTCTTTCTCTTATGTCTTCTTGCAAATCTGTTCCTCTTAGATTAAGTCTATCTTCTAAAGATTTAAGATTTGGAACATCTATGTAAACAGATAAAGCATCCTATCCGAAATATTTTTTCAAATTTAATCCTCCTATAACATCAACATCAAAAATCACATTTTTATTTTTATCTGTTAATCTTTTAATTTCACTCTTTAGAGTTCCTTTAAAATCATTATTGTAAACCTGTTCCCATTCAATAAAATCATTTTTATTAATATGATTATCAAATTCATTTTTTGTAATAAAATAATAATGAATTCCATGTTGTTCTGTTTTTCTTATTTTTCTTGTTGTAGAGGAAACTGAAAAAGATAAAGAATCTATTTTTTGAAGTAGGTAAGATACTAGTGTAGATTTACCGGAGCCAGAAGGAGCAGATAGTATTATAAATTTTGATGCCATTAATCAAAACTAGTTTCTTTCAGCTAAAAATAAAATATTATAGTAAGGATAAAGACCCATGCTCAAAACTTACTTTTTTATTATTAATACATAAAATTAGGTTACCGTTTTTTTCTAAATCAATTATTTTACCTTGAAAAAATTTTCCTCCAGAATTAAAATTTAAATTTTGATTATAACCAAATAATAGTCTTTTATATTGCCTGAACATAGCATCCTTATTAATATTAAATTTTTTATACTCCTTTTCTATATTAGATAATAAGATTTTTAATATTTTTTTTTTGTCATAGTATTCACCAGTTTCATTATTTAGAGAAGTAGCTTTAATATTTAAGAAATTAGTTTGGTTAATATTTATTCCAATTCCAATTACTGACCTATATACCTTTTTCTTAAAAACAATATTCTCAACTAAAATTCCAGCAATCTTTAAATTATTTATATAAATATCATTTGGCCATTTAATTGTTATACCTGAAAGACCTATTTTTTTTAAAGTATTATATATAGAAATTGAAATAATAACGTGAATATAAAATTGACTTTGAACAGGTATTTCAGGAGACAAAAGAAATGAAAAAAGCAAATTTTTTGATCTTTGTGACTCCCAAGAATTATTTCTTTGCCCTCTGCCCTTAGTCTGAAAGTCTGTAATAACTAATGAACCTTCATCTAAATCATTTTTTTTTAAAATATTAATTAAAAAATCATTTGTAGAAAGACATTCTGTCACATAAATATTAGTTTTGTCTTTAAATAAGCCTTTGGCAATATTTTTGCTCATATAAACTATAATTATAATTAGTAATATACCAATTGAAAATAAATCAAAAAATAAATTCTAATAAACTTAGTAAATTTATAGCTAGTTGCATGGAAGATAAAAAGGCTCAGGATATTAGAATTATTGATTTAAAAAAAATCAATACTTCAGTTACTGATTACTTCGTTTTAGCAACTGGAACCTCTAATACCCATATTGATGCAATTTCTGATGGTATTGAGATTGATGTCTTTAACAGATTTAAAGAGAAACCATGGAAAAAAGAAGGAAAAGACAATAGAGAGTGGATTCTTATTGATTTTGTAGACGTTGTAGCACATATTTTTAATGAAAATAAAAGAAGTATATATAATTTAGAAAAACTTTGGGGAGATGGGAAGCATGAAATAATTAAATAGATTAATGAAAAAAGAAAATAATAATAAATTAATTAACAAAAATTTTAATAATCAGATATGGATAATCTTTGCTATCACATTTTTTATCTATCTATCATTTAGTTTTTTCTCGTCTAAACCAATAGTAATAGATTATAATCGTTTTCAAAAAATGATTAAAAGCCATGATGTCTCTAAGATTGTTGTTATAAAAAATCAAGAAATTATAGAAATTACTCTAAATGAAGAGGCACTACTAAACTCAAACTATAAAGATGAACTTGAATCTTCAAATCTATTAAACAATACTTACGGTCCTCACTATAAACATGAAGTATCATCGATTGAATCATTTGAGAAGAGATATGATGACCTAATAAATTCACTTGGTAAACAAAATACAAATGAAATTGAATATTTAACCGAAAGCAGAACTGATATTTATTCATTTTTACAGACATGGGGATTTACAATTTTAATTTTAATAGGATTTTGGTTTTTATTGAGAAGAATGTCAACTGGAGGGGGTCCTGGTGGACAAATTTTTAATATTGGAAAATCAAAAGCTTCGTTGTTCGATAAGGAAAGTAAAGTAAAATTAACATTTAGAGATGTTGCAGGACTAGAAGAAGCTAAAGAAGAAGTAAAAGAAATTGTTGAATTCTTAAAAAATCCAAAGAAATTTACAAAACTTGGTGGAAAAATACCCAAAGGGGCACTATTAGTGGGAGCTCCAGGTACTGGGAAAACGCTATTAGCCAAAGCTGTTGCCGGTGAGGCAAATGTTCCTTTCTATTCTTTATCAGGTTCTGATTTTGTTGAAATGTTCGTTGGTGTTGGTGCTGCAAGAGTACGTGACTTATTTAAAAAAGCAAAAGAAAAAGCTCCGTGTATAGTCTTTATTGATGAAATAGATGCAATTGGTAGAAGTAGAGGAAGGGGGCAAATACCTGGATCTAATGATGAGAGGGAAAATACTTTAAATTCATTACTTGTTGAAATGGATGGATTTACCACTGACTCTGGGGTAATAATTCTAGCGGCAACTAACAGACCTGATGTACTTGACTCAGCATTGCTAAGACCTGGAAGGTTTGACCGTCAAATATCTATTGATAAACCTGATTTAAAAGGTAGAGAAGAAATTTTTAAGGTTCACGTAAGAAATTTAAAATTGAATAATGATGTTAACATTAAAAATTTGGCTGCACAAACACCTGGATTTGCTGGTGCAGAAATTGCTAATGTATGTAATGAATCTGCCTTAATTGCTGCAAGAAAAGATAAAACTTCTATTGAAATGGATGATTTCCAAGATGCAATTGACAGAGTTATAGGAGGGTTAGAAAAGAAAAATAAAATTATTTCTCCAGAAGAGAAAAAAATTGTGGCTTATCACGAAGCAGGTCATGCAGTTGCTGGCTGGTATCTTAAACATGCAGACCCACTCGTAAAAGTTAGTATTGTACCAAGAGGTATAGCAGCTTTAGGATATGCTCAATATCTACCTAAAGAACAATATTTATATCAAACTGATCAATTACTTGATGAAATGTGCATGGCTTTAGGTGGTAGGGCAGCAGAAGAAATAATTTTTGGAAAAATTTCAACTGGTGCTTTAAGTGATCTTGAAAGAATAACAAAAATGGCATATAGTATTGTTTCTGTATATGGAATGAATAAAAATATAGGTAATATATCTTTCTTTGATTCTAAACAATCTGACTACAATTTTACAAAACCATATTCAGAATCAACTGCTGAGAAAATAGATTCTGAAGTTAAAAGAATAGTTGACAATGCATACGATAGAACAAAAAAATTATTAATAGAAAAAAGAGACCAGCTTGAGAAAATAGCTAAAAAATTATTAGAAAAAGAAATTCTTTTCCAAAATGATATGGAAAATCTAATTGGGAAAAGACCTTTCAAAAGCAGTCATATAGATTTAAATGATTCTAATAATCAAGAAGATAATGATTCTAATAATCAAATGGCCAAAAATGAAGACGACAGAACTTCAACTGAAGAAGAATAAAAAAGCATATTTTGCTGGAGATTTTCATTTAGGGAAACCCGACAATAAATCATCTCTAGAAAGAGAAAAAAAAATAATTGAGTGGCTTGAAATTATAAAGGTTGATGCTCAAGAATTATTTCTAATGGGAGATGTTTTTGATTTCTGGTTTGAGTATAAACATGTCGTTCCAAAAGATTTCTTTAAATTTTTATCAAAAATTTCTGAACTTATAGATAGTGGAATAAATGTACATTATTTTAAAGGAAACCATGATTTATGGACATTAGACTATTTTGAAAAACTTGGCATAAAATTATACGATCAACCACAGAGCTTAAAATTAGATAATAAAAAAATTTTAGTGGGCCACGGAGATGGATTAGGAAGTGGAGATTTGGGATATAAGATTCTAAAAAGAATATTCACAAATAGTATTTGTCAAAAATTATTCAGATTAATCCATCCTGATATAGGAATTAGATTAGGAAAATATTTTTCACGTTCTCATAAAAAAAATAATAATTCAAATGCTAAAAAAAATAATGATAGGATAATAAAATATTGTAAAAATTATCAAAGAAATAATCATAATGATGCTTACATATTTGGACATAGCCATTACATATCAAAAGAGACTATATCTAACGACAGCAGATATTATAATACTGGGGATTGGATGAATAATTCGAATTATTTAGAGTTTTATTCTAATAAGTTTAAGATAAAAAAATTTAATTTATAGATTTATCAAGAATCAATTCTTGTCTTCTTCTTAACTCAAATTCCTTGTCATCTCTTTTCTTTGAAAAATTTTCTTTAATTTTCCTATTAAGCAGAACAAATTCTTCAATTTTTTCAGATGTAAAATTTGTAATTAAATCTGATAATTCATTTTCAACTTTATATCCTAATAATTTCAAGCTTTCGTAGTTCAAAGATTCAAAAATTCTAATTTCATCTCTAGATAGTTCTGTTTTATACTTCCCTTTATTATTACTTATAATTGGCTTTGACAAATTCTCCCAAAGACTTCCTGATAAAGAAGTGAGTTTAGATTCTGATGATTTGTAATAATTTAAAAAATCATCATTATATGTTATATCGTATTTTTCACAAAATCGTTTTAAAATTTTTCTTGGATATATTAATAAGTCTTCATACTTAACTGAAAAAAAATTATAGTCAGACGTATTATCTTTTATTTTTTTACAAATCACCTGATCAGATTGCCACTGCTTTGCAAGAAAATAGATGTGTTTATCTCCTATAGAAGCATTCTTGAATGATGAAGCAACATCTCTACCGTCTCTATATATGTATATATATATAGGATTTAGGCTCTTAAATTCATTAACATTATAAAATTTTAAATTGAATAAACTTTTACAACACCAAAATTTATTTTTGTTTTCCTTTATTGCATTAGTAGTATATAATAATCTGAATATTTCAAATAATGACCTTTTATTTAAAGATTCAACTAATTCATTGTATGATGGTACATTTTTCCATCTTACAGGATTATTGTGAATCCATTTCAACATGTCTTCTACCAATTTTTGTAAATTAACGTCATCAGTTAAGTTTTGATATTTTGATAAAATTGGATAAAATGTTTTGAGCAAATGCGGTGGATGTGGTGCATATACTCCATCAAATTCATTTAACATCAACCTAAACAAATTTGAACCTGATCTTTGGGTTCCAATAAACTGAAAGAAATTCATAATTTATAGTTCTAAAAAATATCCAGCCACACCAAAACCAAGAATCAAAAATAATGGATGAATTTTTGTTTTATTCAAAATAATAAATGAAAATATACAAATTGATAAACTTAATAAGTTGAATGTTTCTTGTTGTTTGAACATTATAATATATCCAGAGTAACATATCAATCCTATAATGCCAATTTTAAAACCTTTAATAATAAGTTTAACTGTAGTATTCTTTTTAACAAAATAATAAACTCTTGAGAAGAATATGATAACAACTGAAGAAGGTAGAAAAATAGAAATAGTAGCTATAAATGCTCCAAAAATCCCACTTGTTATTGTATTATTAAGCAGATATCCTAACTTATATCCAATAAATGTTGCTGTAATAAGTATGGGTCCTGGTGTTATCTGACCCATCGCAATGGAATCAATAAATTCTCTTTTAGTCAACCAATCCATCTGCTCAACAACTATTTTATCAAGGTACGGTATAAAAACATACCCACCACCAAATAATGTCAGTGATATATTTGCAAATACTTTTGCTAAATTAAATTCTAAACTACTGATTGGAGCATTATTAAGAAAAACAAATAGTATTATCATTATAAGAGAAGCAATAATTATTCCTTTTATCCTCAAAAAAGCTTTCTTTGGATTAGTTATTTTTTTTAATTTATCTCCATTATAAAATAAGTTCAAACCACCACAAATCAAAAGTGGAAGTATAATTGAAATATAACCCTTTATAAGTGATGTAAGTACAAAACTCAATATCACAAGAAGCAAACTAAAAACTTTGTCTTTTGAATCTTTGTATATATTATATGCCACAGAAAAGATTACTGCTGCAACTACAGGTAATACACCGTCAAAGAAAGAAGAAAATCCTGGTATATTTCTAGAGTTAAGATAAAGATGAGAAAATATTACCATTATAATAAAAGAAGGTAATAAAACAGCGACAAAAGATATAACAGCACCTTTCCATCCTTTGATTAAAAAACCTATATAGGATGCTACATTAATTGCCATTGGACCAGGTAAAAAACTTGCCATTGTAATAGCATCCAGTATTTTGTTTTTATTTAAAATCTTCTTTCTTTCAGAAAACTCATACTGAATCATAGCAATAAGCATCATATATCCTCCAAAGGATATAGTTCCGGTCTTTAGAAAAGTAAAGAATAATTTGAAATAGTTCATAAATATTATTTTAGAATATATATCATTTATAATAAATCGAACAACATCTTTTTATTGAGATAATATACTCTATAAAATGAATGATCACTCGATAAATTCCATAAAATTTTTCCTTCAGTATCTGTTATAACAGTTTTGTTGTTAACCGAGCTTGCAAAAAGAAACTTATTGTCATCCATCAAATAAACACTCCCCTGTTTAAAACTAAACAGACTATCTGGAAGAAAAATACTATTTTGATGAATAAAAGTTTTATTTTCTTCATCTAATGAAAAAATCAAGGCTCTTGTTGTTTTTCTTTTATCTGTCATGCCATTATCAAATAGCATATATCTACTATTATCTAATTTATGAATTGCATGTTGCTGATAAAACAATTCTTCTGAGGTAAGATCAAAATCACCATTTTCTCCTAATTTCCAAATAATATCTCCAGATTTAGAATTTATTTTCCATATCTGATCAAAACTTCTAAAAGATATTAAATAGTTTCCATCATTATCTACATCTATTGCGTTAGCATGACTCCAATCCTCTTGAATTTTATAGTTTTCATCTAGAGGGTTTTCATGATCAAAAATGTTCCATTCCCATATATTATTTCCTATTGAATCGTATACAACTATTCCATCACCAATTAAAGAATCTATACTATTTCTTTTAAAATCAAGATATTCATAAGTTAATCCAACGTATTTATTATTATTTTTTAGTATATCATGATGCAGTATCTTATTATTTGTATTTTTTGAAAATAGAGTATCCCCATCATATCGAATTTCATGAATAAGATCACTTTTTGAAAGAGAAACATAAGAATTATAATCACCTTTGTTATATGGCCTGGAGAGCGTAGTATCAGCAATATTATACCAAATAATATCTCCTTTATCGTCCATCATAAATTGTATACCCGGATCACTTTGCGTCCTAAAAAATAAATAACCATCAAAAGAAAATAGTGAGTCTCTTTCTAAAACAAAAGATGGGAAAAATTCCGATAAATCTCTTGTTTTAAAAGAATATAGGATGGATGAATTTTTTCTGGATCTAATCTTAAATGAATAATTTGAAGAAGGCTTTAAAAATGGAAGAATAATATCATGGTTATATCCCTTAGATTCATACGTTTTTATTTTATTATTTTCATCACTCCAATAAGATATATCAACAATAATATTATTATCTGTTGAAAAATTAACATGATACTTGGAGTGGTTATAATTAGGAATATTTATAGATACCTCATTGAAATTATTATCATTATAACAAGAGTAAAGAAACAATAGACTGATACATAATATAAATCTCATCATTTATTAATTATAATTTTCGTTGACTTACTGCTTCCATCTTCAAAGGTTATATTAACGATATAAATTCCTCGTGGCAATTTATCAAGATTTAGTATAATTTTTTTATTTAGATCAAACATATTCTCACTTAATACAACCTGACCTGATAAACTAATAATACTGACACGATAAATACTTAGTGATGATTCATTATATATCGTTAATTGACTTCCACTATTAACTGGATTTGGATAGAGAGTAAATGAATTACTTCTTTCATTGTTTCGGGTAACTATGTCTTGTGGTTCAAATAATTTTTTAGCGAATTCAAAAGCATCTCTGCCAAGAATTTTTCCAATTTTTCTTCCTGGAATATCATCAACATAAGGATGAATCCCTCCCCAAATACGAGACAAAGCACATTGATCAGCAGCGTCTCTATATGTTGCCCACTGGAGTTTCATATCAACTGATGGTCCCTCTTCAAAAACTAAAAAATTATTTTTTTCTATACTAAATTCACCCAATCCTCCAGGAAAGTAATTACTTCCTGTTAATTTTTCTAATATTGTCGCTGCTGCACTTGAATAGGTTGAATGACCAGATATGTAACCTGCAAAAGGAGGAGTAACAAAACTTGGTCTTTGGTATGGCCACCACTCCTGAGCAAGAATCCATCCTGCACCCTTTTCAGAATCAATTGGAGCATTTTCTTCTGAGAATCCTTTCCAGGTATACAATTTTATTTTCCCTAAATTTTCATTACTATCCCCAACTAATGGGTCATTTAAATTAACAATTTCAATATAATTATCAATCAACTTATAGCCATTGGGGTTATAATTTAAAGAATCAGGATAAGTAGACTGACCTTTTTCTGAAAGGTACCTGAGAATCGATATAGGTCTAACATAGTCGTAATATCCTTTTGCACTCCACGCAGTAATTGCTGCATCATGCATTGCACCACCCAATAAAAAGTATGATTTTATGTCCCACTCTAACCTACTAAGTTCCTCACCCATTCCTTCAAACTTTCTTATTAAATTTTCGTCATCATTAATCTCATTCAGTATTACGAACCAGTGACCTGGAGGAGTCTCTGAATCAGGTCCATCAGCCCAAAATTCAGCCAAAACTCTAGTATAATCCCCTCTTGGGACAAGTTGTTCCTCATATTTTTTGTTAGTAAAAGGATTTATTTCATGTCCATTACCATAATCTCCACCATCGAAATAATTATAAAATTGATGATAATTAGAAAAATCATCTGGGTAAGAATTAATGTTTCCAATTGAATTTGGAGATATATCCCAAATTACTCCATCATTTCTATCAAGATGAGAACCCCAGACTGAAACCATTGAAAATGAAGTCTTAAAAATACTATCCATATATCCCTGATTAAGCGTGTCAAGATAAGGTGGTGGCCCCGGATCATGATATATCTTATACAAATTATCATCCCTTACCTTAATTACCATATCTGTCTCTGATAATACAAAAGGAATTACATTTCCCCACTCTGGAGAAATAAATTCTGGAATTCCCTCTATTAAATTTCCTGACTGATCAATAAAACCCGGCACACTTAATGGTTGCCATCTATTAGGATCAATTATATCTGGATTTCCATAAGAGTTTAAATCAAGGGGAGGATTTAATGGTTCATAGTAGTTACTTGAATAATTATTTATTTCATTAGAATGATCCAGATAACCATAATCTGAATAAAGCTTAAAAAGATAATTCCCAATCGATCTTGGATCCCCTCCTATATAATCCAACTTGGAATAATTCTGATCATAATCTAGTATTACCATCAAAGAATCAGCTCTCTTATATGTTTCAACTACTCCAACTGAATTTTTAAATCTATGCCTAATCAAGTTGTATGAAGAGAAAGAGATTATTTTTTCAAGATATTCTTCATCGTCAACATTTGGTGGAAATTCAAAGGAAAAAGTCTTATCATTTAATGTCTTATTAAGAAGAAATGGGGTTAAATGATTATTATTCTTTACTTTTTGATAAATAACAAATGCATCATACATTATAGATGACAAATGGAAAAGATTTCTAGCATGAATAGGTGGACGAGCCAAGTCATCTCTTATAGCATCGAGCAATACTTCAATCCACTTTCTTGCTATACTGCTGCTGGTAAACTCAGGATTATTTGAACCTTTAACTAAATTAAGAATTGTGAAGTTCTTTGAAGATTCACATCCTAAAGAGTCTCTAACAGTTATAGAATGCTCTCCAGAGATTAAATTGTTAATAAAAAAATTATTTTTTTTATATTCTCCGTTATCAATAGAGACAAAGTAATCTCTATTTTCATCTGTATTAGTTATCTCAACTGAACTGGAATGGCTAGAAGTTATATTTTTAACTAATAAATCAAATTCAGGAGGTGAACTAGCAAAAATTGAGATAGTGTCAGATGTATATTCATTTCCATCTTTGTCAGAAACTTTAACAAAATAATTTCCTTCATCAAATATTTCTATTTTTTTACTTGTCTCTCCATTTGACCACAAATAATTTTCATACTCCCCTGTCTCTAAAAACATAGAGCCCCCACTACAAAACGTATTAGAACTACTATAAATTCTAGGAGGAAATAAAGATGACCCTTCATGAATTGTAATTGATTGATTGGGCTGAACACTAAATAGCTTATCAATAATTCCAGAAGGCCAAAAAATTTCTAAAGAATCAATTTCAGTGTTATCTGAAATTCCAAAAAATAAATTATTAGAATTTTGCGAAATATAGCCTTCAGTTGAAAATTTAGATCTAGATAAGATAAAATCTCCAGAATATAATTTTACTCTAGCTCCAAAAGCATCAGCATTTGATTCATATCCAATAAGATTTACTTTTAACCAATTATTATTACCTGCATATGTATTCTTAAGTAGAAAAGATTTGTTGGGAGAATTATTTAAGATAACTAAATCTGGAGAACCGTCATTATCTATATCACCAACTGCGTTACCATAACTGCTAACAGTATCCATAGATAAACCCACAGAATTATTTATCTCAAAATATTTACCAAATATATTGGAATAAAAAGCACTTGAAATCACACTACTTCCCACTATAGAGCCACTAACATACAGGTCCTCATATCCATCTAGATCAAAATCTTCAAACTGAGCTCCCCATCCATGTCCATTGAAAGAGATTCCCAAATCATTAGCTAACTCGTTAAAGGTTAAATCTTTATTATTAACAAACATCTTACTGCCATCCTCAAGATTTGTGGAATAAATATCATAATAGCCATCATTATTATAGTCTCCGACAGTAACAGACATAGCATCCATTTCAGCGCCAGTATTTGATGAGATACTTATATTAGAAAAAGTATTGTCGCCATTATTATAATACATCGAATTACCTGATCCCTTATCATTTGCTATGTACAAATCCTGAATATTATTATTATCTATGTCAACAAATGTTGCACAAAATGGCAACTTGTTAATTTCATTAATACCTGATAATGTTGAAATATCTTGAAATGAGACCCCACTTACATTCAAAAATACTTTTGATACGTTAGAAACGGAGTCTTGAGATCTATAGGTCTGAAATAAATCAATAAAACCATCATTATTAATATCAGCCCATGAAGCCCCAAAAGAGTTTGATGATGAGTCAGGAAGGTTTAATTTTTTTGTTACATCTTCAAAATTCATAAAACCATTATTTTGATATAATTTATTCTTTCCATTAAAAGAGGTTATATAAAGATCTTTATCATAGTCGTTATCATAATCAATCCATAGGACCTGTTTTGCCTGATAAGGAAAATTAATTTTTAAATCAATTGAAGAGAACTTATCACCATTATTTTTAAAAAACAACAGTACATTGTAATCATTGGTTGGGATAGAGATATCATCAAGTCCATCATTATCGAAATCAACAAAACTAACTCCGGCTCCCGATACTCCTTGAAAATACGTATGGTTAAAGTCTACTGATGAAGAGACTTCATTAAAATACAATTGACTAAAAACAGAAAATTTATATATAAATAGAAAGGTGAAGAGTATTAATCTTTTAATCATTGAGTCAAATTAAAAGAAAATTGAAGAGAATAGATAAAAAAAAAGGTAACGATTTTTCATCGTTACCTTAATTTCATATATGTTAATATATATGTACTAGTTAGTTCAAGTCAGGCCATGCTCCTCCAGACCAACCAGTCAAGGAAGAAACACCAGCTTCACCATATGAATTCACCCAGTCAATAGTTAGGGTAGATCCAGAGGCATCAGTACTCACAGAATTAAATTCGTAAGTTTCAGCCCATTGTGAAGCACCAGTAGGTGATAAGATACCACAAGCATCTTGAACTTTCAGGTTACCAGCAGGTACACCTGTCCACCCTCCGTAGCAGCCTAAATAAGCACCATAGGAGAAATCACCACCAACAACAGCATATAAGTTTTCAGCACCAGACTTAACCCACTCAAATTGTTTGGTAGGTCCAGTAAGACCACACCAACCAACAGTGGAACCAGTGAATGTTCCTTCTAAAGCAGAAGGACAAACAATTGATACGTTAAGTCTAAATAATGCACCAAAAGCATTAGAAGACTGTAAATTGGGACCAGTGTTATTATAATCGTAACTAGTACCATCAGATTTTTTGATTGTAAACCAATATCTGAAATAACTACCACCATCAATATCAGCGGCAGTAGCACCAAGAGCACTAAGAGCTGCGTTAAAACCTAAACTGATATCAGAACTAAGATACCCATCAGAATTCACTTGGAAAGCTGAAGAAGGTATAGTCTGAAAGTCAGTTCTGGCTCTACTTTTAGCACCACCAGAAATAACATCAACATATTCTATATCGATATCAAATTCAGTGATGTTCGCACCTTTAGCCTCATCATAATATTCTACATGCATGTCTATTGAAGAACCAGCTATGTCGTAAAAATTGTATTTACCTTCTTGAGACATTTTCCTAGCATATGCACCATATTGCATTTCAGGGAAAAGTTCAACAGGTAATTCAGGATCATTACATGAAATAGCCGTGACCATCGCAATAAACACTACAAATAACTTTTTTAAATTTTTCATAATATATATAATTTAAAATTAGTTTAATGCGCCAGCTCTATCCCAGAAAACTTTCTCACCAAGATCTGTTCTAACAGGAGCGTTTTTGTTCAAGTTAGTAAAATCTGATGGGTAAGGGAATAGCCTTGGAAAAGTACCAGCATCAGGAGTCTTCATAGGACCCTGCATCTCAGTAGGATGACCAGTTCTTCTCATAGCATTGTAAACTTCGATACCGTTAGACCATGAAGCAAGTCTGAATTCTTTAACTATAATATTCATTTTAGCTTCGTTGTCCGATGTAGCATCGTACGCATTCATTACATAGTCGACATAGTTACCAATAAGTCTATCAGTTGGGATAGCACCAACGCCGTCACCGTTAAAGTCACCAACGCTTGCCCATCCAGCCGAATAGCTCATTACTGAGGCTATTGACTCTCTGATTCCTTGTTCTAACATGTCTCTAGCATTCTCGCCAGATAATCCATCAAGAGCAGCTTCAGCTCTCATGAAGTATATGTGCGAAGACATTAACATTGGAGCATGACCGTCTCCACCACCTCCAAGAGTACCAGCTTTCTGAGTATGACCAT
>JAYZHZ010000116.1:0-2999 GCA_036166035.1 Bacteroidota bacterium
TATCGTTCTTTGTGAGTGAAAATAATTCAGCTGATATGAGATTTTATGAGCTTGGAAGACAATTGACAGAAATTTTAAAAAAAATAAAACCCTCAAATTGTTGGGAAGAAAATTTTAATATAGAAAACATTAACAGTATTCCCGTGACTATAAATAACAAAAGATATAACCAATATAAAATTTTTGAAGCAACATATTATCCATTCAATAATGAACCTATTATTTTTCCTGAGTTAGAGCTAGAATTAATTAAATATAAAATTTCTAAAAGACCTTCTTTCTTTGGAAGAAATAAAATGGAAGATTATGAAAAATTTTATTCAAAACCTCTCAACGTAAAGGTAAGAAATCTTCCTAGTCATCCATTGAAAGATAATGTTGCTGTTGGAAATTTTAAGCTCAGAGAGCAGATTGATAGAAAAGAAATAATGACAGGAGAAAATTTCAACTATGATTTTGAAATAATTGGTGAAGGTAATATTTCTGCAATAAATGAACCTAGTATTAAAGTTAATGGAATAGATTTCTATCCTCCTAACTCTCAACAAATTATAAAGAGAGAAAAGGGAAAGGTATTTGGTTCCAAAAAATTTAGTTATTATGCTGTCCCTAATGAGCCCGGATCTTACAATTTATCTAATAATATTGAATGGGTTTTTTTTAATACACAAAGAGATCTCTATGATACTCTAAAGACAAAAGTTAAAGTATCAGTCAAAGGAGAGAGTAAAAACAATACAATAACTGATTTTAATAATTCTGATTCATTTTTAGAAATAATTAAATCAAAGTCTAATATTTTAAAATCAAATAAAAAACAGATTGAGAATAGTATTTTTCTAAATATTATTATTATAACTTTAGTTTTAATTTCTTCGATTTATTTGATTTTATATAAAAAATGAGTAATTCATTTGGAAAAATTTTTAGGATTTCTACTTTTGGTGAATCTCATGGTAAAACCATAGGTGTAATAATAGACGGATGTCCGCCAGGAATAAAAATTAGCCAAAAAAAAATACAAGAAGATTTAAACAGAAGAAGACCTGGGCAATCAAAAATAACAACACAAAGAAAAGAAGAAGATAAAGTAGAAATTCTTTCTGGGATTTTCAAAGGAAAATCAACTGGGTCTCCTATAAGTTTATATATTAATAATAAAGACCAAAAAAGTAGTGATTATGATCATATTTCTAAATCTTTTAGACCATCTCACGCCGATTTCACATACCACAAAAAATATGGGAATAGAGATTATAGAGGGGGAGGAAGAAGTTCTGCAAGAGAAACCGCAAATTGGGTGGCAGCTGGAGCAATTGCAAAAATGATATTAAAAACCATTAATGTTACTGTTAATGCTTATGTTTCAAAAATTGGAAAATTATGTCTTGACAAAAATTATAAAGAATTAGATTTAAAAAAGATAGAATTCAGCATTGTTAGATGTCCTGACAAAAAATTTGCCAATAAGTTTATTGAAATTATTGATGAAGCAAGAAAAAAATTAGATACAATAGGGGGAGTTATAACATGTATTATTAGTGGTTGTCCTATTGGAATAGGAGAACCCATTTTTAGTAAACTCCATGCAGAGCTTGGTAAAGCTATGCTTTCAATTAATGCTGTAAAAGGTTTTGAATATGGCAGTGGCTTTAAAGGTGTTGAGATGTTTGGTTCTCAACATAATGATGAGTTTCAAATTAAAAACAATAAAGTATCAACGACATCTAATTTTTCTGGAGGCATTCAGGGAGGAATAAGTAATGGGGAAGATATTTACTTTAATGTAGCATTTAAACCTGTTTCAACAATTATGAAAGACCAAAAAAGTATTGATGCACATAATAACCCTGTTACTTTAAAAGGAAAAGGGAGGCACGATCCCTGTGTTGTTCCAAGAGCAGTTCCAATAGTTGAATCTATGGCTGCAAATGTTTTAGTTGACTTATATTTACTAAGTAAAAAATGAAGAAAATGCCATTACATACTAAAATAATTTTAGGACTAATCTTAGGATTAGTTGTTGGGGTATCATCTGTATTTATGGGGATTGGTGACTTAATTAGTGATTGGGTAATGCCTTTTGGTACAATATTTGTAAAAATGCTGAAACTTGTAGCGGTACCTCTAATTTTTGTGTCTCTCGTTGCAGGAATTTCAAATCTTAGAGATACTTCAAAACTATCACGAATTGGGGGGAAAACCTTTGGAATATATATTCTAACAACAGTTACTGCAATAATTATTGCTTTATTTCTTGCAAATACACTTCAGCCAGGAAAATATTTTCCAGAAGAAAAAACTGCTGAACTAAAACAAAAATATGCATCAGATGCGTCTATGAAAATCACAAGTGCCAAGGGTGTTAGAGACTCTGGCCCACTACAAATGATGGTTGATGTTGTTCCTGATAACTTCTTTAATTCTGCAAGCAATAATAAAAATATGCTTCAAATTATTTTCTTTTCTGTGTTGTTTGGAGTAGCTCTTGTCCTGTCATCCCCAAAAAAATCTAAACCTATCAAAAAAACATTTGATGGGTTGAATGAGATTATAATAAAGATTGTTGAAATCATTATGGAGTATGCTCCTATTGGAGTTTTTGCACTACTTGCAGGATTAATAGTTGATCTAGCTGGTGATGATCCAAACAATATAATTACAACTCTTAAACCATTACTCTTTTATGCTATAACTGTTCTTATCGGATTAGCGTTTATGATATTTATTTTTTATCCATTAGTAATATATTCATTTACTGGAGTATCATTTAAAAAATTTTTAAAAGCAATTTTTCCTGCTCAAATGTTAGCTTTCTCTACAAGTTCTAGTGCTGCAACCCTTCCAGTCACAATGAAAAGAGTTGAAAAAAACCTTAATGTATCGGAAGAGGTAACAAGTTTTGTTTGTCCACTCGGAGCAACAATTAATATGGACGGGACTAGTATTCACCAAGCTATCTCAGCTGTTTTTATTGCTCAAGCTTTTGGACAAGACTT
>JAYZHZ010000117.1:0-3043 GCA_036166035.1 Bacteroidota bacterium
AGCTGTAATGAAAAATTTCTCAAATCATTTATATCAGTTTTTAATTCTCCAATATAATATACAATACTATCAGCATTAAGGTTTACAATATCAGAAACAGTTTCTCTTTGTTGGAGATTTACGTTAGCAAGAGTTACTTGTCTAAGAAGTTCCGTTGCTATGTCTAAGTTTTTTCTCAATTCCTTAACTTCTTCTGTATCATCTTCATTAATAATTGTATTACTAGTAACATTTAAATTTTTCTCTTCAATCAGTGTTGATATTTTGTCTAAAAACTCTTCATTATTCAAAGAGGATCCATCTTCAGAAAGTTGGGTTGAAATTTGAGCAGATAACGTTGACAAATCACTCTGCAGCTCTGTAAACTGGCTAGAAACTTTTGAAATGTCTCTACCCAATGATTTTAAATTTTCATCATAAACATTTGTGTTATCTTGAAGATTAGCAACAAAATCTACATTAGACGCAAGAATACCTCTATCATCTGCTGATAACGCCTTAGATACAGAACTTAATGCACTAACCATAATAGCTAGTATTATACATATTAAGGATGCCTGAAATGATACATGGGCAACATTCTTATCTTCTTTTTTCTTATTTATAGAATACCAATATACTAATGCAAGGACTCCAAAGACCATCAATCCAGAGACAATTTCAAATATATAATTGGAATATAATGGAATCAGAAAATCCTGAATTACAAAGGCTATTCCTGCATTAAGTGCAAGATTTCTACCTAATATTCTAAGAATAGGTACATTTGATATAAATTCTTCTATATTAATCTTCATTATCTTTTATTTAAAGTTACACTTTCATTAATCCAACATCCTGTATTCATAGATTCACCAACCTCTAAATTTTCATTGAATATTTCTTCCATTGAAGGGAACTGCTCACGTGCCTGATTAGCTTTTCCAGTAAGCCCGCCTCTTTTATACATATTATAAGCAGCTATAAAAACAAGTCTATCTTTTACACGACTTTTACCTTCTCTACAATCATCATACGATGACATATACAAGTTTCCTATAAGCTTATATGCATCAGTATTTTGAGAATCCATAGAAATAGATTTCCTAGCATTATTTCTTGATTTTATCTTATTTCCAACCAAAGCATATAACTGTGCTTTATTTAAATACACTTCAGCCTTTTGAAGATTGTCATCTGTTGACTCAATCGCACCATCATAATATTCAAGAGCAGTATCATAATTATTATTTGCTTGTTCTCTTCCAGCTATAAACTTAGCAATTGCAAAATCTTTTTCCGTACTAAACATTATTTTAGCAGCCTGAAGAGCAATATCAGAAGAAGTACATTTACCAGTAATACTAAGTTGGAAAATTTTCTTTGCAAGATTAACAACTTCTTCAGTATACTGGGTCTCAACTGGAGTTAAGCTTTCATAGTCCGTCTCAACAATTTCATCACTTGGCATTGAAGAAAGTTCAACAAGCTTTGGTCCTAGTGTATTTTCAACAAAATCACAGTCAACTGTTATTGTGGCTGTGAGTAATTTATCAACATTATCTTGATATTTTCTCAATCTTGTTTCGTTTTTAGGCTCATTTGTTATTTTATAAGAAATGGTGTTAGATATCATATCATAAATTTCAAGAACTTCATCATCTGAAATGTTATTAGAAGTTAATTTGTGTTTTCTAACTATATCCATAAACGCAACTAGATTGCTATTCCCAATTTTATTCCCATTTAACTGATAGGCATCTTTAAACATATTATAAAGATTTTCATACTCTGCTTTATCAGACCTATAAAAAGAATATGCAAAACTAACTTTTCTGTTTTTGACGTATGCTTCCCTGCCAAAGTTTTCAATTCTATTATCAAAAATCTCTAAGGATTTCTGTATCAAAAGCTTCTTTTTTTCTAAGTCAGTTTCCTTGTCAATTAAGCATCTATATATTTTAATCCCATTTTGATATATAGAAACATGCAGATTAGGGACATTGCTTAATAACCAATTGTTGGGCTCCCTTGAAGCTTCGCAATCACCTTGTTTTAAATAATCAGTATATAAAACATTTTTTTCCTCAGCCTCCGCCTTGTTCTCTGGCCAGTTCCAACCGGGTTGGGCCAAAAGAGTAAAATCTACTATTAATAATATAAGAATGTAAACTAAGCGGTTCATAAAAATATAAAATTAATCAAATTTTCTTTTAATAAACCAAATGTTGTTAATAGAACTTCCAACTAAAAATTTTAAATAGTTCTCTTTAATCAATGTCTTTTGAAGATTTCCTCTTTTTCCAACCTCAAACCCAATATTAATTCTAGATATTGTTCCAACTGGTAGAGACATTCCAAATGTAACAGCAATATTATTTATTTGTCCTCCATTTATTAAATAAGGATATCTTTTATATAATAGACCACCTCTGTATGTTACTCTTTTAAAGAAACTATTGACATTTTCTGCATCTGGAATTATTTCAACACCAGATGATATTTGTATTGCATTTTTATATGAACCAATTATATTGTTTGAAAATCCACTTTTATCATTCCAAGGTTGAATTCTTAATTCAATTCCTGCAGAAAGTTTATCAAGAATCTCATAAGAGAACCCCAATCCATAACTTTTAGGGATTATGAAATTACTCAGCTCATTATTAAGAATAGTATCAATTACCATAACTGTTAATGAGTTTGGAATTTTACGCTCTAACTGAGAAAATCTCTCTGCCTCTAACGAAGATTTTATATCATAAATTAAACCAAATTTCAAAAACTTTTCTTCAGATATTTCATTTTTATAAAATAAACCTGTTGTAATTGAGTAATCATTATACGTAGACCTTTCAAAATAATTTGAATAAAATTGAGGTTCATTCGAAATACTAGAAGAAGTGTTATTTGTTATTTTTCCAAAAATATAAGACCCCTTAAACCCAATAGCAAATTCATCTGAAAGTTTAAAGCCATTAGAAAAATATATCTCTGTTAATCCTCCTTTTCCTTCATAATTATAATTAACAAGGGTAGATGTTGGACTACCATCTAAGTTATA
>JAYZHZ010000118.1:0-32524 GCA_036166035.1 Bacteroidota bacterium
TTTTATTTTATTATAAATTTTAAATATTCTAATTGATTTTTCACCATACACATTATATAGCATTTTAAAATCTTCTGATGAGATACCTAAATCTTTTACTTTATTTAAACATTCATTATAATTAAAATCAAATAATTTTAGATTTTTAGTTTTAGAATTAGGAGAAGAAAATTTGAATTTTTTTACCAGTACATTAATAACTCTTTCAGCCATTTTTCTATAACCAGTTAGTTTTCCACCTGCAATTGTAATCATGCCATTTTTTGCAATAAAAATTTCATCTTTCCTGGATATTTCAGATACATTTTTTCTATTCTGTCTTATTAAAGGTCTTAAACCAACCCAAGATGATATAACATCATTTAATTCAAGTTCCACTGAAAAGGCATTATTCACTGAGTCAATCAAATATTTCACCTCTTTTTTTAAAACACATAATTTATCCTTTTCCTTATCAAATACAGTGTCGGTAGTACCTATATAAACAGTCTTTTCTCTCGGTATAGAAAAAATCATTCTACCATCCAAAGCATCAAAATATACTGATTGATTAATAGGAAATTTTTCAATTGGCAAAACAATATGTATTCCTTTTGAGAGAATCAATTTTTTATTTTTACCTTTTATAATATCATCCGTCCATGAACCAGAAGCATTAATTACAGTTTTTGATTTTATTATTAAATTTTTATTTTCAATTTGATCATTACAATTTACACCTGCAATCCTACCATTATCATAGATAAAACTTTTTGCTTTAATATAGTTTATTGGAAGTGCACCAAGATTATATGCTTTCATTAAAATTTCGATAGTTAATCTGCTATCATCTGTTCTATATTCGGAGTACAATGCCCCGCCTTTAATTTTCTTTTCATTCAAAAGAGGTTCCATAATTAAAGTTTTCTTTTTTGATAACATTTTTTTCTTATCATTATTTTTAACACCTGCTAAATAATCATATAGAAAAAGAGCTAAATAGGTAAAAAATTTATTTAGCTTTCCATTAATGAAGATCGGGAGTAACATTTTTTCAGATTTAACAAGATGCGGTGCAATACGGTGAAGGACTTCCCTCTCTCTTCCAGTTTCATTAACAAGTTTTAATTTTAACTGTTCAAGATATCTTAATCCTCCGTGAATAAGTTTAGTTGATTTACTGCTAGTTCCAGAAGCAAAATCATTCATCTCAATAAGACAAACATTAAGTCCTCTTGAAACAGCATCCAAACATATTCCGGCTCCTGTTATTCCACCACCAATTACTACAATATCAAAATAATTAGAAGAAATTTTATCTATTAACTTTCGTCTATTTTTAGATGAAAAAAAATTTATTTTTCTAGCCAATTCAGAGTTCTTTTTACAGCTTTATTCCAGCCATTATATATTTTTTTTCTTTTATTATCATCTATTCCTGAATTGAATACTTTATCTATTTTTTGATTTGAAATAATTTTTTCTTTGTCCCAAATAGAACTGGTGATCCCTGCTAAGTAACCAGCACCCATTGCTGTTGTCTCAATTACCTGGGGTCTAACAACATCACAATTAAGAATATTACTTTGAAATTGCATCAGATAATTATTCATACAAGCTCCACCATCCACCTTAAGAGATTTGAGCTTAATTTGTGAATCTTTTTCCATAACATCAATTATATCTTTTGTCTGATAAGCTAATGATTCCAGAGCTGCTTTAACTATATGATTTTTACCCGTATCTCTAGTCAAACCAAAAATAGCACCTCTAGAATACATGTCCCAGTAAGGGGCACCCAGACCAGCAAAAGCAGGAACAACATACACATTTTCTAAATCAGGTATTGATGTTGCTATTTTTTCTGTTTCTGAAGCACTATCGATTATTTTTAGAGAATCTCTTAGCCATTGAATCGCAGCACCCGCAATAAAGACACTACCTTCCAAAGCATAAGAAATTGAGTTGTCTGAAGAACATGCAATTGTTGTTATTAATCCATTTTTTGAAAATTTAATATTTTTTCCTGTATTCATTAATAAGAAACATCCTGTCCCATATGTGTTTTTTACCATACCATCATCAAAGCATGCCTGACCAAATAAAGCAGATTGTTGATCCCCAGCAACTCCATTAATAGGAATTCTAACTCCTTTATAATGGAAATTGCCAAAACTTGAAGAAGAAAATAAAACTTTTGGCAATATTGATCTTGGAATATTTAGATAATCAAGTATTTTTTTATCCCAATCAAGATTTTTTATATTAAATATCATTGTCCTAGAAGCATTTGTATAGTCAGTAACATGACTTTTAAATGAAGAAAAGTTATATATTAACCATGAATCAATTGTACCAGCCATCACATTATTATTTTTAATTTTATTTTTTACTCCTTCAACATTTTCTATTATCCATTTAATCTTTGTTGCCGAAAAATATGAGTCAACAACCAAGCCAGTATTTTTCTTTATATATTCCTCTAATCCATCTTCTTTTATTTTTTCACAAATATCTGAAGTCCTCTTATCTTGCCATACTATAGCATTATAAAGTGGTTTTCCAGTATCCTTTTCCCATAAAACAGTAGTCTCTCTTTGATTTGTAATACCTATACTTATAATATTTTTTGGGTCTATATTATTTGATAATAATAACTTTTCAAAAACCTCATATTGTGAACTTAAAATTTCGGAAGGATCATGTTCTACCCATCCCTGTTTTGGAAAAATTTGAGTAAATTCTTTCTGCTTTATATCAACCAATTTACCATTTTTATCAATTAAAATCGCTCTAGAACTTGTTGTTCCCTGGTCAAGTGCTATTAAATATTTCATATTACTATTTTTTAGAAATTATATTTTGAGTTAAATCAAGATTTTCTATAACAAAATTTCCAACTTTATCTCCTTGATCAACTCCATATGTTATGGCCGGCATATAATGAATTCCACCCCATATTCTACTTATTGCTGCCTCATCAGAAGCTTGAATAAATGAATCAAATTTTCTTGCTTTGAGACCATAAATTTCTTCAGTAGTATCTAAAAATTCAAAGTTATTTCCTAACAAAAAAGTAAGAATATTAGCTGCTGATCTTGAAATTACAGAGTGTCCTGATGTGTATTCAGGAAAAGGTGGAGTCTGAAGCAAAGGGATCCAGTCTTCATCAATGTATTGATTAATTAACGTCTCAGGTCTTACAAGTATGCTTCTCCATTTTTCATCCCAACATACAATAAAGGCATCAAATAAACCTATTGATACCATAGAATAAGTATGGATTGTTTCCATCAAATTTAACTCTGCTTTTTTTGAAGCAATCTTTGTTATTCCTATCCAATGACCACCAGGAGTTATTTTTTTTGTTGCAAACATTGCATGCCCTCTATGATGAGAAACATATGGATTACAGTCCCAGAAACTTGCAACATCTTTTTGTTCTTCAGTTAAATTATTACCAATCTCATATACTTCAATAAGATCTTTATAGAATTTTGAAGTTTTGTCAAGACTAAATTTAGGTGGTGGAGTAATTATAAATTGATTTGAAGAATCTATTACTAATGTTCTTATTTTATTCCAGTGAGGTTCGATTCCTTCCATATAATCTGGAGGGGTTGGTTTCCAAGATTCTTCGTCATCCCTTTGAATTGTATATTTTGGAAACGATCTTGTCTGCTTATAATTGTCTTCATTATACCATTTTTTAATGTGATTGGCAACCTCATCACCATAAGCTATTGAACGATCATATATATCTTTAGGAATACCTTTTTCTTTTAATTTTTTAAAAATATCTTTTTGAAACTCATTGATTTTATTTTCAGAAAAAATCAAATCTTTTCCAATAGTAATAAATGCATGCAAACTAGCAACTGGAAATGAATACTCCTTATTCAAATCAGGTTTTGGAACAGCATTTAATCCATTAAGCTGGCCAGCAAAACTTTTATATTTTGGATAATCATTAATTAAAACTTCATAAGCAGCAATAGTTGGATAAACATAAATTCTTGATGCTACTGGTGGCGAAAAAATATCATATACAATAACATCTGTTAATTTTTGCATTGATTCATGAAAAAGATTAGGATCTTCGTATGCATTTAAATTATTCTTATATTCTTCATATGAAGAACATGAAGAAAAAAAGAAAAAAATTAATAAAAACTGAAAGATTTTAATGTTCATCAACCAAACTTATTATGGAAAGTCTATCGTCATTTTTTCCAAGAACAAATTTAGATTTATTTTTATCCAAAGGCAAAACTTTAGTAATATCACCCCTTATTTTTAATCCTGATTTTGCCTGATTTATATAATTAAAAGTGGCATTACCATTACCATTTAATAAAATCCCGTAGCTGGAATCGAATGATCCAAAATAAGTTGAAACACTTGAAAGATTTCCAAATAATAATATATCCAAAATATTATCATTATTATAGTCTAATACTTGAATATCTCTAACCGGCGAAATCTGACTAATTAATGGTAACTCTTTTACTGAGAATGATTCTCCATCATTTATAAATAATATAGAGCTAAATTCATTGGTAAATAAAACTTTATTTTTTGATAATATTTCCTCTGAAAAAATTTCATTAATATCTAGGCCTGCAAAATCTCTGTAATAAAAGAAATCTCGATTTAAATAATTTAATTGTTTGGTTAACTCATCTTTATTTGAAACTGGAAACTCTTTGGAACCCTTTTTGTAAGTTATAATATGTTCAATATTCGAATTATTATCAAAATCACCAACATACATTTTTATAGGATTTTCATTCGTTGGTTTAAGTTTTGAATTATTACCAATGTTTCCTGCAATAATATCCATTAACCCATCATTATTAAAATCTGCTGTTTCTATTGAGAACCACCAACCAAATTTTTTATTGCCTATAAAATCAGTATCCTCACGTAATTTACCATTCTCATTAATTAAAATTTTTATATTATTCCAATCTCCACATGTAATCAAATCTTTAATTCCATCCCCATTCATATCTTCCCACTTTGCATCGGTAATCATCCCGAAATTCTTCAGAATGTTATTATTATCGATTTTGAAGGAACCATCACCATTGTTAGTTAAAAGATAACTTACTGGAGAATAACCATATTCACCCGGAACTACTCTTCCTCCCACAAATAAATCTTGATCACCATCCTGATCATAATCATAATTTATTACAACCGAACCATGTTGATAAATTTCAGGTAACCCTTTTCTATTTATAAATTTTCCTTTCTCATTAATGTATAATCTATCTTGAATGCTTTTGACATTTAGAGGATATTCATTCCCTGCACTGACAACATAGAGATCTTTATCACCATCATTGTCAGCATCAAAAAACAATGCATCAACATCTTCAGATAAATAATCATTCTCTATTTCATTTTGAGGAAGGTACTTATAATTTCCAGAATTCTCACCCAAAAATAATTTTGATTTTTGAAAAGACGGAGAACCAATATAAACATCTAAAATATTATCATCATTTATATCTGATACAGCTATTGCGGGTCCTTCTCTTGATAGCATAAATGGAATTAGTCCTTCCCTGTTGAAATCATTAAATGAGTTTTCTTTATGAGAATAATTTATCTTAATCATATCAGAGATATCAGAAAAAATCGGATTTGAAATATTTTTTTTCTGAAATACTTTATCTGATGCTTTCTCATACAAATCAATCTTTTGATTAGCCTTTATTGAATATATCTTTTGTGTTTTTAGAGAAGGCCAAATAACCTGCAATGAATCTATTTCTTCTGTAGTACCAATCCCAAAATTTAGACCAGAAGATTTAGTAGACATAAAACCCCTATTTAAAAAATTTTCCTTATAAATAACATTATTATCAAACCAAATTATAACTTTTGCTCCAATCCCAAAATAATTATACTTTTCACCTTTAAATGAAATTTTTAAATGATTATTATTTAACATATCTTTTGTTTTGTTCTTATAGAGAATTGCTTGATCATTTATATTATTTAATATAAAATCTTGATCTCCATCGTTGTCAAAATCATCGTATGTTGCTCCATTAGAATACCCATTAAAATCTAAGCCCCATTCCTTAGATACGTTCTTAAAATTTAAATTTGACAAATTTTTAAATGCATAATTTTTTACTTTACCATCGGGCATTTCTTTTAACAGATCTTGATTATCTAAATCAGGATTCTGGACAAGACCATAATTTAATTTTTCGTTGGATATAAAGTTGATATAATCCATATCATTCGGTCTTTTTACAATGCCATTTGTTATATATATATCCTTATAACTATCTAAATCAAAGTCTTCAACCAAAGTCGACCAACTCCAATCTGTAGCATGAATATCCATGAGTTGTGATATTTCTGAGAAAGAATTATTTCCATTATTTAATTGAAAAGTATTTCTAGTAAACTGTTTATTAAAACCAAATTCAAGTTTCAGTTTATAAATTTCATACGAATCTTCTCCTGCTGAACTCTTCAAAACTTTCTCATCCTCTGGGAGCATATCCAAAACTAAAATATCAGGATATAAATCATTATTAATATCTGAAATATCATTACCCATTGAAAATCTTGAAGTATGATTTATATAATTTTCTAAACTTTCTTTAAAGGTTCCGTTACAATTGTTAATATATAAATAATCATTTTCTCTAAAATCATTTGATACATAAATATCATCGCAGCCATCCCTATTTATATCACTAATCGAAATACCCAAACCATAGCCTATGTTGCTGCCCAAAATACCAGCCTCTTCAGATACATCAACAAAAAATTGTTTTCCTTCACTCATTTCATTTCTAAAAAGTTTATCACCAGACTTCTCATTTCTTGAAAATCTCAATTTATAATTTCCGTAACTTCTTTCAGTATGCACTGAATGATTTAAAAGATAGATATCTAAGTCACCATCACCATCATAATCAAAAAAGGCAGAATGAGTGGAAAAACCTTCAAAATCAAGACCATATTCTTCAGCTCTTTCGGTAAAAGTAAGATCACCATTGTTAATAAATAATTGGTTTTTTCCTGAAATATTTTTATAACCGCCAAGTCTAGTTTGGTATATATCTATAAAACCATCTCCATTTATATCAACCATATTAACTCCAGTTTTCCATTCTTCTTCTGAATTTAATCCTGCTTTTTCAGTAATATCAGTAAAATTGAGATCTCCCTTATTTAAATATAACTTATTGGCCCCTTGATTAGATGAAAAATATATATCAATAAGACCATCATTATTTATATCACCTGTTGTGACTCCACCACCATTATAGAAGTATAGGTACTCTATTAAATTAAACTTTTCATTTTCAACTAAATCATTTCTAAATCTAATATTTGAAGTGTTTTCAGAAACTTTTTCAAACAAAGTATTTTCTTCTTTACACGAAAAAATTAAAAGAATTATTAAAAATCTATTTATCATCAATTGTAGATGTATGATTGTAAAGTATCATTATTGTTAAGAACAAATAATAAATTTGAATTTAATTTATTTCTGACATTTATTATATCTCTTACTTGTCCTTTAAATAATATTCCAGACTGAGAATTTGGAACTTTTTCAAAATTTTTGTTCTTGTTTCCGAGTAATATCAAACCATAGTTAGCATCATATCTTCCAACTTCAGGTTTTACATCATACAAATTCCCTCCCATAATAATATCCTTAAAACCATCTCCATTGTAGTCATCAACATGAATTGCATGAACAGTTGAAAATTGTGTTTCAATTGGTGTATTTATTTTATTAAATTTTGCAGAATCATTAATCAATATTAGTGTGTTCAATTCATAAATATTATTCCTTACGCTTGAATTTATTTTTTTATTAGAAAAAATATCATTAACTGTCTGATTTTTATAGCTATTGTATTTCAGATATTTCTTTTTAAGAGTTGGCATCTGCATAACCAAATCATGTCTTAGTGCCATAGTATATGCACTATCCCCATTATATTGAAATATTATTTGTTCAATACTATTATTATCATCAAAATCATTTATATACATTGATATTGGTTTACTTTCACTCGCACTAAATCTAGAATTAATTCCATGGTTACCAATAATAAGATCATCGTATCCATCAAGATTTAAATCCTCAACATGTAAAGCATTCCACCAGCCATTTGTTTTATCAAAAGATTCAACATCTTTGATTTTATATGAACCATCTATATTCTCAAAAAGTGTAATTGGCATCCAATGTCCAACCAATATAATATCAATATCTCCATCCATATCATAATCCGTCCACTCTGCATCAGTTATCATTCCAATTTTATTTAGTTCAGGAGCTATCAAATTACTTACATTAGTAAAATTACCCTTACCATCATTATTTAATATGTAACCATTTGAAGGCATCCCATATTTCTGTGGCACTAATCTTGTTCCCACAAAAAGATCCTGATCTCCATCATTGTCATAATCATAATTTTTTACGACCGAAGAGCTTTCAAACAAACCCGCTGGAAGGATTTGATTAGATTTTATTAATTTCAAATTATAATTTAAATATAGTCTATCTCTTAACTCGGGTGAATAAACTGAAAACTCATTACCACCACTAGTAACATAAATATCTAAATAACCATCATTATTAGAATCGAAAAAAACACAGTCTGTATCCTCTGATTCTCTATCTTTTTCAAGAACATTACTATAATAAAGATCAAATGAATTTTTCTTTTGAATATATATTGAAGCAGGAAAACCCTTTGAACCACCAATATAAATATCTTCTAACCCATCATTATTTAGGTCCCCAGAGCATAGACAAGATCCTTCAGATGAGCTCATATGGAAAAGCAATCTATCCCTATCAAAATCAACAAAATTATTTTCCTTATGAACAAAATCAATCAATCTTTCTTCTGATTCTTCTAAAAGATTAGTTACATAATTTTTATTATAGCTATCTAAAATTATTCCATCAGATTTATGTATAACTACTTTTTGATTTGGAGTTATATCATATTTTTTTGAGTAAGATCCATCATCCCATATAACTATAAGAGAATCAATACTATTACTTTCTCCAATTCCAACTATTAAATTATTATCTACTGTAGATTGGAATCCTCTAATAGGCATTTGTTCTAACATATAAGTATTTCCCATTGAATAGATATATACTTTACTTCCTATACCATTAACATTATCCTTAGTCCCAACTAACTCTACTTTAATATAATTATTATTTGGAAATAAAATATCAGTATTATTTCTATAAACAAATGTTTTCATATTTACATTATTGACTACTAGATCATAGTCACCATCATTATCAAGATCTCCATATGCAGAACCATTTGAAAAGCTTGGTATATCTAGACCTAATGACTTAGTTGCATCTTCAAATTCTAATCCACCATTATTTATGAACGCATAATTTGAAATTGGAACACTGGGAATAAGTTCAATCAATTTTTTAAAATCAACATTACCTGGAGATGCAATTTGATCAATAACTTCATCTTGTGTAACATATTGAAGAAAATCTTGATCCGTTAGGTCTTGATATATACCATTTGCAACGAAAATATCTTTTTTTCCATCATTTTGAAAATCAAACATTAAAGCACCCCAACTCCAATCTGTAGCTTCAACTCCTGCTAATCTTCCAATTTCACTAAAAGTTCCATTTCCATTATTTAATTGAAGAGTATTTCTGGTAAACTGATTCCAATAACCACTGGACTTTATAAATTGATGTCTATCCCAATTATCAAATGTGGTTACAGTCTTAATTCTATCATCTGTTTCCGGTAACATATCTGTTACAAAAATTTCAGATAACCCATCATTATTTAGGTCCGCCATATCTGCACCCATAGAAGCCGCACTAATACTTTTAATTTGATTTTCAAGTTCTTCTGAGAATGTACCATCCTTATTATTAATGTATAAGTAATCCCTTTCAAAAAAATCATTTGAGACATATATATCCATCCATCCATCATTATTTGCATCACCAACTGTTACACCCAAACCAAAACCAATAACACTACCATAAATACCGGCACTACTACTGACATCAATAAATTTCCCATTATCATTTCTAAAAAGTTTATCTCCACCTACATTGTCTCTAACAGGTCTTTGGTCTTTTCCAATGTTTGTAATCCTAAAACCACCTTTATAAGAATTATTTAATAGATAACAATCTAAGTCTCCATCTTTATCATAATCGAAAAAAGCAGCATGAGTAGAATACCCTCTATCATCCAGACCATATTCAGACGCACTTTCAGTAAAAGTTAAATCACCATTATTTATAAATAACTCGTTCTGTTTATTATCCCCTTTAATATCTCCTGAGTTTGAAACATAAATATCTAAAAAACCATCAGCATTAATATCCACAATACTCACTCCTGTGCTCCAAGATTTAGTGCCACCCACATTTGCCTTCTGTGTAATATCTTCAAACACAAAATTTCCTTTATTAAGGTATAATTTATTCTCACTAAGATTAGAAGTAAAATATATATCAATTAAATTATCATTATTTATATCTCCTAATCCTACTCCTCCCCCATTATAATAATTTCTGTATGTGAAAATGTTAAACTCTGGTTTATATAAAAGTTTGTTCTCAAAAAAAATTTTTGTTTTATAGCTTGACAATTCCTCGAAAAGCAAATCTTCTTGAGATGAACAAGAACAAATAATCATTATTAATACAAGATATATTAATTTTCTGTTCATTTATTTAGTTTTTTTTCTGCAATTAAATCTGAAAACCTCACTCTTACTTCCATATCATCTTTTATCGAAATAACTATTCTTCTATTGCCTTTAACAGTTACGAATAATTCTTTATCCGAATCTTCATCTTTTATTCGTATAAATTTAGATTTATACCAATCTTCCATAGTTTTTTTTATTTCTAGAATAAGTTTATCTGAAAATAAATGTCTATTCCAAGGAGCCCATGATGCATATGAAAAAGTCGCATTCATTTCATATATTTTATCTTCCATAAATCTTGGATAAAAAAGCATTTCAATTATACCATTAATAGAATCTTCTTTGAGAATATATTTTACTGAATTATTAGATGGACCTTGAATTATCATTTGATTTTTATTCATTTTCCAGCAGTGATCATAAAATTCCTTTGAAGACATATTGAATTTTATTCCTAAAAAAAGAGAATCATAACGCATACCAGATAACATCTCTCTTTTTTCAAGTGATTTATAACTACTTTCTTTACATGAATTAATTGATAAAATAATTAAAATGAATAAAATTAATTTAACGTATTTCATTTGTTATAAATTTTCATACTATCATTATTTAAAGCAAAAATATAATTATCTATATTCTTTCCTCCTATTTTAATTATATCTCTAATCTCCCCCTTAATAAATAACCCAGATTTTTTTGATTTTTGAGGTTTGAATGTGCCATCATTATTGCCCAATAGCATCAAAGAAAAACTAGCATTGTTGATTCCGTATTCAGGTTTTATTTTAGTCTGATTTCCACCAATAATAATATCAATAAAATTATCATCATTGAAATCATCTTCTAGAATTGCATAAATTGATGAAATTTGAGCTTCAAATGGAAGTTCAATTTTAGTAAAATCTTGTCCACCATTATTTATTAAAACCAAGCTTGAAAGATTATGAACATATTTTAATTCGGAATCCTCAATTATTTTTTCATCAAATAATTCAAATAGTGTTTCATCCTTATAATTTTCAAATTTTAAATATTTTTTTTTGAGATCTGGAATTTGCATCCATAAATCCTTTAACTGAACCATTGGATAAAGTTTGGAATTATAATGCATACCCAAAATCTGTTCGGTACGTCCATTCTTATCAAAATCATTAACAAGAAGTACCATTGGCATCTTTTCTGAAGCATCAAAACTTGAATTTTGTCCAAAATTTCCAAGAACTATATCATCAAATCCATCATCATTCAAATCAGATACTTTTAAGACATTATAAAGTCCATTTGATTTTTCTAATTTCATTTTATCTGTAATTTCCATAAAAGAATCATTTATATATTCCCAAATTCTTACAGGCATCCATTCTCCTACAATTATTAGCTCTTTTTTATTATCATTATTCAAATCTACAAATTCACTATCGGTAACCATACCTAGACTCATCAGTTCAGGTATTAGTTTTTCCGTTACATCAGTAAAAATTCCTTCCCCATCATTCTGAAGTAAATAACCTCTTGTAGAAGTGCCATAAGATCTTGGATTTAAACGTACTCCAACAAAAATATCTACATCGCCATCCTCATCAAAATCAGTAGAGGAAACTGTTGAAGTAATTTCAAATTTATTCAACGATGGTAGCATTTGATTGGATTTATGAAACTTTCCGTTTTTATCTCCAAAATAAATTCTATCAAGTAATTCAGTTGAAAAATCTGAAAATTCACTTCCTCCACTTGCCACATATATATCTATTATACCATCTCCATTAAAATCATCAACCAAACAATCTACATCTTCTGAATTTTTCTCTTCAGAGAAAGGTTGTGAATAAGGATAAAAACTACCATCATTTCTTTGAAAATATATTAAAGAAGATTGTCCTTTTGCACCACCTACAAAAAAGTCATCAATATCATTTTTATCAAAATCAGCTCTACATAAACATGGTCCTTCATTAGAATTCATTTTAAAAAGAAGTCTCTCCACATCAAAATCTACATATGAATTCTCGTTATGTTTAAAATCAAATTTATAATTTTTCTCTTTTAAAAGACTATGCGATTTTTTAATTGATTCTATCTTATTTTCAGTATTTTGAGATGGATTGGAAAAAATGTAATGCTTATTAACTTCAAGATTTTTCTTTAATAGAGTTTCTCCCTTTGGAAAAATAATTTTTACACTATCTACTTTTTGAAAATTATCAAGACCGAAAATTAATCTGTAGTCTACGGATGATTGAAATCCTCTCATCGGAGAAAGCTCCTGATATTGTAATACATTGTTAGAATAAACAAAAACTTTTGTTCCGATCCCAAATCTATTTTTATTTGAGGAATTAAAAGAAAAGGAAATGAAATTATTATCTGTTAATATTTCATTTGTTTTATTTTCATATAATAATGATTCCATATTTACATTGTTTAAAACAATATCTAAATCTCCATCATTATCTAGATCACTATAAGCGGAACCATTTGAAAATGTTGGTTCATCAAATCCAAATTTATGTGTAACATTTTCAAATGATAAATTTCCATTATTCTTAAAAGCAAAGTTTGGAAGAGCTTCTGAAGGCATCATATCTATCAGTTTCATTATAGGTTCATCTTCAGATTTAATTAAATTTGATATAACTGAAGGATTAGCTAAAAAATTCACATAATCTTGATCTAACAAATCTTTATAGATTCCATTTGCAACAAAAATATCTTTTAAACCATCATTGTCCATATCAAAAATTAAGGCTCCCCAACTCCAATCAGTAGCATCAACTCCAGTTATTCTTGAAATATCAGAAAAGGAACCATTTTGATTGTTTAATTGTAGAGCATTTCTGCTGAATTGATGAAAATAACCTTGATTTAAAGAGAACTGGTATTTATCCCAACTATCAAAAACAGCTTTTGACATAAGTCTATCGTGTCTTTTCGGAAGCATTTCTGTAACAAAAATTTCTGAAAAACCATCATTATTGATGTCTGCCATATCAGCACCCATTGAACCCATCGATATCTCATTCATATAATCTTCTAGAGATTCCGAAAAAGTTCCATCTTTATTATTTATATATAAATAATCTTTCTCAAAAAAATCATTTGAAATAAACATATCTTGCCATCCATCAAGATTTATATCTCCAATGGTAACACCTAGACCAAATCCTATTTTACTTGTATATATCCCAGCCGATTCAGAAACATCAACGAAAAAATTATCATCATTTCTTAATAATTTGTTTCCCCCCAATTCATCTGGAATTTTCCTTTGTCCTTTTACTAAATCAAATCCTATACCAATAGACTTAATGGTATTATTTAATAAATAACAATCTAAATCACCATCATTATCATAATCAAAAAAAGCAGCATGAGTTGAAAGACCCTTGTTATCTAATCCATAATCTTTTGCCATTTCTGAAAAAGTTAAATCCCCATTATTAATGAATAATTCATTATATCTCCGTTCACCTTCTGGAGGACCTGATTTACATACATAAATATCAAGTAAACCATCAGCATTAATATCAACCATACTGACTCCAGTACTCCATACACCCTCAGACTCTATACCAGCAATAGAAGAAATATCTTTAAAATTTAATCCACCCTGATTAAGAAATAATTTATTAGAAACTAAATTCCCGGAAAAAAAAATATCAGGCAAAGAATCGTTATTTATATCTCCAATTCCAATTCCACCACCATTATAAAAATTTCTGTAAGTGTAAGGATTTAATTCTTCGGTATATTCAAGATTATTAACAAAATTAAGGCCTGAACTATAAGGAGAAACCTTTTGAAATAAAGACTCTTGTGATATATTATTTGTGCAAGAACAAAAAATCACAAAAAGAATTAGAGAATAGTTTTTCACGATTTATAATAGCTTATATATAAAACAAAGATAAAAAAAAAGCAAGCGAAAAATATCGCTTGCCTTTTATTAACTAATTAAAATACTCTTAACTATTAGTAGCCTGGATTCTGTGTTAGTTTAGTATTAGCATCCATTTGAGATTTTGGAATAGGGAAAATTCTCAGATGAGTACCAGTCGCCGTCATTTCCCACCAAGGACCTTCAAATTTTCCAAATCTAATCAAATCCTGTCTTCTAACATTCTCAACATACATTTCCCTTCCTCGTTCTGCTAATAGATTATCATCATCAAGAGAAGTATATGGATCAACTCCAGCCCTAGCTCTTATCTGATTAACAATCCCTAAAGCACCAGCAGCATCACCTGTTCTATAATGAGCTTCAGCTTTACCAAGTAAGATATCTGCATATCTAAATAGTACCCAGTCATTACTCATGTTAGGAGTTCCTCCATTTTCATACTCGTATTTTCCAACTCTAGCACCACATTGACGGCATGCGTCAGGCCATATTGAATTAATATACGGTGTGAAATTAAGTCCAACTCCATCATCATCTCCAGCTTCTCCACCAGCAGGGTCATCCGTTCCCTGAGGACCAACTACAAAGTTGGAAAGCCTACTATCAAGAGTTCCTGTATCTGTTCCTTTACCTTTATATACTGTCCCCTGAGGTCCAGGATTTCCTACAGGATCAATATATGAGTTATAAAAATCCTCTACTGTTGCATAACCATTCCAAGGTTGAGCTTGAAGATTATATGTGTTCTGACTTGCATAGTGCAATGTCATCTGAACCCAATTAAACCCTCCAGCAAAAACTTTATCATAAGGTACAACAAAGATATTTTCAGCAGACCCACTATTATCAACTTTAAAGTTTGCAGCATAATTTGATTCTAAACTGTAAAGACCAGAATTAATTATAGCGTCAGCATCTGCTTTCGCTCCAGCCCAATCAGGACTACCAGTATAAACTCCTGCATTCAACTTCAGTTTATGTCTTAAAGCTAATGCTGCCCATTTATTCATTCTTCCATAAGTACTAGCATCTTTAGCATCAGTAAGAAGAGGAATAACAGCATCCAACTCAGTCATAATCCAGCTGTAAACAGAGGCTCTTGAAGTATTTGCCTTTGCTTCAGTATCTGTAAAGTCTATAGAAAGAGGAACGTTACCAAACATATCCATAAGATGATAATACCAAAATGCTCTAATTGCTCTAAGCTCAGCTTGATAAGCTTCTGCTCCTTCAACAGAACTAAACTGATATATCAATCGATTGGTCGTATTAACACCAGCATAAAGTGCATTCCATGCATTACCAACAAAACCATTATCAGGAGTATATGTATGCTGATGAACTTGTAAAAGAACACCACCATCATACCAGTCACCACCTCTTGTTGGTACAACAAGCTCATCTGATGATAGCTCATTAGTTGACCATACATTAGCGTGACTACCCCACATAGTAAAGTTGGAATATGCTTGACCTAAAGCTGCGATGTATTCATCTTCAGACTGAAAAAAGTTTTCAGCAGCAAGTGTGTCATACAATTCTTCATCTAGATTTGTACAAGCAGGTACTATAAATACCATACAGGCAAAGACTAAGATTAGTTTTTTAATATTCATTATTAAATTTTTCATAATTTATAATTTTTAAAAATTTAAAAAGTAACATTTAAACCTAGTGTTAGGGTTCTAGCCCTATAATAGGTATTACGTCTTTCTATACCAGGAGATAATGGATCAAAACCACCCATTGAACCTCCCTGTGAACCGTCAAATCGGTCACCATACCTAGCTACAGGATCAACACCTTCGTAGCCAGTAATTACAAATGGTCTCTGTGCAGAAAAATAAATTCTCATATTTCTTACATTACCAAAATCAGGTATCGAATAACCAATTGTAAGGTTATTAAGTTCAAAATATGTTGCGTTTTCAACATGAGAACTGTTAACTGCAGCTTTCTTGATACTTTCATCATAGTACTTAGTTTTAACGACATTCCAGTTACCTACTGTAGTTGGCTCTGTATTTTCATAAAAACCTCTATAAGTACTAATTAAATCATGACCAAATTCACCATTCCAGAACATTGAGATATCCCATTTTCCAAATGTAAAAGTATTTGACCATCCTAAGCTGAAGTCTGGAAGACCGTTTCCAATAACTGATCTGTCATCGTCACAGTCACAATAACTTCCGTCACCATCTAAATCAGCAAATTCAGGTGTTCCGTCAGATTTTACTCCTATTTGTGTTGGTCCCCAAAGTTGACCCATTGGCTCTCCTTCTTTAACTCTTATTAGACTCACAGCACTTTGTCCTGGAGATCCCATAGAAGCCCTATAAAGAAGTCCTCCTCCAAATGAAAAATCTTCATCTGAAAGACTTACAACTTCACTAGAAGCCGAAGCATAATTAATTCCAGTTGTCCAGCTAAATGAACTGTTATCAACTGCTGCAAAATTAATTGCTGCCTCTAATCCACTATTTTTTGTCTCTCCAATATTTACCATTGTTTGACTAACCAAATTTGGTGGAACAGGAACATCTACATATAGTAACTGATCTGTAGTATTTCTTGTGAAATAATCTATAGCACCATATAATCTAGAATTCATAACAGCGAAGTCAACTCCAACATTAATATGTGAAGCTTTTTCCCATGCAAGATCTGGATTAGCATTACTTGTTGGTCCATAACTTGATACATAAGATCCATTGTAGTAGAAACTACCTGCAGGACCGAACTTTTGAAGTGAAAGATATGATGAGCCCGGAGTATTACCAGTTTGACCATAACTCACTCTAAGTTTCAAGTTATCGATAGCATCATTATCAATCAAATTACTCAAAGTTACAGCAGCACCAGCGCCATAAAATAATGCCCATTTGTTATTAGCTCCAAATTTTGAAGAACCTTCATATCTTAAATCTAAATTAAAGATATAGGTATCATCATAATTTACGTTTACCCTACCAAAAGCGGCTATTAATTTTTCAGAGTTTGCCCAACTCCATACACTTCCAAGTCCATTAGCAAAATCTAATGCAGCACCAAGGTTGTGGTATGTAAATGCATCTGTTAAGAAGTTTCCTCCTTCAGCATGATAACCTTCATTAAAGAATTCTTGATAAGAATAACCAGCAAGTAAGTTAAGATTCGTTTGATCTATATCAGTATTATAACCAAGTGACCCTTCAAAAAGTGAAAAAGTAAATTGTTGATTATCAGTTACTGCTAAACCATTTCTATCTGACCCTCTAAACCTTGCGGTCTTCTTGTAATAGGCTCCTCTTTCAACATCAGTAATTTGTTTAGTATAAGATAAACTACCTTCAAGACCATCAGCAATTGAACTTAAATCAAATTCTCCTCTCAAAGAACCTAAGAAGATGTTATCATCTCCTTCATTTATATTTTGTTCTGCAATAGATAAAGGATTAAAAAAGTCAAAAATAGTTCTCTCTGTATATCCACCATATGGAGAATTCGCATCATAAACAGGCATAGTTGGATTTGCTATAGTAGCATATCTAAATGCTTGTTTAAAACCAAAATCTCTTTCTAAATTAGTATTGGAAAGGTTTAAAGTAAATTTTGCCTTACCACCAAGTGCTTTTTGTGATATATTAAGATTAGCATTAATTCTTTCATTACCAGTATTAATACCTATACCTGACTGATTTCTATAATTTACAGCAGCTCTATAATTAGTTAATGAAGAACCACCTGAAACAGCAATGTTATGAACTTGAGTATAACCATTATCAGTTACCAAATCAAGCCAATCTGTATCAGCACCCATATTAACAGCTCCTGGAAGACTTCTATACTCTTCAGCAGTCATGACATTAATTTGTCTAGACACCTGATCCATAGAACCAGAAAAACTATAGTCTACCTTAGTATTACCAGGATTACCTTGTTTCGTAGTTATTAAAATTACACCACTTGAACCTCTGGTTCCATATATAGCAGCTGCAGCACCATCCTTAATAACATCAATTGTTTCGATATCATTTGGATCTATAGCATCTAAAGACCCTCCTGCAACACCATCAATAACAACAAGCGGCTCAGCATTAGCACCTATGGTAGAGATACCTCTTAATCTAATAACGTATCCATCGTTAGGATCACTTCCTGGCTTAGAAATTGTAAGACCAGCAACTTTTCCTTGCAATAAGCCCATAGGGCTACTATTTAGACCCTTGTTAAAATCGTCTTCGTTAAGGTGAGATACAGCACTTGTAACCTCTTGTCTACGTTGTGTACCATAACCTGTAACAACGATTTCATCAAGAGATGCAATATCAACATCTAGTTGAACACTGATCTCCGACTGAGAGCCTACAGTAATTTCTTGTGTTGAATACCCAACGTAGGAAAAAACAAGAACATCTCCAGAACCCGCATTCAATGAATAATTTCCATCAAAGTCGGTAACTGAACCAGTTCTAGTTCCCTTGACGATTATATTCGCACCGGGTATACCATCACCATTCTCATCTGTAACTGTACCAGTCACAGCATTTTGAGCTATAGCATAGCTCATACCTGATAAAAATATCAGGACCAATAGTAAAAGTTTTCTCATATTTTACTTTTTAAATAGTTTAGTTTAAAATTTAACTTAATTCAAAATTAAATTATTGAAAGTCCAACAAGTTATCCTATAAAAACAGCTATAGAAACATAGCCTAAAATACTAGTTTGGTCGTCGACAACAATATAATTAGTTAACTGCAACAAATTTGCATTAAATTAATTAGAATGGAAAAAAATTAACAAAAAATATATTGGTTTATTTTTTATTTATACCAATTGAGTTTTTATAAAGTAATAGAAAAGAAACATCTAATAAAAAAAGCAGGACAAAAATTGCCCTGCTTTAATTTATTTAAGTAACCTAAGTAATTTAGTGACCAGAATTTTGCACTAAAACTCCTCCACTACCATCTATTGCAACAATAGGTATAGGGAATAGATTATGCTTATCCTGATAAGATTGACCTCTTGCAAAAGAAGTTATAACTTCAGATTCTTTAGCAAAATAAGTATTCATAACACTTTTTGCATTGCCCCATCTCCTTAAGTCAAAGAGACGATGACCTTCCATAGCTAATTCCAATCTTCTTTCAAATCTTACAGCTTTCCTAGCATAATCTGCACTAGGAAAAGAAGTATAAGGTTCGATTACATAAGTAGGTCCTGAATCAGGTGCAGTCATATTCTTAGCTCTGTTTCTAACTTGATTAACATAGTCCAAAGCTTTTGATAAGTTACCTGTTTCAACAGCTGCCTCAGCAGCCATCAAAAGAACATCAGAGTATCGCATGAAATGATAGTTGATACCCGATCTTTGTTCTCCCCATCCTCCAGTACCTCTGTTGGCATCATCACCATTCCAGTAATGATTTTTCTTAGGAAGATAAGGTCCTGATATATCATCAAAACTTGCTCTAATCCAATCTTTACCTACCATAGGTCCATATCCATTATAATCAATTCCTCTCCTTCCAACTGTATAATCAAGTCTAGGATCTAGATTACCAGTATGAGGAGTGAATGGATCACCTGAATTAACCTTATAGTCATTAGTAACATGAGAATTTTGATATGTATCTAATAATGGCAAGCCATTTGCGTCAGTCTGATATGCATCAACCAAATCTTGGGAAGGTTGGTAGAATCCACAACAAGTTCCTAAAGGACCTCCTCCTGGAAAATTCAATGTACCACCTTTATTCCCCTGATTAGAAACACCTCCATCAGATGCAAACTGAATTGCAAAAACTGATTCTGAACTGTTCTCACCAGTTGATTTAAAGTTTTCAACATATTCTGAATTCAAAGCATATGCTCCTGAACCTATAACTGCATCTAGTGCAGCTAATGCTTCACTCCATTTACCTTGGTGTAGATAAACCTTACCTAAAAATGCTCTTGCAGCATGCGATAAAGGTCTACCCGCTTCAGAATAAGAACCAGATCTAGAACCCGGCAAGTTAGTAGCAGCATACGTGTAGTCTGCTTCAATATCTGCCCATGTTAGAAGCGTTTCTCCAGCATTTGGTAGATTATATTCAAGAGCAGCAGCAGACTCTGGAGTTATATCTGGAACATTTCCAAATTTTAACTTGAGTTGCATGTTAAAGTGTGCTCTTAAGAACATAGCCTGAGCCATTTGAACTGAATAATCTGCAGGATTATCACTTCCATTTATTAGATTAATAACAGAATTAGCTCTATTTACTCCAGAAAAAGGAGCTTTCCAAAGACCTAACCAGTAACCATTACCAGTTGCCCAGTTATATACCTCTATATCGTAAAGGTCTGCCTGATCACCGTCAGTACTACCCTTATGAGCGTCATCTGCAATGACATCCATCCACCAGTTATCACCACTACTTGTCCATCCTCCTTGAGTATTTGTTTGTCCATCAAGAACCGAATAAACACCAGTTAGTAGCAAATCTATACCAGTAGCGTTTGCTAAGTTATCATCACTTAATGCTCCATATGCTGGAACTTCAGTAAATGATTCATTACAAGCATTAGTAACAAATAAAACTAATGAAATACTTAAAATAAATGTTTTAAAATTTTTCATATTTCTTATTTTTTAAAATGTAACATTTAATCCTAAAGTAGTAACAACTGCTTGAGGATATTCTCCCGAATCAACACCTAAATTAAGTGGCGAACCACCCACTTCAGGATCCATTCCTGAGTAACCGCTTAAGGTAAGTAGGTTATTTCCAGAGACATAAATTCTCGCATTTGAAATACCTAATTTACTAGTAGCACTACTTGGAAGTGTATATCCAATCTGAATTGTTCTTAACTTAACGTAAGAAGCATCCTCAACAAACCATGAGTTAGGTTGAGTTTCAGCATTAGAAATAGTTTCACTCAATGCAGGCATATCTGTATCAGTATTTGATGAAGTCCATGAATCTAACACATCTGCATGCCTATTTCCATTAAAGAAAGTAGGGAAATGTGAATAAATTTTATTGTAATGGTATACATCATTACCGATAGAACCATTTAAGAATGCGTATAAGTCAAAGTTATTATAAGCTAAACTTACACTAAAACCAAATGTGAAATCAGGATGAGGAGAACCAATCTCAGTTCTATCATCATCATTGATTGTACCATCGCCATTAACATCCTCGTATTCAAACCTTCCACTAGAATCAAGTCCTTTAACTTTACGTCCGTAAAAATAAGACATAGACTTTCCAGGACTAGTTCTTGTTATTGCTCCACCTCTATATCCTGTACTTCCTAAGAAGAAGTTACTAATAAGACTATCAACAGTATTATTGTATTTAGATAAATTAAATCCTATATCATAACTAAAATCACCTGAAGCATCAGCATAATTCAATGCTAACTCAATACCAGAGTTTGTTACCTGCCCAATATTAACTAGAGGAGCAGAAGCATCAATTGCAGTAGTTCCAATAAGGTTGTTATCAACAGCAATTAAGTCATTGGTCTGAATGTTAAAATAATCTAAAGAACCATACAACTTATTATTTAGCAGTCTAAAATCAAGACCTAAATTTTGAGAAACTACAGTCTCCCATTTTAGATCAGGATTACCAACAGCAGATAATGCAGCACCTGTAGTTGCATTTGATCCATTAAATGGATAATATGCATTTGCCTCACTTAAACTTGAAACGTTTTGGTCAGGAGCAGTTCTTCCTAGTGATTGATTTCCTAGAGTACCATAAGAAACTCTCAATTTCATATAATTATCTGAATTAAAGAAATCTTCCTCACTAATAACCCATCCAAAACTTCCGGAAGGGAAAATTGCGTTCGCATTTGCCCTAGCAAATCTTGAAGTATTGTCTTGCCTTACTGTAGCAGTAACAAGATACTTATCCGAGTAAGCATAGTTTACAGTCAAGAATGCTGAATTAATTGTATAAGCATTTTGTGAAGCCCACTGAACAACTGGCGTACCAGCACCATTACTCAGTAAATAGAAATTTGGATCTTCAAAAAGATACTCATTTCTAGAGACCTCATGACCTTTAAAATTTTTCTTTAAAGCCTCGTAACCTAACAATGCATCAACACTATGTGAGCCAAAATCAGCTCTATAGTTAAGAGTGTTTGTTACGTTCCAGTTATACTCTCTGAAGCTTTGTTCATACAAAGTATTAACAGACTTTGGTTCACTGTGTTCAGGATCTAGATAAGCAAACCTCCTATTATTAAGATCTCTCATCATACCTGCCGCAACAATTTTATAATCAAGTCCTTCTACAATATTTATGTTTGCATAAACATCACCAAAAGCTCTAAAGGATCTATTATAATTATTTTCTGATCTCATAAGATTAGCGTACGGACTATTCATATTTCCAAGTCCCGCTGAAGCCTTATAAGTACCAGCATAATTACCATTATCGTCCAAAAGAGGAATAAGAGGACTAGATCTATATGCTCCTTGAACTTGATTCCCCTGATTTTCTTGATCATAAGAAACGTTCAAATGTTCTCCAATTGTGATTCTATCATTCACTCTGAATTCACCATTCATCCTTGTTCTTCCAGTCTTATATCCAGTCATAATTTGAGCTCCTTGTCTGTCAAGATATTCCATCGACATTAAGAACTTGCTATCTGAACTACCACTAGAAACTGTTACCTTATATTGCTGTGCTAAACCAGGATCAAAAATAGCATCCATCCAATCCGTTCCATTTGGATTTACAGTAGCCCCAACATCTATTCCCTGTAATTTACTAGGAATAACAGGACTTCCACCAGAACCATATTGTGGATGATTTGGAGTTGCTCCATCATTTAACTTAGACTGCCAAATCATATCTCCATGCTGTTGAGCATTTAAAAGAGTTGGAAGATTTGTAGCATAAGTTGACCCAACGTAAGTTTCAAAAGTGACTGTGTTTTTTTGACCATAACTACCATTCTTAGTAGTAATCACGATAACACCATTAGAAGCCCTTGCACCATAAATTGCTGCAGAACCATCTTTTAGAACATTAATTTGTTCTATATCGGAAGGACTTATACTTGATAAAACATACGGATCATCAGTTTGAACACCATCAATTATATACAGTGGGTTATTATCATTTGGAGTAGCATAGCCTCTGATTCTAACAACTGGTGCTGAACCTGGTTGACCGTTTCCAATGACTGATATACCAGTTACCCTACCTTGAAGTAATTCAGCTGAATTCACAACAGGAGTTTTAACTGCACTGCCAATGTCTACTGAAGAAATTGCTCCAGAAAGACTTTTTCTAGTTTGTGTTTGATAACCCGAAACAACAATTTCATCCAAAAATTCTGTGCTCTCAGATAAGGTAATAACTACTCTTGCCTGAGATCCAACTGAAACTGTCTGTGTCTCATACCCAACAAAACTAACTTCTAACTGATCATCAGACGAAGCACTTATTGAAAAGTTTCCATCTATGTCAGTTACTGTACCATTTGTAGTACCTGCAACTATAACACTAGCTCCAGGTATAGGATTTCCACCTTCATCTTGAACTGTTCCACTAACATCTCTTTGAGAGAATGCAACCGAAACAACAAGAAATAGGATGGAAAACAAAGTAATAAGTTTTTTCATTTTATACTTTAGTTTACTTAAAATAATGAGGAGAAACATGTCCATTCAGTACTCCCCTCATACTGATAAAGTATTTAAATAATACTTGCGGACCCCTAAATTTATAGAAATGTTAACAGAATGAAAAATGATTCCTATTTAAAAATCAAACCTTACAATACGCGTAGGTTTATTTGAACTATATACTTGGATGCTATCTATAGTTTCATTCAATAAGATTTTTCTTGAAGATTGAGATAAAAATGAGTTGCCATGGTAAAATTCTTTTCTATACATTTTACCATTCTCATAAACATCAGCAATATTTTCATCCGGTTCTAACGCAACAGAAAACTTTTTATCATGATTAACTTTATAGGATATCAATTTGTCCTTATTCTGACCAACCAGTATTATATAGTTATCTTCAGATACCAATAATGCAGAAGATTTTGAGTCCCCAGGAACATAGAAACCAGAGTTATTAATTTCAATAGGTTTAAAAAATTCACTGTTTCCAAGAAGTACTAAGCCATTTAATGCATCATATCTTCCCATTCCTATCTCTGAACCATAATCATTGCCTACTAATGCAATATCATCAAAACCGTCACCATTAAAATCTTCAATTATTGATCCATATATTTTAGAGATCTGGGCTTCATCGGGTAAATCAATAATCTTAAATTTACCATCTCCAAGATTTTCAATATAAACGGAGGAAAAATAATTTACTTTAAATTTAGATACCTGAGAATTGTTTAGATTCATTTGTTGAATAAGTTGTTTAAAAGTGACCCTACCAAAATCTTCATGAAGAATATACTTTCCTCTTATATCTATAACTTCTTTCTGGAATTCATGTCTAGTAAAAAATGGATACAGCTTATAATTACCTTTCTCATCTTTAAAATATGCTGAGGGAAAGAAATCTTTAAATTTATTACCATCAAAATCGGAAGAATAAACTAAGATTTCATTGCTTTCATAATTCAGCAAGGTATTTTTTCCAATATTTCCAACTATATAATCAATGTCTCCATCTTTATCAAAATCAGAACCATTAATACTATTCCAAAAACCAAAATAATTTTCAATTCCATTTTTTTCAACCTCCTCAAATACATTACCATTATTCCTAAATATTCTTATTTGCATGTACTCTCCTACAACAATCAAATCTGATTTATTATCATTATCAAAATCAGTCCATATCGCATCAGAAACTAATCCTATAGAATTCAGCTGAGGAGCAACCTTATCATTAACTATTAAAAATTTATTCTCACCTTTGTCCAATTGATTCTGAAGTATAAAACTGGTGGCCGGTGTTGGATAATCTTGAGGAACTAATCTACCACACACAAACAGATCTAAATCACCATCATTATCATAGTCACTAGCTTTTACACATGATCCACTACTTAAAAAATTTGGAATTATGCCTTCCGATAAAACAAAATTACCACCATCATTTATAAATAATTTATCGGTATATGAAATATGCATTGAATCAAATTCATTACCTCCACTTACAATGTATAAATCATTATCCGAGTCGTTATCAAAATCAAAGAGTAATACCCCCAATTCTTCTGAAGAAAATGTCAAATCTGAATCACTAAATAATTTCTGTTCATTGAATGATCCATCCTTTTCCTGAATAAAAAAGGTTCCCGAATAATTTCGTGATCCACTAATGTAAAAATCATCTAGCTCATCTCCATTAATATCTTGAACTGAAATTCCTGGACCAAACTGAGATAGTTTATGATATAACAAAGGCTGGTAATTAAAATCTATAAAATCTAGTTCTTTATGATTATATGGAATATTGATTTCAGAAAACAACTTCAATGGTCTGTCATCAGTTTTAGATTTATAATTTATATTCTCATCATATACTAATTCAATAGATGTATTTACCTGTAAAGAAAGGTGTTTATTTTTATGTCCATCAGGCCAGTGAATTATAAGGCTATCTATAGATTTTGAGTCAGATAAACCAAAATGAATAATATTTTGCATAGAGGACAAATACCCTCTGAAAGGATTGTTTTCATAGAACTTGTATTTCCCTTCAGAAAATAATTCAACTGTTGCACCTATTGCATTTATATTATTCTCTTTTCCAACTAATTTTATTTTTATCCAATTATTCTCATTGAACTTCTCTGAATTATTTTTAAAAACATTTGCTTCTCCATCAATATTATTTACTATATAATCCAAATCCCCATCATTATCTAAATCTCCATGAGCCGCACCATTTGAGAATGTAGGTTTAGTTATTCCCCATTTTTCAGTTACATCTTCAAACAACACAATTCCATTATCTTCAGAAATATTTCTAAAAGCATAATTTTTTAATTTGACTTCAGGAATAATCGATAGAAGCGTCTCTTTTTTAGTAAATCTTGCTATCTGAGTTTGGTAGTCAATAAAATCCCTATCCGTAATATCTTTTGGAAAACCATTTGTAATTATTAAATCATTAAAACCGTCATTATCATAATCACCAACAATTGGAGCCCAGCTCCAATCCGTTCCACTCACTCCAGACATCATTGCTATCTCAGAGTATATTGGTTTATCATTAACAAATCCTTGATTTTGTTGCAAGGTATTTCGAACAAATTGATAAGCATATTTGTATCTATCATTATTTATATATGTATTATAATTATTCTCAGTAAGCATAGTTTTCCTCCTGAAATTATCATCCGGCATCATATCAAGTTCAATTACTTCATTTAATCCATCGTTATTAAAATCAATAATATTATTACCCATTGATGAATAAGAAGTATGCTTAAAATATTCAGATGACTTATCCGTAAATGTTCCATCTTTATTATTTATCCACAAAAGATCGTTTGTTAAATAATCATTTGACACAAATATGTCTTTCCAACCATCTTGATTCAGATCAGATACACATACTCCCAAACCAAAACCTTCAATTAAAATGCCTGCCTCCTTAGTCACATCAGTAAAATATGGATGACCCAATTCTTTAATAAAATCATTTCTTAAAAGTTTATCATTCTTAGGAGATGTTCCATCCACAACTTTTTTTCTGTACTGATTAGGTTGTTTATACTTGTCCATTTCATTTATTAGAAGGTAAACATCTAAGTCTCCATCATTATCATAATCAAAAAAACTTGCGTTAATGTTATGAGAGGAATCATCTAGCCCATATTCAACCGCCATTTCTTTAAAAACAGGAATTCCTTCACTATTAACCCCTAGATTAATATACAAAAGATTGGATCTTAACTTTTCAGGATTATACGTTGAACATGATATGTATATATCTATCAATCCATCTTGATTTATATCAATTATTGAAACTCCTGATGACCATCTTCCATTTCCTCCAATATTTGCTATTTGAGATATTTCATTAAATTTCCAGTTTCCTTCATTTAAATACATTTTATTTCCTACCATATTTCCGGTAAAAAATATGTCCTGCTTTCCATCATTGTTAAAATCTGCAATAGCAGCACCTCCACCATTATAGAGATATTCATAATCAAGAATATTCATCGAATCATTTTCTGAAATTAAATTATTAAAATAAATCCCTGTATGTGATGATTCCATCTCTTCAAATAATGCTTTATCCGTACAACAGAAAAAGAGAATACTGATAAGTAAAAAATTTAATTTGTTATAAATCATTTAATCTTTTTATTGATAGAAGTCTCCCAGTTCCAAGCCGAGCGCATCATATCATCCAAACTTTTTTTTGAAGACCAATTTAATGCCTTTTTTGATAGTTTATTATCTGAAAATATTTTTTCTATATCACCCTCTCTTCTTTCTGAAAAAACATAATTTAATTTTATATTATTAACCTTTTCAAATGAGCTAATCACATCCATAACAGAATATCCTTTACCAGTTCCAACATTATAATATTCATAAGGATTTTCATTTTTCAAATATAAAATCCTTTCTAGGGCAGCTATATGTGCTTTACTAAGATCCTCAATGTGGATATAGTCTCTTACTGCTGTTCCATCATGGGTATGATAGTCATCACCAAACACAACTAATCTATCTCTAATCCCTGCTGCTGTCTGAGTAATAAAAGGAACCAAATTATCAGGCATACCCTTAGGCAATTCCCCAATCAATGCTGAAGAATGAGCACCAACTGGATTGAAATATCTAAGTGAAATAGCAGAAATATTATTGTTTGAATTTGTAAATTTTTCTAAAATTTTTTCTGAGATCTGTTTAGTTTCAGCATATGGTGATTCTGCTTTCTTAAAAGGAGCTGACTCATCAACAGGCAGCTTATTAGGTTGTCCATATACTACACATGATGATGAGAAGACGATGTTTCTAACACTATGAGTTTTCATTGACTCCAATATATTCTCTAAAGATTTAATGTTATTATTATGATATTCCAATGGCTTCTTTACAGATTCACTCACAGATTTGAGTGCTGCAAAGTGAATAACAGCGTCAAAATTGTTTTCTTTAAAACAATTTTGAGTTTATTTTCTTTCTGTCAGATCAAACTCATAAAATTTTGGTCTTGTGCCCGTTATTTTTTCAATTCGATCTAAAATAAACCTCTCTGAATTGGAAAGGTTATCTACTATTATTACTTGAAATCCCTTATTAATCAGTTCCACTGTTGTATGAGAACCTATATAACCAAGTCCTCCTGTAACTAAAATCTTATTTTTTTTCATATTTCAGAACATGTTATTCCATCACTAATTTCTGTAACTATGGGTGATAAATGTATCGAAAATTTATTGTAATACTCTTTCGATACTAAATCAATATAAGAATCAATAAAATCGGAGTGAATTAAGTTAATAGTGCACCCTCCAAATCCTCCACCCATCATTCTAGATCCCAACACATGTTCATAATTTTTTGATATATCAACCATAAAATCAAGGTGTTGACAACTTACTTCATACAATTCCTTTAATCCATAATGTGACTCATACATCAACATCCCAAATTCTTTAAATTTTGATTCTTTAATTTTTTTCACAGAGTTGACTACCCTTTCATGCTCTTGAATAACAAATTGTGCACGATTAAATACTATCTCATCCATAGTTCCTTTAAATTCGTTTAAAATTTTTAAAGAAACATCACACAAATAATTTACCTTTTTATATCTTGATTTGATTTCGTTCAATGCAGATCTACACTCACCAACTCTCATATTATATAAACTATCTGACAGCTTATGTTCTATGTTAGTATTCAAAAGAAGAAATTTATATCTTCCGAAATCTGAATCAATAAAATCAAAACTTCTATTCTTACAATCAATCAATAAAACCTTATTTTTCTTCCCATTAAGAATAGTGGACTGATCCATTATTCCTCCAGTTAATCCAATAAAATTATGTTCTACTTCTCTTGCTATATCAATTATATCATTATTTGTTAAATTGAGATTATTAAGTTTATCTAAACCCTTTATAAATCCACATATAAGTGATGAAGATGAACTTATTCCAGCTCCTATTGGCAAGTCACCATCAATTAAACACTTGAACCCATTTATTAACAATTTTCTTTTTTTTATGAGGTTTTTAAGAACACCTATGATATAATTTTCCCAATGAGTCTCACTCTTTTCTAAAGAGTTTATGTTAATTATAAAAGATTTGTCAATTGTTTTAGATTGTATATAACATTTAACCCCTTGAATAGATTCTAGCTGAAAAATGATTTTATTTTTTATGGCTGCAGGAAGCACTTTACCTCCGTTATAATCAATGTGTTCCCCTATAAGATTTATCCTTCCAGGTGATTCAACTAAAACTTTTTTTTGGATCATAAATCAAAGTATTAAAAAAAATGTTCAGACAAAAAAAAAGACAGAAATAAATTCTGTCTTTTTTAGGACTTATTAGTATTATTTATTATTCCATTTGACTTTCTATCTGATCAAATACCCCTCCTAAATCAAACCACTCTAAATCCGTTACAATTTTTCCATCATCATTAAACTCTAACACACAATAGTATTTAGTAACTGTCTGTGCACCGGAGTTATGAGTTCCATTCCATGTGCCATATACCCTAACTGATCCGTTAGGAACATAGTTATCATCAACACCAGGATAATATTGCCTTTCATCAAAACTAAAAACTTCAAATTCTGTCATCCAACCTGTCATGCCCTCTTTAAAAGCAGCTTTTGAAAGTGAATCAGAAGTGTTTGCAGGTGACCATATTAAGTCATCAGAATACATATTTAACATTCCATCTAAATCTTTAGCAATAAATAAGTCAAAAACTTTATCTGCAATATCTTTGTTTTTATTAAACTTTTCCATTCCAGAATCTAAAGCACTTGTATCAGCTTGAGGTGGTGTAGTACAGCTTACAACTGCAAACCACATAAATAGTACAATTATTACATTTCTCATTATATTAAATTTATTTTGTTATTAATTATTCAGCATCAATCTGAACTTGCATCCCATTTACATCGAACCAATCGGTAAATCTACCTATTTTTCCATCGGCATTAAAAAACATAAGCCCATACCATTTATTGTAAATGACTTTTCCTGTTTCAGAATGAACTGCTCTCCATGTTCCATAAATTCTTACGTTATTAGGAAGATCAGTTGCTGTCTCAGATGGGTAAACAGAACCACCCCAATAAGCTGGTTGTTTTTCTCCGCCCATGCCTAGATCTATTCCTTCGTCAAAAGTTATATCATCATAAGTATCATGATAATACTTTAAAGCTTCTCTCATTGCTTCCATATTCACCCATACATCTCCATTGTATTGTGGCGGACTCCATAGTGCGGTATCAGAAAACAATGCCATTTGAGCTTCTAAATCTTCATCAGCAAACCCTTGAATAAATGCTCTTATTGAAGCTACGTTTCTATCAAAAGTTGCTATATTTTCACTGTTGTCGTTTACTGATTCTTGATTAGTTGTCTCACAACCATAAAATAAACCAGTAATCAAAAATAAAATCGCTATTTTTTTCATAAATAATTTTGTTAATACATTAAACTAGATATCAAATTTAGCTTAAAAAAAACTTAAGTATAAAAGATGATATGAATAAATCTATTAAAAATGTTTTATTGACTCATTTAATGATTTAAATTCGAAAAAAATACTATATGATAAGATTTATATTATCAACAATTTTTTTATTATCATCTTTATTTGATGCCACAGGACAAAAGAATTATATAATTCCAGAACCACAAAATATAACTTTTCCAGAAAGTAAGCAGAATGGTTTCAGATTATCCAAAAAAACTTCTATCGAAGTTCAGGGTATTGATATTTCTAAATCATATGTTAGTGATTTTATATCTTTTGTGAATTTTGAAACTGGTTTTGATTTAAAATCAAAGGTTAACAAGAAGTCAAACATACAACTGAGAGTAGCTGATGGCATAAACGAACTTGGAAATGAAGGCTATAAAATATCAATTCTTCCTAAAGAAAGTCTAAAAATTGAGGCTAATACAGAAATTGGTTTATTTTATGGGATTCAGACATTAAAACAAATAATTCACTTTACAAAAAGGAAAAGAGATGAAGAAGATTTTACTGATTTTGATGTAGAAGTTAAGGTTCAAAACTTTATAAATAATTCCTCCCAACAAAATTATAATGCTGCCAACTTAACTACTGCAGGATATAAAAACGTTAATGAGACTGCTCATTTTTATGGCAGAGAAGAGGTTGAAACTAAGCCCTTAGATGTTTATAATTTTCCACCTATGATAGTAGAAGATTTTCCTAGATTTTCTTACAGGGGAATGATGCTTGATGTAGGAAGACATTTTATGCCTAAAGAGTTTGTAAAAAAATTCATCGATATAATAGCTATGCATAAGATGAATAAATTTCACTGGCACCTCACAGAAGATCAAGGTTGGAGAATAGAAGTTAAAAAATATCCTAAATTGACTAAAATTGGATCATCAAGGCCTGAAACTTTAGTTGTGCATGCTAGATTTGCAGGAGACAATCCTAAATTTGATGGTCAACCCCACTCTGGATATTATACTCAAGAAGAAATCAAAGAAATTGTTAATTATGCTAAAAAAAGATTCGTTGAAATAATTCCAGAGATTGATATGCCTGGCCACACATCTGCACTTATAGCTGCATATCCTGAATTTGGTTCCTCAGACAAAAATGTAGGCTTTAAAAAAATCTGGGGAGTTCAAAAAGACATATTAAAACCCACAGAACAGACTTTTAAATTCATTAATGATTTATTTGGAGAATTAACTAAGCTTTTCCCTTCTAAATTTTTTCAT
>JAYZHZ010000119.1:0-2683 GCA_036166035.1 Bacteroidota bacterium
TAATATTCCAAAAATAACAGCATCGTTAGTTATCATATTTTCAAATCATAACTTAAATAACTATTTTTACCAGCAACTAATATATATATATTAAACTACAAATATGTAATTCCATTCTGTAAGAGAATGGGATTTTTATTATGAAACTAAATAAATATAGCAAAACAATAACTGAAGATAATTCTTTGCCTGCTGCTCAAGCAATGCTATACGGAATTGGATTAGATGAAAAAGATCTTAAAAAACCACAAATTGGTATAGCTAGTACTGGATTTGAAGGAAATCCATGTAACATGCATCTAAATGCGCTGGCAAAAGAAATAAAAGAAAGTATTATAGATCAAGATCTTGTTGGACTAATATTTAATACAATCGGAGTAAGTGATGGAATATCAAATGGTACTTCTGGAATGACTTATTCATTGATTTCCAGAGAAATAATTGCAGACTCTATTGAAACAATTGTTAACGCTCAGTTTTATGATGGAATAATAGCTGTTGTTGGCTGTGATAAAAATATGCCAGGAGCAATGATGTCAATAGGCAGGATAAATAGACCTTCAATTTTAGTTTATGGAGGAACTATTAAATCGGGGAATTACAAAGGGAAAGCATTAAATATTGTATCAGCTTTTGAAGCTTATGGGCAAAAACTAAAAGGGAAAATAAGTGATAAAGATTACAAAGGTATAATAAAGAATAGCATACCAGGCGCAGGTGCATGTGGTGGTATGTACACTGCTAATACTATGTCTTCAGCTATAGAAGCCTTGGGAATGAGTCTACCTTATAGTTCATCAAATCCAGCTGAAAGTAGTAGTAAAAAAACAGAAACTAAATCAATCGGTAAAGCGATAAAAAATTTACTTTCAGAAGATATAAGACCAAAAGACATAATGACTCGTAAAGCATTTGAAAATGCTCTTTCTATTACAATGACACTTGGAGGATCAACAAATGCAGTTTTGCATCTAATTGCAATGGCAAAATCAGTTGACATTAATTTAAGCTTAAAAGATTTTCAAGAATTTAGTGATAAAACTCCATTTATTGCTAATCTTAAACCGAGTGGAAATTATCTAATGGAAGATGTGCATAAAATGGGAGGCACTCCTGTAATTATGAAATATATGCTTGAAAATGGTTACTTACATGGTGATTGTATGACAGTAACAGGAAAAACTGTAGAAGAAAATTTAAAAAATGTAAAGGGAAAAATTGATAATAAAATTATAAAATCATTCAATAATCCAATTAAAAAAAATGGGCACATTCAAATATTATATGGAAACATTGCACCAGATGGAGCTGTAGCTAAAATAACTGGAAAGGAAGGTGAAGTATTTGAAGGAAATGCTAGAGTTTACAATAATGAATTTGAAGCAATCAAAGGAATTGAAAATGAAGTTAAAAAGGGAGATGTTATAGTAATAAAAAATTCTGGCCCTAAAGGAGGCCCTGGAATGCCTGAAATGTTAAAGCCAACAGGTGCTGTGATTGGAGCAGGACTTGGAAAGGATGTAGCACTTATAACTGATGGAAGATTTTCAGGAGGTTCCCATGGTTTTGTTGTTGGTCATATTTGTCCTGAATCATTTGTTGGAGGGCCTATAGGAATAATCAAAAATGGAGATAAAATAAAAATTGATTCAATAAAAAGAACTATTAATCTAGAAATTGATAATAAAGAGTTTGAAAAAAGAGTAAAAAAAATAAAATTGCAACCTTACAAGTTTAAGAAGGGAGTGGTAAAAAAATATATTAATTCAGTATCTTCAGCATCTGAAGGTTGTACAACAGACTAATTTATGAAAAAAATACATGGATCAGAGGCAATAATTAAATCTCTAATTGAAGAAGGAGTAGATACAATTTTTGGATATCCGGGTGGAGCTATAATGCCTATTTATGATTCATTATATGATTACATGAAAAAAATAAATCATATTCTAACAAGACATGAGCAAGGAGCTATACATGCTGCTCAAGGGTACTCGAGAGTGTCTGGAAAAGTTGGAGTCTGTTTTGCAACTTCAGGGCCAGGTGCAACAAATTTAATTACTGGACTTGCAGATGCACAAATTGATTCCACGCCATTAGTTTGTATAACCGGCCAAGTACCTTCTCAGCTACTTGGCAGCGATGCTTTCCAAGAATCTGATGTGATTGGCATATCTATGCCCGTTACAAAATGGAATTATCAAATAACCAATTCTGAGGAAATTTCTGAAGTGGTATCTAGGGCATTTTATATTGCAAAATCTGGGAGACCAGGTCCTGTTCTTATTGATATAACTAAAGATGCACAATTTTCAGAATTATCATTTAATTATAAAAAATGTGAAAAAATAAGAAGCTATCATCCATATCCTATAATTGATAAGAAAAAAATCAAGGAAGCTGCTGATATTATTAATAATTCTAAAAAACCTCTAATTCTTGTAGGACAAGGTGTTTTATTATCTAATGCTGAGAAAGAGCTTGTAAAACTTTCAGAAAAAACTGGAATACCAATGGCTTCTACCCTATTAGGACTATCTGCAGTTAGCTGTAATCATAAAAATTATGTTGGATATTTAGGAATGCACGGTAATTATGCACCAAATATAAAAACAAATGAAGCTGATTTATTAATCGCAATAGGTATGAGATTTGATGATAGAGTTACAGGAGATACTTCTAA
>JAYZHZ010000120.1:0-8655 GCA_036166035.1 Bacteroidota bacterium
ATCAAACCAATGTCTTTATCTAAAAATAAACTAGTCTATTTAAGTGATTTAAAAGGAATTTACAACCTATATAGTTATAGTACTACTGATGGTTATAAACAAATCTCTAATTTTAAATCTAATATAATAAACTATGACTTCAATAAATCATCAAATAGTTTATTATATAACTCTCTTTTTGAAGGTGAAATAATAGTAAATAGGATAGAGAATTTTGATGTAAATAAATCAACTTTTGGACCACAAACATCAAGAATCGATTATTACCAAAGAAAGAAAACAATTGAAAAGAGAAAAAATGTTGAGATAGTAAAACAAAAGAAAAATAATGTTGATTTTAAATCAACTGATGATTTTGAATTTGAAGATGAGGAATATATAAAATCATCTATACAAAAGAATATTGAAAAGTATAAAAAAGAGAATACACTTCGAGCACCAAATGAATATAAATATTCATTCATAAAAAATAATTTTAACAGTTTTGTAAAGATAGATCCAATAGAAGGTTATGGAACACAAGTTGAAACAGATTTTATAGAGTTATTTGAAGACCATAAATTATATGCTAAAAGTTTCTTGCCTTTTTCAAGCTTAAAGAGTTCGGATATTTATACGGAATATAGTTATTTAAGGCATAGATTTGATATCAAACTATCTCTAAATAGGAATATCTTATACGCAGAAGATTCTGAAAATTATATTTATCACAAGTATTCATTAAATCAAATTAATATAAATTTTTCATATCCAATATCTAATTTCTCTAGGATAGAAGTCTCACCTTTTATGTCTATATCTAAGTTTTATGATCTTGATTACAGAGTCTTAAATAATACACCACCACCCTTTTTGTTCTATGAAAAAACAAATTATCTTGGATACTTATTAAATTTTATGTTTGATAATTCAAAAAAGGTGGGGATGAATTTGGAAATAGGGACTAAACTAAAAGTAAGTTTTAAAAATTATAATTCTAAAATTAACCAAAAAAGAAATTTTAATAATTTCTCTATAGATTTGATTCATCACGAACCAATTATAGATAATATAATTTTATCTAGCAGACTATTTTATGGACACTCATTTGGAAATACTCCTTATAAATATATTCTTGGAGGAGTGAAAAATTCATTGATAAGTTCAACTGAAGATAAAGGTATTAACGACCCATTATTAGTTGCTAATGGATTAAATAATATTAACTTTCTTTTTGGTGAATATATAAATCTAAGAGGATATAATTTTAATAAATTTGATGGATTTAAAGCATTAGTTCTTAATACTGAAATTAGAATACCCCTAACTAGAACAATGTTAGGAAGAAGTGTAACTAGCAATTTTTTAAACAATTTACAGTTGATAGCCTTTTTTGATTTGGGATCTTCATGGAATGTGAACTCTCCTTTTAGCTCAAAAAATGATGTAAATACATGGTTGATAAAAGAACCTGGATCGGTATTTCAAGCAGAGATAGAAAATTCAAAAAATCCCTGGCTAGCAAGTTATGGTTTCGGAATAAGATCATTTGTCATGGACTACTTTGTTAAATTAGATATTGCGAAACCCATTGAAGATTATCAAGTCGGTAATACAAAATATCATTTATCAATAGGATATAGTTTTTAAATTATTATATGATACAATCAATGACTGCTTTCGGATACTACACAAAATCTCTAAAAGATATATTATTAGAAATTGAAATAAGATCCTTAAACTCAAAATTTTTTGATTTTAATTATAAGGGTCCATCATATCTATATGTCTATGAAAAAGAGATTAGAAATGTTATAAAAAAAAAATTATTTAGAGGTAAGACTGATCTAGTAATAAAAATAAACTATAACAATAACTATAAAATAAACCATCTAGATAAAAATAAGTTTGCTTCTTTATTTAATGAGATAAAAGGATTATCAAAAAATTTACCAAATATTAATGAAACGACTCTGTTCAATAATACACTCATGTTAAACAAAGAATTTATGAATAGTAAAACAGAAATAGTTGGAAAAAAAATAATAATAGATAGTGTCAAGAAAGCTCTAAATCAGTGTGTTAATTTTAGAATTGAAGAAGGAAAATCTATTTATAAAGACTTAAAAAAAAATATTGACTTGATAATTAATGATTTAAATAAAATAGTCAGAGTTGATAAGAAAAGAAAATCTAATAAAAAAAATACTATCCTAAAACAAATTTCGACAATCCAAAACACAAAAATTGACAAAAATAGAATCGAACAAGAGTTATTCTACTTCCTTGATAAAATAGACATTAATGAGGAAATTATAAGATTAAATAAACATTTAAAACTATTTATGAAAACATTAAATTTACCAAACTCAAATGGTAAAAAATTAAATTTTATTTGTCAGGAAATTGGTAGAGAGATCAATACAATCGGATCAAAATGTGGAGAATTTAGCATCCAAAAAGCTGTAATAAATATGAAAAATAATCTTGAAAAGATAAAAGAAGAAATCTATAATATTGTTTAACCTAGCTTAAAAGTAATAGGTAAAATCATCCTAACTCTAACAGGCCTACCCCTTTGCTTACCCGGAGACCATTTCTTTGCTTTAGATATAACCCTAACTGCTTCTTCATCACAACCAGCACCAATTCCTTTTATAGCTTTAACATCTGTAAGAGACCCATCTTTACCTACAACAAATTGGACAAAAACTTTACCTTCTATTCCCATCCTCCTTGCCTGTGCAGGGTATCTTAAGGTTGTGGAAACATACTTATAAAATGCATTCATACCTCCAGGTGGTTGTGGTTGATCTTCAACAATTGTAAAAATCTCATCTACTTCTTCTTCCTCAGGAGCTTCTTCAAAAACAATCTCTTCAATTACTGTTTCTTCAGTAATTTCTACATCAATTTCTATCTCAATCTCTTCTTCAATTTCTTCCTCATCAGGAACCTCAATTATTTCAGGTTGTTGAATAACAGGAGGAGGCGGAGGAGGTTGTTCTGTTGGTGGAATTTCCATTAGATCTTCAAAATCATCATCTATTGAACCTAAGTCCATACCAGCTCCTCTATCATAAAATCTCCATTCAAATGCCGTTATTACTAGAAGTAAGCTAACACATAAACCAATGTTTAAGAAAAGCCCATTCCTTTTCTCTAAATCTGCATCTGGATGTTTCTTTATTTCCATTTGATAAATTTATACAATTAATTATAGTTTCTGAAGTATATAATGAAAAATGAACCAGAAAAAACACCTACAAAATTGGAGATCAAATCCATTATCTCAAATGTTCTATAGGGTAAATATATTTGTTGAATTTCAATTATTACTCCAAGTAAAAGAAGGAAAATTATTGATACAATAAGTAAAATTCTATTATTTCTATTCCTATACTCATAGATTGTATTGGTAATAAATATAGATTGAATAAAAAATAAAATGAAATGAACTACCTTATCCAAAAATGGGAAAGAAGTAGGCAACCCAAATTTAGGAGAATAAATAATAAGCAAATAAACAATAACCCCCCCCCAAGCTATAGATAGGGTAAGGTATCTGTAAAAATTAATTGATAAGTTTTTCATAAGAATTAAGATCTAGCAATTGATCAAATTGTGATACATCATCATACTTTATCTTAACCATCCAACCTTCTCCATAAGGGTCATTATTTACTAACTGAGGTTCGGACTCCAACTTTTGATTAATCTCAATAATCTCACCAGATATTGGCATAAAAAGATCCGAAACTGTTTTTACAGCTTCAACAGTTCCAAAGACGTCACCTTGTTCAATTTTTTGGTTTAGTGTTTCAATCTCAACATAAACAATGTCTCCCAATTCACCCTGAGCAAAATTTGTTATACCAACATAAGCAATATCTCCCTTCAATCTTACCCATTCATGATCATTGGTATACTTTAGATCTTCTAAATTCATTGGACGAATATAATAAATGAATTTTTTTTATTAAAGGATTTAATATTTTATTGATTTAGACTAAGTCTCAACCTTGCACCAAAAGTTGTTGAGTATCTAGGAAAAGAGTTTGATACAATTGGTTTGTTAATAATTCTATCATAATAAATTATCAAATTAACTCTGTTATTTACAGTATAATTAATATTAGGTCTTAATTGGAAATTGTAATTACCATTTGTTATGATGTTTTCCTCATCCATTTTTCTTTGAACTGTTGAGGTATTTCTAATTATAAAATTCAATCTAAATTCTATCTCGTTATCGAGCACAATAATATTTCCCCTATACTTAAATGGGAGTTTAAGTTTATCTTTTGAATAGCCAAAATCAATCGAGAAATCAGAATTTCTCATTTCTGTTACCTGAGAGTTAGATAAATTAAGCATAATATTTCTATCTTTTTTATAATCAATTCTTGCATTCAAATTATTTTTAGTTCTAACATTAATCCCAATAAGAGGCGAAAATCTTTCAGTTACTCTTACCTGATTAATTATAAAAAATGGTATTAGACCATTTTCAGTTTGTTGTGATGCAAGTGGATAATTCATAATAGAATTTCTAAAATCTAAGTCATCTACATATAATAAAGAATTTGAAAATTCTCCAATTGAGTAAATGCTTTGATAAGAGTGACTTATTGTAATTGAAGAAAAAATATCACTTAAAGATTTGATTTTAGACAAGCCAGAAAAATCAATTCTCCAGTTAGGTATAGGAATTTTAGGAAATGGTTTTAATGCGTAATTTGAGGCTTCAGAACCTGAGTAAGCTGAAATAAAAGCTGGAATCAGTACATCTTGAGAATTCAAACCATACTCGCCTTGCTTATTTAGTTGGTTTAATCTATCCCTTATAATTGTTCTATTATCTACAAAATTTTTGAATACTGGAGAGTTATTGAATTTATCATCCTTTACAAAAGCTGTCTTTATAGAAAGAAAAGATAATGAAAAGCTTCCTCCTCTACTTGGAGTCAATGATACATAAGAATCATTTGAAGAGTCAAATCTAAAAATTTCTTGAAAATTTTCTGAAACAATTCTTTTTGCATCTAACTGAATTCTTAAGCTGTTTAAAGGTTGAATAGTACTTCTAAATTGGAAATTGTTATTTCTTGATTGAATAAATGGATTATTTAAATAAATATTTTTAACCAACCATCCTCTATCGGCTGCTAAATTTCTAATATTTGAATCTTGAGAACCAAGTATAAAATTCCAACCAGGTGACTTAGAAAATGAATTTAAACCGAATATACCAGGAGAATCAATTATACCTGCTAAGCCTGTTCTCTCATTAACATTGTAATTTAAGTTTATTGATTTCACTGACATTATTAATTTCATTATTCCATCAAAAATTCTAGATTGAAAAATTGAATTGATTGAATCTTTCTCTTGATATTTTTTATTATAATTTTTAAGAATTGGAATTTTATCATAAAGCTTCGATATATCTAACTTGGTCGATAATGAATACTCTCTACCATTTTCAGCAATATTTCCCAAAGTATCTGACTGCTGGTAGGATCCAGCAGACCAAATATATCTTGAAGAATATTTTGCATTAGAACTTACCCAATCCAATAACGGTAATTTATTTATTGGCAGTTTATAATTAATCTTAATATTTTGGTTGAAATTTTTTGTTCTCCCCAGCCTTTTTAGGTTATAAAACATACTATCTAACTTTTCATTTGTGTCTAACTCTCCTTCGGGCTCATCAACAACTGAATTGTTAATTACGCTAAAATCAATATTCATACTATTAAAAATGTTCCATCTAATACCATAAGATTTATTGAATGAAAAATATTTTTCATAAATAGGATCTACACCATCAGTTTTTAGATCTGAGTTCCTATACTGTGTTTTATTAAACATTCTATTGAGATCCCCTCTTATATTTATATTTGATGGTATAGGGTTAAAATTAAAATCTTGAATAATTTTGAAAATTTTAGAATCAAGCCACTTTATACTCTTAAATGGTTGGAAAGAAATATTTTTAGGTGAAAAGTTATATGCAAAGTTTCCTCTATGTTCTTTTGTCTCTATTAATTGAGTTGTAACGTTGGAACTTTTTCTTTCACTATAAGAAAAACCTGTTGAAAAGTTTTCAATATCCCAGAAATCAATTCTTGATTCTGAATTTGTCCTTTCCTTTCTCACATTATTTAAACTTATTGATTTTGACTCTACTCTTTCTTCTGTTAATCTTTTATATTCATCTTGTTGTTCTTTTGTGTCAAATGATTTAATTGATGCAGATAGAGGTATATCTTTATCCAGTGGATCATATTTTGGTGTTATTATTGTTTTTGAAGTTGAAATATATAGAGGCAATTTAATTCCAGACTTTGAAGGCAAAAACTTATCTAAATTAAGATTAGCTGAGGCATCGTACTGAAGGGTTTCTTCTCTTGACCTTTCGGAAATTCTTTGTTGTATTGATCCAAAACCCACAGAAGTATATCTTGCAGATGAAGAAACCATTCCGAAATCAGAAAGTTTTAAATTCAGGCTAGCATTTGCTGCCCAACCTTTAGTCCTATCAAAATCAGTAAGTCTTAGTTCATTAAACCACAAGCATGCAGATTTAGATGATTTATCATCTGATAAAGGATTTTTTACTCCTATCATAAAATTTAAAATCGAACTTAGAGTTGGTCTTCCAACTATTTTGAAAACATATTTACCATTATTTGATATTTTAGAATATGGCAGTGTAACATCTACATTTTGTCGATTTCTTTCAGATTTAAGAGACAATAATTCTTCTAAATAAACATTAATTTCATTTTCTTCTGGCCAAATCAACCTCTCAATATTTGAAGGATTTTGATTAATTAGACTAGGCCTTGTTATCTTTAAAGGAAGTTCAATTTCATAATAGTTGTTTTCATAGTCAGACCCAAACCTTAAGAAAGCATGTATCTCATTATCTGATATTATATCTCCATTATTTGGTTCAGCATGTATAAACATTTTAATTCTTCCATAGTTTATTAAATCAAAATTTGATTCTTTAAATACTGCCTTTGCATCCCCATCCGATAAATCATCAACACATATTTGAAGGGATTGTTCGTTTGTCCTTCTTTGAACTATAGTTGTATTATCTATATCTCTTGGAATTCCAGGCGGTACTACATATGGAGATTTTGTGTCAGATCCGATACTATTTTCTTCAATACTAACTACTGAAATATGAAAATCAGAATCTGTTCCTTCAGGAACTTCATTTAGACCTGATTGAAAAAGTGATTCTTCATATTTTCTCCATTGACTTCCTACCATTTGAAACTTGGCAAATCTAAGGACTACGGGTTCTTCCCAATCAGTTAGATAGGTTCTTATAAACCTTATGGTCTTAAAATCAGATATATTTCCATGAATTCTATCAGGATTACGAATTGGAATCCTAAATTGATACCATGTAGCATTTCCAGATTTATCTACAATTTTATCTACAATATTATTTTTACCTATTGCTAACTGATCTGGAAGCAGATCTATCTCATATTCGTAATAACTCTCTAAATCTGATAATGTGTTATCCTCATTTAAATCTTCATTTTCAGGATATGGTGATCCTTGTGAAGAGAAATTTGTGTTAGATGAAAGAGGTGTATTTCCTTCCATTCCATTAATATTTTTATATCTCTCTAATATTTTTTTATTTGATTCATCTAAATTTTCTCCCAAATAATAATTGAAATTATCTGCTGAAACATCTGATTCTATTTTTAACAATCCTGCTCCTGTAAGAGTTAACTTATCTAAAAAATCTTCTTTAAAATGTGAAATTTCATCAATATTTTTCAATCCATCCAAACCAATATCTTGATTCTCTCTTGATGAATTATTATTTTCAAAAAATTTAGTCAAATATTGTTTAGATGTTACTCTACCCCACTCATTAATTTTTATACCATCATTAGAATAATCAGGAGATAAGCCATTCTCAAAAGCATGAATATTATCCTTCATAATATCCTCTGAAACATTACCTAAATTAAAAACTAATTTTCCACCTGTTGTATTATTTCTATTGAATAAACCATCCAAAATTTTACCATTTTCTCCACCTATAAATGGATCCATAAGCCAGAACTCAATGTATTGTATATTCGTTCTATCAAAATCAGTATCATTAGTGATACTTTTTGTTATTGCTCCATAGTTAAACTGTGGATTTCTAAGAAGTCCTGATGGTAACAAGTCTGGATTATAATTATACTGACCTCTCTCACTAGGAAAATAAGCGATGTCAAAAATTGGCAAATTGGTATTTATTAATTGTCGATCCTGTTGTCTAAAAATATCCTGAGGAGATACTGCTTTTACATAATTGTTTTGTAAATCTTCCAACGATATATTACCAGGCTTTTGTGAGCCTCCATTTAAATAGAAAATATTGTCGATAGTATACCATGCAATTTTTGCCCTTTTATATGAGTAACCAAGGTTATTGGACGTGAGATTACTCAAGTCAAACTTATCATTACTAGTTTCAGGAGTTGACCCTAATTTCCATGAGAGGGATGAACTACCCAATGAAAGTGGAATTACTGCACTTTCAAAATCATCAATATATGTAATTCCTTCACCATTTATAACATTAGAAGTTCCAGGAACAATTTGAGCAAATTCAGAACTAAAATTTATATTTGATTTCTC
>JAYZHZ010000121.1:0-8700 GCA_036166035.1 Bacteroidota bacterium
TTATCAGTTTTAATATCGGTTTTTGCATTTGGTATATTGATTTTGTTTGGAGGAATAAAATTGACAGATTCTCAGGCTTTCAAGAAAATCTCTTTAGATGAGACACAAAATTCAGATTTAGGATATATCTCAAAAAAATATTCAGATGATTTAATTGGTAAAAAAGGAAAAACCTTTACAGTACTTAGACCAAGTGGAAAAATTCTCATAAATGATGAAATTTATGATGCTACTAGTTCTGGTGAATTTATCGAAAAAAACACTAAGGTTGAGATTATAAGTAATGAGGGCTCTAATCTAAAAGTAAAAAAATCATAAATGAAAATTATTGGAATAATACCAGCTAGAATGGAATCTTCTAGACTACCGGGTAAGCCTTTAATAAATATTGGAGGAAAATCAATGATTAGAAGAGTCTATGAATCTGTTGTAAACTCTAAGCAGTTAAGCTCAGTTTATGTAGCTACTCCTAATAAAGAAATTTTTGACCATGTAAAAGAATTTGGAGATGTAATTTTAACATCAAATAAACCTCTCAATGGAACGGAAAGAGTTTATGAAGCATACAAAAAACTTAAGATAGATTATGACTTTATTATAAACATTCAAGGAGATGAACCATTTATAAAAAAAGAACAAATAGTGGATATAATCTCTATATGTAATAGTCCAAATCAGATATGTACTTTAATAAAAGAAGAAAAATATTCTAAATCAATAGCCAGGAAATCAATTATGAAAGTAGTAAAAAATAATTTTGATGAGGCAATGTACTTTTCTAGGTCTTTAATTCCTCATCAAGATATTAAAACAAAGTATTATAAACATATTTGTATTTATGCATATACGCCTGCAATTCTTAAAGAAATAATATCTCTACCACCATCTGAAAATGAATTAAAAGAATCATTAGAACAACTTAGATGGATAGAAAATGGCTATAAAATAAAAATTAAAGTAACTAAATCTGATAGTTTTAGCATAGATATAAAAGAAGATCTTATCTTAGCAGAAAAATTTGTAAAATAAATACTATCTAATGAAATTTTTAAAGGAAATTTTTATAGGTGCAATAAAGGGAATTTTATCTGTTTTTATAGCATTTATTCTACTTATGCTATTCTTTAGTGTAATATCTGCTTTATTTTCTCCAAGTACAAACGAAGAAATAGTTGTAGAGGAAAACACACTTTTATTTATTGACGACTTAAACATAATTGGAGATAGAGATACAAAACCTGAAGAGCTGAATTTTGATTTTGAGGTACCTTTACCAATTCCAATTCTTGAAAACAATAAATCTAAACAAAAAATAAGCATCAATACATTTAAAAAAATTATTGAAAAAGCTTCTAAAGATGATAACATAAAAGGACTATATCTTAACTTAGAAAATGTCGGTATTAGCTTCAATAAAGCTGAAAAGGTAAGAGATATACTTGAAAATTTTAAAAAGAAAAAACCAATTTATTCTTATGCTGAATTGCAAACTAAAGGTGCTTACTTTATTTCCTCAGTTGCAGATTTTATTGCAATTTCTCCTCCTGGATTTATCTCAGTAAGTGGTTTTGGAGTAAGTTCATTTTTTTATAAAAACATGTTAGATGAGTTAGGCATAAATATTAATCTTTTTAGAGTTGGTGAATACAAAGGTGCCGCTGAAACTTATGTGAGGACAGATTTTAGTAAAGAAAATGAGGAACAGTATTTAAATTTATTAGACTACAGAATGTCAAATTATTTGGATAAAATATCCTCCTCAAGAGACCTTGAAGAACGTGATCTTTTTGAGATGATTGAAAATTTTGAGACTGAACTAGCTAGTGATGCCCTAAATAATAAATTGGTAGATAGCCTAATTTATGAAGACGAAATGGCAAAATATCTAAAAAGTAAAGTAGATAGTTCTTACAAAAAGATTTCTTTACTTAAATATCTAAAAACTTTAGAAAGTAATACGTACAATAGAAATAAAATAGCTGTATTATATGCCATAGGAACTATATTACCAGGAAGTGGAGATGATGGAATATATTCAGAATCAATTATAAAAGAAATTAAAAAAATCAAGAAAAGTAAAAATATCAAATCTGTAGTTCTTTATGTTAACTCTGGAGGCGGTAGTGCATTCGCCTCTGATTTGATTGCAAGAGAACTTAAATTACTAAACGAGGAAAAACCTTTAATTGCTTATATGTCAGACGTATGCGCGTCAGGTGGATACTATATTTCCATGCCAGCAGATACATTAATAGCATCTAGTGGTTCTATTATTGGCTCTATAGGTGTTTTCGGAATATTTCCTGAAATGTCTGGTCTTTTAAACGATAAACTTAAAATAACGACGGATCAAATAAAAACTAATAAAAATATTGGCGAAATTGATCCTTTTAGACCATTGGAAGAAGATGAAAAAAAGCTAGTTCAAAGAGGAGTTAATCAAATTTACACTGACTTTTTGTCCATAGTTGCTGATGGAAGGTCAATGAGTACAGATAAAGTTGATAAACTAGCTAGAGGTAAGGTTTACTATGGAAAGGAAGGAAAAGAATTAGATCTTATTGATATTGTTGGTGAGTTCAACGATGCTATTAATTTAGCTGCTGAATTAGCAGAAATAGAAACTTATCAAATAACAGAATACCCCAAGCAAAAAACAGAATTTGAAAAAATAATTTCATCTCTTCAACAAACTAAAAGTCTATTCGATCCTTTGATAAAGAGCAACTGGCTAGTTGAGAGCATGATAAAAAATAAATTTTATGATCCTTTCCAAATGAGAATGGAATATAAAATTGATTAGTTAATTGGAACTATCTCTGATTCATATACTCTAACTACTGGTACAACTTGATTATCATTATATTTTTTGTAGAATGCTCCTAATGATATTTTACCAGAAATTAATTCCTCATTTCTAAGTCCAAATTGAAAATAATTTCCATAATTTTCATTAATACTTATTATCATATTTATAAGCTCTAAACCATTAATAAAATTATCTGAAACATTTCTACTGTAATTTTTAAAAAAATACTCATTAATCTCTATATATTCTTGAGATGAAGAATTATAATATGAAGGACTAATTAGTGAAATATTCAATTCTTGAAATTGATTTACAGTAATTACATTATAATCAAGCCAATCATCAAAACCAATGACTGGTATAGTATCACTTCTAATATCTATAGCACTTACTACATTTGAAGCAAACAATGAGTTTTTTGAAGACACAAAAATGTGTCCAATGCTATCATCTTCTATAAAAAATCTCTCAATATATTTATATGTTGTATCTAAATCATCAATACCTCTTCCATCTTTTATATCTAATCCAGAAACATATTGAAGAGTATCATAAAGTGAATCAGATAAAATTTCTTCATAGGTGCTAGCAAGAGAATCAAGAATGAGTCTAGAATCTTCTAATGATACCGATTTTGAATAAATAATATTAAATTTTTCATCATTGAGTCTTTGAGTATATATAGAGGCTATTAATGAATCTTGATAATTTTTTTCATAAAAAATTATTACGTTCTTATTATTAGAAAATTTACTTATTGCATATTCAGATGCCTTGTTTGCTATAGTTTTTATTGATGGTTTATATAACAAACTATATTTATTATCATCAATTATTTGATTATTACTAGATAGTGGATTTATCATTAAAATTTTATTTTCAAGACAATATTGCTTAATTATACTTATTGGCTTTCCATATAATGGCCCTATTATTAAATTCATACCATCTAAACTCCCATCATTTGTTAATCTCCTCACAACTTCTGGATCTCTCTTCGTATCGTAAGCTATTAATTCAATCATTGAATTAATTGAATCATACATATCTAATCCATATAACATACCTGCATACAGGTCCATAATGAAATCGTTGTTTTTTATGTAATAATTATTATTTAATCCTTCATACATAAATGGTAGAAGTAAGGCAATCTTAAATTTTTTATTATCAGAAATAAACAAATCCTCTTTCTTAACAATACTTAATATCTTATTTATCTTGTTTATTACTTCATCACTCAAATACTCTCGTAAAAGCATTCTTCCATAATACTTAGCAATTGATTTGTTTTTTGGATATTCCTCATATAATTTTTTTAACTGATTAAAAGAATTAATTTTTTTTATTAGTGGATCAATAAGAGGGTATAAATCACTTAATATATCTTCTTCTGACACCAATGAAAAATAATACATAGCCTCTTTTAACTGATTTTTTTCTGAAACAATTTTAACTATCCAAAAGTAAACCTCATCAATCTGTGACCAATTAGGATTTTCATTTCTAATTTGATTCAGATATTTTAGTGATTCTTCTTTTTGATTTATTTTATAATAAGAGACTGACTTATAGAAAATTGTATAGTGATAGAATTCACTATTATTTTTAATAACAGAATTAATGTTAATTAGTTCATAGTATTTTTTTTGATTAAATAATTTTTTAATTCTCATAAATTGAGAATAATCAGACTGCGCAGACAAATTAACAGAAAAACCATAAAATAACATTAAAAGGATAATATTCTTCATATCAATTATTTATTCCCATTCTATTGTTGCGGGTGGTTTTGAAGAAATATCATAGACCACTCTATTTATTCCTTTCACTTTATTTATTATCTTATTTGATATTTCTGCTAAAAACTCATTAGGTAGTCTTGACCAGTCTGCAGTCATACCATCAAGACTTGAAACAGCCCTTAGAACAATAGTAAATTCATATGTTCTCTCATCTCCCATTACACCAACGGATTTTACAGGCAATAATATTGATGCTGCCTGCCATACATCATCATATAAGCCTCTATCTATTAGAGATGAAATATAAATCTCATCAGCTTCTTGTAAAAGTTTTACTTTTTCTTTTGTTACTTCACCCAAAATTCTAATTCCCAATCCTGGTCCAGGAAAAGGATGTCTATTTAAAATAACTTTTGGAAGATTTATGGATTTTCCTACTTTTCTAACTTCATCTTTAAATAATAAATTTAAAGGTTCAACAACATTTAAATTCATTTTTTCTGGTAATCCGCCAACATTGTGATGCGATTTAATAGTTGAAGATGGTCCTTTTACTGAAACAGATTCAATAACATCTGGATAAATAGTACCTTGAGCCAACCACTTTATATCGCCAATTTTTTTTGCTTCATCTTCAAATACACGAATGAAATTTTTCCCAATAGATTTTCTTTTTTCTTCCGGATCCGTTTTTCCTTTCAAATCACGATAAAATATATCTTTTGAATCAACTCCAATTACATTAAGTCCTAAATTCTCATAAGAATTCAATACATTTTGAAATTCATTTTTTCTTAGTAAACCATTGTCTACAAATACACAAAATAAATTTTTTCCAATTGCCTTGTGAATAAGCATAGCAGCAACACTTGAATCAACTCCACCTGATAATCCTAAAATTACTTTATCAGTTCCTAACTTATCTTTTAACTCATTTATTGTATAATCAACAAATTTTTCAGGAGTCCATAATTGAGTACATCCACATATATTAACTGTAAAATTTTTTAAAATTTTCTTTCCAAAATCAGTATGCGTAACCTCTGGGTGAAACTGAAGGCCATAGTAATTCTTTTTTTTGTTGTAATAAGAAGCTACTTCAACATCTTCAGTACTAGCTAGTATCTCAAAATTTTCGTTAATTTCAGTAATCGAATCTCCATGACTCATCCATACATTAGAATATTGATCAACCTCTTTTAACAAAATATTGTCAGTATTTACATATGACAACTTTGCTCTACCGTACTCTCTTATCTTCGATTCAGATACTTTACATTTATCTTTATTTGCAATTAATTGAGCTCCGTAACATATTCCAAGAATTGGTAAGTTCTCCAATTTTTCTAAATGAATATTTGGACAATCTTTATCATGAACAGAATAAGGACTGCCTGATAAAATCACACCTAAGTATTTACTGCTAAGTTTTGGAAACTTATCGTAAGGATATATTTCACAATATATGTTTAATTCTCTAACTCTTCGAGCTATGAGTTGAGTATACTGAGAACCAAAGTCAAGAATTATAATTTTCTCTTCCATTTACAAAATTAAACTTAGGATTTATAATAGACTAATTAATTCTATATTTTGTAATTTAGTTATTATGAACATTTTTTCATTCTTATAAGGAATTTAACTATGGGAAGAGCATTTGAATATAGAAGAGCAGCAAAAGAGAAAAGATGGGATAAAATGTCAAAATTGTTTCCCAAACTTTCTAAAGCAATCACATTAGCTGCAAAAGAAGGAGGTACAGATCCTGAAATGAATTTTAAGTTAAGAGCTACCATTCAAAATGCAAAGGCTGAAAATATGCCAAAAGACAATATTGATTCTGCAATAAAAAGAGCTAATAATAAAGAAATAAAAAAATTTGTTGAACAAACTTTTGAGGGAAAGGGGCCTCATGGTGTTCTAGTAATTGTTGAAACTGCAACCGACAATGTAATAAGGACTACGGCAAATATTAAATCATACTTTAATAAGTCTGATGGAAATCTTGTTTCTCCAGGTTCACTAGAATTTATGTTTACAAGAAAATCAGTTTTTCATATAGAAAAAACAGAACAAGATATTAATGATTTAGAACTTTTTCTGATTGACTATGGGCTTGAAAAAATTAAATTAAATGAAACTGAAATTATAATTTATGGAAATTATACTTCATATGGAACTATTAATAAAGGTCTTAACAAACTTAATATAAACCCATCAAAATCATTTCTTAAAAGAATTCCCAATAATCCAATGGAATTTTCTGAAGATCAGTTGATTGATATAGAAAAAATGCTAGATAAATTAGAAGATGATGATGATGTTCAATTTGTATTCACAAATATTTCATGATAATGAAGATTAGAACTAATTATTCTTTAAAAAAAATAAATACATTTGGTGTTGATCATAATGCAAAGTTTTTTTTATCAATTAATAACTCAGATGATATAATTAATTTCATTAATTATCCAAATTATCAAAAGGAAAAAAAATTAATTCTTGGTGGTGGCTCTAATATTCTTTTTACAAAGGATTTTGATGGAGTTGTCTTGTATAATAACATTAAGGGAATTGAAATAATTTATCAAGATGAAGCCAAAATAAAATTAAAAGTAGGATCAGGTGAGTCTTGGGATGATTTTGTTTCATATTGTGTTGACAATAAATGGTATGGAATTGAAAACTTATCTTTGATTCCTGGTTCCGTAGGAGCTGCGCCAATACAAAATATTGGAGCGTATGGAGTCGAAGTAAAAAGCTTCATATCTCAAGTAAATGGTATCGATTTAATAGAAAATCAGCCAAAAAAATTTAACCAAAATGCATGTGATTTCAAATACAGAAATAGCATATTTAAGGAAAAATTAAAGAATAATTTTTTCGTAACATCAGTAGAATTTGAACTTTATAAAAAATCTGATTTTAATCTTTCATATAAAGATCTCACCCATTTAAAAACCACAAATCTAACTCTCTTAGAAGTTCGTAATGAAATTATAAAAATTAGAAATAAAAAACTTCCAAACCCTAAAGAAATTGGTAATGCTGGTAGCTTCTTTAAAAATCCAATTGTTAATCAAAAAACCTTCAACAATTTAAATAATAAATACCACGATCTTGTTTTTATTAAGATGGATAATAAAAAATATAAAATACCAGCTGCATGGTTAATTGAAAAATGTGGATGGAAAGGATTTTCAGACAAAAGTGTTGGAGTATATAAAAATCATGCACTTGTACTTGTGAATAATTCTTCTAATTCAGGACAAGATATTAAAGATTTATCAGAAAAAATTCAAATAAATGTAAAAGAAAATTTTTCTATATCTCTAGAAGCTGAGGTAAATATAATTTGATATTATCCTGTATAAGAAACTCTATAAATCATACTTGCATGATCATCAGATATAAGCATTGAGCCATCTTCTAGAATTAGAATATCAACAGGTCTACCCCAAGCCTCTTGTTCATCTTCATCTAACCAACCATAAATAAATGGTTCATAACCAACTGACCTACTATTTTCAATTTTAACTCGAGTAATTCTATATCCAATTTTTTTTGATCTATTCCATGAGCCATGCTCAGCAATAAAAAGATCTCCTTTGTATTCATCTGGAAACATATTTCCTGTATAAAATTTTAAACCTAGAGGAGCTACATGAGGTCCTAAATTTTGAACTGGTTTAACAAAATCAGAGCAGTCGTATTCTCCACCAAATTCTGGATCAGAAATATCACTTCCATGACAATAGGGATAACCGTAATGCTGATTGGATTTAACTACTCTATTTAGTTCACATGGTGGATAATTATCTCCAAGCATATCTCTACCGTTATCGGTAAACCACATTTCACCAGTCTCAGGATGCCAAGTAAAACCAACAGTATTTCTAACACCACTAGCATAAATCTCTCTATTACTACCATCAATGTTCATACGTGTAATTGAAGCATAAATTTCATCATTACTCTCACATATGTTGCAAGGTGCTCCTACAGGAACATATAATTTTCCGTCAGGTCCAACAGAAATATATTTCCAACCATGATGTTTATCTGAAGGAAAGTCATCTGATATTAAAATTGGTTCTTTAAGGTACTCACCATACTTATCAGCATCATCTATGTTTTTTTCAATAT
>JAYZHZ010000122.1:0-3450 GCA_036166035.1 Bacteroidota bacterium
GGGACACAATGTGGTAAAAGTTTATCTGAAGAAATATTTTCAACTTTAAAAAAACAAAAAGAAACCAATTATGCATTAAAATTTAGTAATAAAGATGATTTTATTGAGTCTATAACTAATAATATACCTAAAGCTCCTGAGTATTTTAAAGATTCTGCATTATTAAATAAAAATGGTTATAAAAAACAAAAAGAACTTTTTAAAAAATCATCTAAATCACTTAAATCAAATGAAATTATAGATTTTGTCAAACAAGAAATCAACATTGTTGATACAAGAGAAACTATTGATTTTTCCAGTGGCCACATTATAAATTCAATAAATATTCCCCTTTGTGGAAGGTTTGCTATAACAGCTGCAAATTTATTTAAATTAAAAGATAGTCTTGTTATTATATGCGATGAAGGAAAAGAGGATGAAAGTATAGTAAGATTATCTAGGGTTGGTTTTGAAAATGTTATGGGGTATTATAATAAAAATGTAAAAATTCCTGATTTTGATAGATATCTTAGAAAACTACCATCAAAAAAAGGTTCAAAAATCCATGAAGTGTATGATTATGATATTATAGATGTTAGAATGTCATCAGAACATGATAATAATAGTGTTAAGAATTCTATAAACGTTCCACTTTATGAATTGAATGATTCAATTCATATTTTTGATAAAAATAAGAAATACGCTCTTCACTGTAGATCTGGCTATAGATCAAGTGTAGCTTCATCTATATTATTAAAAAATAATATAAATAATGTATTAAATATATCTGATGGAATGATTGGGATTGAAAAAAATAAAAAAGTTATATTTAATTAATGATCAAACTATTATTAATAATTTTTTTTTTCAATCAGGATAATCTTAACATATCTCCTAACAAACTAAAAGAAATTATAAATGAGAATAATCCTTTTAACATATTAATTGATGTTCGTACATTAGAAGAGGTAAATGATTCAAAAATACCAAATTCAATAAACATTGACTATTATAATGAATCATTTGAATCTAGTCTTGATTCTCTTGATAAAAACTTTAATTATTTTATTTATTGCAGAAGTGGAAATAGATCTATGAAAACAGTAAATATTTTAAAATCAAAGGGTTTTGAAAGTGCATTTAACCTTCAAGGTGGTATTATAGCATGGAAAGAAGAAGGTTTTGTTACCGTATCAAAAAAAAAAGAGACTAATAATTAGTCTCTTTTAATAATCTATTGGATGTTTTTTTAATTACATCATTCCACCCATTCCACCACCTGGAGGCATTGGAGGGGCAGCAGGAGCTTCTTTCTCAGGTTCGTCAACTACTACACATTCGGTAGTTATTAACAATCCTGCAATTGAAGCAGCATTTTCAAGTGCTAATCTTGTTACTTTTGTTGGATCAATTATTCCAGCTTTAAACATAGATTCGTATTTGTCTGTTGCTGCGTTATATCCATAATCACCTTTTCCTTCTTTCACGTTTTGAATAACTACAGATCCTTCACCACCAGAGTTTTCAACTATTGTCCTGATAGGAGATTCTAAAGCAGTTTTCACAATTAATATACCAGTGTTTTGATCATCATTTTCTAAACTTAATGATTCTAAAGAAGATATTGCCCTTAAAAAAGCAGTTCCACCACCTGCAACTATACCTTCTTGTACTGCGGCTCTTGTAGCATGTAATGCGTCATCTACTCTATCTTTTTTCTCTTTCATTTCAACTTCAGTAGCAGCACCTACATATAAAATTGCAACGCCACCTGAAAGTTTAGCCAACCTCTCTTGAAGTTTTTCTTTATCGTATTCAGAAGTTGTATTTTCAATTTGCTTCTTTATTTGATTTACTCTTGCTACTATGTCAGCTTTTTTCCCAGCTCCACTAACAACTGTTGTGTTGTCTTTATCTATATTTACTTTTTCTGCTGTACCAAGATAGTCAATTGTTGCACTTTCTAGTTTATAACCTCTTTCTTCCGATATAACAGTTCCTCCAGTTAAAATGGCTATATCTTCCAACATAGCTTTTCTTCTATCACCAAAGCCTGGTGCTTTAACAGCTGCTACTTTAAGAGATCCTCTTATCTTGTTAACTACAATGGTTGCAAGAGCTTCACCTTCTATATCTTCAGCAATAAGTAACAAAGGTTTTCCACTTTGAGAAACTGCTTCAAGAATTGGAAGTAATTCTTTCATAGCAGATATTTTCTTGTCATAAATCAAAATGTATGGATTTTCTAATTCTGCTTCCATTTTATCTGTATTTGTTACAAAATACGGAGATAAATATCCTCTATCAAATTGCATACCTTCTACAGTTTTTACTTCAGTTTCAGTTCCTTTAGCTTCTTCAACAGTAATCACACCATCTTTACCTACCTTATCCATTGCGTCTGCTATCATATTACCAATTTCATGGTCGTTGTTTGCAGATACTGTTGCAACTTGTGATATTTCACTTGAATCCTTAATGTCTTTAGATTGTGACTTTAAATCATCAACAACTGTTTTTACAGCATTTTCTACACCTCTTTTTAAATCCATAGGATTTGCTCCTGCAGCAACATTCTTTATTCCTGTGTTAAATATTGCTTGAGCTAAAACAGTAGCTGTAGTAGTTCCATCTCCAGCATCATCTGCAGTTTTAGATGCAACTTCTTTTACTAATTGTGCTCCCATGTTTTCAACTGCATCTTTTAATTCAATTTCTTTTGCAACTGAAACGCCATCTTTAGTGACAGTTGGTGCACCAAATTTCTTATCCAATATTACATTTCGACCTTTTGGTCCAAGTGTAACTTTTACAGCATTAGCAAGTATATCTACTCCTTTTCTTAGATTTTCTCTAGATTCCGTATTAAAATGTATTTCTTTAGCCATTATAAATAATTTAATATGTTAAACAATTCCAAAGATGTCTGATTCTTTCATTATAAGGTAATCAACACCATCTATTGATAGTTCAGTTCCTGAATATTTACCATATAATACCTTATCTCCAACTTTGACATTCATTTTATGTTCAGCTGTACCATTACCTACAGCTATAATTTTACCTTTTTGAGGTTTTTCTTTAGCAGTATCGGGAATTATAATTCCAGATGCTGTTTTTTCTTCAGCAGCTGCAGGTTCAACTAGAACTCTGTCAGCTAACGGTTTAAAATTAATTTTTGCCATTTTACAATTAATAAAAGTTTAAATAATTATTTTATAAAATATCTTTATTTATACACATAACACAATCCATGCCAAAAAAATAAAATTGACATTTTGTCAATGAAAGTGATTATAATAATGAATCAATTTCTTGAGGTAAGTCACCAATATCAGTTGGTGATGGTGTTGTGGGTATAACATTCTTTTCATTGGCTTGATTAATATTTGGGCTATTATTTTCAATTATTTGATTTGGTGTCTGTATAAAAACTTTTGAAAGTAGAGTGAGAGCAACTATGGTTATTGC